>NZ_JCAXER010000001.1:0-341327 GCF_059758675.1 Cytobacillus sp. GQ23
CGGGGCAGTTTAGTTGAAGATCGATGTTCAACTTGTGTTCAACAATCGGGCCATATTATGGACTAAGGTATTATTGAACTAATGGTCCAGGATATTTGCATAAAACCATTTAGATAATCTTCAACTAAATGGTTTTTTTTTGTTTGAACTGTTTGTACGACTGTACTAAAATTAGTGCATGAGTAAAAAAAACAAACCAACTAACCAAAAAGAATTATCATTCATCGAAAAAGCCCGCAGAGCTCAAATTGTGGAATGTGCGATTGAAACAATCGCAGAAGTAGGTTACGCTCAAGCCTCTATAGGACAAATTGCAAAGCGTGCAAATATCAGTAAGGGGGTTATTTCTTATCACTTTGCAAATAAAGAGGACTTATTGGAGCAAATACCTATCGAATACTATTTGGCTTGGCAAGCCTATATTGCTCCAAGAATAGAAGCTCAAAAATCTCCTAAAGACATGCTTCGGGTGTATATTGAATCCAACCTTACATTTATAGATGAAAATCGCCAGCATGTTTTCGCTGTTATTGAAACGGTTTCTAATAAGAGAACTGCTGATGGTAAACTTCAGTTTGCAGCAGACCATGATGAAGCTATTCTACTTCCGATTGAAAATATTCTTACCCTAGGGATGCAAGAAGGAGTTTTCAGAGAATTTACCAAATCATCAGCAAGAGTGATGGCGTTAACAATAAGAAGTGCCATTGACGGGTTCACCCTTGAATTAACGAGAAAGCCTAATTTAGATGTTAAGGATTACACTAGAGAACTGGTTACAATCTTCGATAAATCAACTAAAAAGTAATGTGTCGCTTAGGAGGATCTAATGATTTACTATGAGGTACTTTGTTATAGTTGTAAAAGGATATTCAGAGTATACGAAGGTTCACTAAATTATAAACAATTTAAGGAAAATAAGGCTAAGATTTTTTGTTGCGAGGATTGTAGTCATAAGATACGTATGGATGCAATTAAAAATTTCTTTAGATACTTAAACTAACGGGGTGCGTTCGTATTATAGAGTTAACCAGTTTTTACTGGTTGCTCTTTTTTTATAGGACCTATTAAACTATTACAAGCCATGAAGATGGCAGCATTCCATACTCGGCTATTGAAGCTATTAAATCATTGAAAAACAAAGGAATAAATGTTGTTGCTGCAACAGGAAGAACATTATAAATGTGTAAGGACTTAAAAGAATTAGGCATCGAATCCTACAAAGGGGCTTAAGCAAGTGTAAGCTTCTTTAAGGGATCGAATAAAGTTTCTTCTTTAACTAAAGAGTGCAAGACTTGAATATCCAGTTAGGTCCAGCAGACCTTTTTCTTATTCGACTAACGGTGCAGGTTAGTTAAAGAAGGAATACTATCTGTTCTTGTGTAAATATAACTCTTAGAAGGTTTTAAGGAATAGAGGAAGCTGGAGAATTTGATTGTAACATTTGTAAGTATCAAAGAAAATCAGACTTTAATAAATACTGAGGAGTAAATATGGCGGAAATATGGATTGTAGAAGAACCAGTTTCAAACGAGTTTCTCGATAATTTAGGACATTATATAAGATTGGATGGAAAATTGGATTCTGCCTATTTTGTCGGTGCTGATGGGGAAAATTATGTGGATGAAAATAAAAACTTTTTACTGGATTTTTTATTTCAGCAAAATAGGTATCCATTATTTATTACCTTTATTGTTTATGAGGAACAAGCTGAAGAATATATCACTTTTTTAAAACAGAATAATATCGATTTTAGGTTAAACATCCTTAAAGAAAAGCGATTTTATTATGATTTCTCTGGGAAACACCAATATCACCCACCTTGCTTTACTACTAAGATTGATGATTCGGATTCTTTAGCTCAATTAATAAATGAAACATATTGGCTTCCAACTCAAAATGAGTTTTATTCAATTTCCTTTTCCGACAATTTAAAGTTCAAAGCTGAGGAAGTTATTGAGTGGTTTAGAAAAAGGAAACGGTCCATTCCGACCTTCAAAATAGAAGCAGAAACTAGTTTTATTACTGTTTTTCACGATGGAGCTGGTTTTTATTTATTTTCCAACGAGGAAAAATATTTTCCACTTGATCAATTTATTGCGAACTTACCAAAAGGAACTGTCATAACGCAAATAAATGATACGTTGGTTGATGGTGATGACATTGAAGAAGAATAATGCTTATTAAGCTAACTGTTGCATATATTTAGAACAGCTGCCAAACTAGGCGGCTTTTTCTTATTTAACAAAAGGGACAGGGTAGTTGAACAAGAAATTAAAAAGTAATGGTAAAATAATGAAAAAGACTTTATTTGAATTTAGGGGGATGGGTTATGAAATCTATAACAGTTTATCATTATGATGCGTTTAGTAAAGAACCTAATAAGGGAAATCCTGCTGGAGTAGTGTTAAATGGAGCTGAATTATCAGAAACAGAAATGCAAGAGATAGCTTTTAAAGTTGGCTTTAATGAGACTGCTTTTCCAATTAAATCGGATGTAGCTGACCATAGAATTCGGTTTTTCACACCAGGTCATGAAATGAATTTATGTGGTCATGCCACAATTGCGACTGTTTATGCATTAAAAAGTAAAGGGATATTGGGGGATAAAACAGAGTTAACAATCGAAACAAACGCTGGCATTCTACCAATTAAAATTAACGAATCTATTGATGGCGAAATACTTATAACGATGAAACAGGCTCCTCCACAATTCAAAGACTTTACAGGTTCAAAAGAAGATTTAGCAAAATCAATAGGAATAAATGAATCAGACCTTCATGATGATTTACCAATACTTTATGGAAGTACGGGTACCTGGACTCTACTAATACCGATAAAACAACTTGATGCTTTTCAAAAAATGGAACCAAATAATAAGCAGTTTCCTAAAATTTTAAAGGAAATGCCAAAATCATCTGTTCATCCTTTTTGTCTTGAAACGTATGATTCTAATGCTGATATGCACGCTCGACACTTCTCTTCACCATATTCAGGAACAATTGAAGATGCAGTAACTGGTACAGCTTCTGGGGTAATGGGAGCTTATTATGCAAAATACATAAAAACCAATTTAATAGAACCTTTAAATCTAATAGTTGAACAAGGTCATGAAATTGAAAAAGATGGTCGGATTGTAGTACAAGTTGCCAAAAATAAGGAATCATTTGATGTTCAAATTACTGGAAATGCAGTTTATGTTAAAGATTTTCAAGTTTTGTTAGAAAGTTAAGTGTTTGTGAGTTTTTACACTTAAACGAACGGATGCAAGAGTTAAAGAGGGAGGGGTGCTGCGGCAATCCATTTTCTTATTCGACTAACGGGGCAGTTAGTTCAAAAAGTTATTTCCACAATATGGATTCAGTGGTACCATCAGATTATATAAAATAATTCCATACGTAAATTATCCAGTTATTTAAAGGGTGGGAGTTAATGTGTTAATTAAGCCAAAAAAATTGCAACCGGGAGATTATGTTGCAACAGTAAGTCCTTCTTGGGGAGGAGCAGGTGAACCAACACTTAGATGGAGATATGAACAAGGTGTAAAGAGATTAGAAGATATGTTTGGACTAAAAGTTATTCCAATGCCAAATAGTTTGAAAGGGGGAGACTATCTTTACAAAAGTCCACAAGCGCGTGCTGAAGATTTGATGAACGCTTTTAAGGATGAGAGTATAAAAGGAATCATTGCAAATATTGGTGGAGAAGATAGTATTCGCTTACTTCCCTATATTGATTTTGATGTTATACGTGAAAACCCGAAAATATTTATGGGCTACTCTGATGTGACCATTTCACATTTATTTTGTCTTAAAGCCGGAATTTCTTCTTATTATGGTCCAGCAATTTTAACCGATTTTGCTGAAAATGTGGAGATGGATCCATATACGATTGAAATGGTGAATCGAACACTCTTTTCAAATGAGGTAATTGGTGAAATTCAACCAGCTATTGAATGGACCAGTGAGCGGTTAGAATGGATAGAAGAGCTTAAGAACCAGAGACGAACAATGCAGGCAAATTTAGGGTACGAGGTACTGCAAGGTTCAGGTGTAGCACAAGGAAATTTGATTGGTGGTTGTATCGAGGTACTAGAGTTTGCAAAAGGAACAGAACTTTGGCCTGAAATAAAATATTGGGAGAATAGCATACTATTCTTTGAAACATCGGAAGAAAAACCAGAACCAGATCATATTAAGTATTGGCTGAGAAATTACGCTGTACAAGGCATTCTACAAAAAGCAAATGGAATCATTTTCGGTAAACCACAAGATGAGAAGTATTATGAGGAATATAAAGAAATAATTCAAAAAGTAATGAATGAATTTGATTTGGAGGATTTGCCGATTCTTTATAACTTGAATTTTGGCCATACTGAACCTAAGTTCATACTGCCATATGGAGCATTGGCAGAAATTAATTGTGAAAAGAGGACTTTTAGGATTTTGGAAAGTGGAGTGGAATAAATTTCTTATAAAAAATTCACCCAGTTATGGTTTAGTATCCTTTTTCTTTTAGGAGTTTCTAATCCATTCAAATATTGGAGCAACAAATTAAAAGGAATGGAGTTATATTAAGAATGGATGACTTAAACAATAGGGGGCTTTTGTTCAAGATCAGCTGCTAAATCAGGCGGCTTTTTTTGTTCAACTAAAGGGGCGGTTAGTTAAGAAAGTAAAAATGTTAATTTCTTGTATGCTACCACTTAAAAGATTGTGAAGAATTCCACTTAAACTATCGGGGGCTTTAGTTTAAGAAGAATCGAAATTCATTACAAAGAAAACTCGCCCGGTTTTGGGGCGAGTTTTGCTTTTTATATGTCATTTAAGATGTCAAGAGAACTAATATTTCGATGCGGAATTTTAGAAAAGCACCTCAAAAAACGGAATCCTTTTTTAAAAAAGCCGGTCTTTTTTCTTCTATTTAATCCAGTCATCTGGGCAATCAGCTAATTCCTGAATCGCATTCATAAACATTGCTGCATGGTAACCATCACAAACGGAATGGTGGATCTGCAGAGACAGCGGTAAAAAAATGGAATCATCTTTGTTAATAAATTTCCCTGCTGTGATAATCGGGAGAAGGTAATTACTATTATTATTGATATTTAAGTTGAACCCGGTAAATGAGGTCCAAGGTACCATCGAAATACTAAACGTGTTTTCTGGAATAGGGGTTTTCGGAAACAGTTTTCCTGTACCATTAAATTGGTCTACATCAGCAAGGTACATATCATGAAATACTTCAAAGCTATTCGCTATTGGCGTCCAAATACCAGAGAATGATTCAGATTCACGATTAAAAATCGTATATAGGGGATCTATCTTTTCCCAATAACCTAAATCTCCATCACTATTGTAAGCCATTCTAAATGCTGCATTTGAATTTACGACAGTTGCTGCTAAGAAAATAAATGTTGGGTAGAAATCCCTTTTGTTTTATGTGGCGGAATAAATTGCTTATATCAATTTCTGTGGTCATGCTAAAAGTTGTTTGCTGGTTCAAGAAATGATTAAATATCTCTTTTCTTTTCCAGTTGTCTAAATCAATTTTATGAAAGTTCATTATACATGCCTCCTAAACTTTTTATATTAACGTAAATTTAGGAGGCTTGGTTGTCTGCTTTCTTCATTCGAATCATTCCTTTTATAGAATCTATTTGATTGTATCAAATTTGTATATAGATTTGAAATAGCTAAACATTTATAATTTTCAGAATCTTAGTGTCTTTTTTATGCGTGTTGGTTATAATATTACTTGGAGTGCTTACTTCTAATATGATAGAGGAGCTGACAGAATGAAATTTATTCCTTATTTACAGCTGAACGGAAATGCAAAAGAAGCAATTGGATTTTACGAAAAGGTATTTGGTGCCGAGAATTTAGGAGTGATTACGTTCGGTGAAATGCCTGCTGACCCGAATTTTCCTTTACCAGAGGATGCAAAGGACCTTGTAGCACACGGTACAATAAGGGTTGGAGAATCAGCGATTATGTTTTCAGATACATTCCCAGGACATCCAGCTCAAGAGGGAAACCTGGTGACTATTTGTATTACGTTTGACAATGCGGACAAAGCGCGACAAGTTTCTGAAGCCTTACAGGATGGCGGACAAGTTCTAATGCCGATATCAGAAACTAGTTTTAGTCCTGCTTACGGGGTCATTAAAGATAAATTCGATGTAACCTTCCAAATTTATACTGAAGGACATCACGGTTAATACATACAATAGGAGAAAAACGGCTTTGTGAAACTGTCAAAGCCGTTTTTTTTGGCTCGTTTATATATGAAAATATATATAAGAATAGGATAATCTTGTTATTATTTGAAAGGATATAAAGGAGTAAACATAATGACAAACCTAAACGAGGTATCATTTTCAAAAGTAGAAATGCTTATCAGAAAACCTGTTCATGAGGTCTTTGAAGCTTTTATCGATCCTTCGATTACTACTAAATTCTGGTTTACCAAAAGCAGCGGAAGATTAGAAGAGGGAAAACGGTTCCGCTGGGATTGGAAGATGTATGGAGTTTCTAAACGATTGAGATTGGCTATGAATTGCTTAATGAAATAACAAGATTAGAGAACTGACTGAATGAAGAAACGTTAAAGTTTAGCCATTATTTAAGATTTGCAGCAAAAGAATTTAAAGAGGCGGATAAGCTGGTATGATGGATGAAAAAAATATATCTCAATACCTAAATGACATTCAAAATCATAGTGTTGCTGAAAGTGAGCTTGATACTTTCGTAGGAAAACTTAGAGAGACTCAGCTTAATACAGGGATAGCATGGAACAGCTATATAGCTGGAAAGCAGGAGAAGCAAAAGAACGGGCAAGTCAATGGTCGGCAGATTTCTTCCTGGAGCTCTCTTAAAAGATTCATCGTTTGGAAGACAAACGGTATGATATAATCCAGACTAGAAAGAGGCTGGATTCGCTCATGCGGGCTGAGATTAATTCCGGTCCGAAGTGGTAGGGGGAATGGAGATGTTAAAGAGAATCCTGTTATTGATTATGGCAGCATTAATTTTGCAGGGGTGTAGTGATATGTCTAAGGAAGAAGAAGAAAGAATCATAGAGAAGTCTACTGAATCCGCAGTTCAGTATTTCAACGAGAAAAAGGGGATGAATGTCGTTATAAATGAGCATGAGTTTACTACTCGCACAAATGGCACCGAAATCTTTCTCTTTGGATACGAAAAGGGGAATGAGGACAACAGGATTCATGCTATGGTCAGTTTTGAGGATGATAAGTTCGAAGTGCAATTAATAGGCTTTGACGAAGAATAATAATGTTTTCGACATCTTTAACAGCTGCCGGTTTTGATCTATGAAAGTAAGGTTGGATTAAATATATACCTGAAGCATTTTTTTTCGAGATTTTTGAGCTTGAAGGAGTGGAACTATTTAGTCCTGGCAAGCCGTAAAGTACTTGAATGAATAAGATTATCTCCAGCAATTCCTCTTTATTGAGGCTTAAGCGTACTCATATTAAGCGATAGTCGCTATCACATATTCCACGACAATTCTTTTGGTTAGTTGCCTGATAATTTTTACTCATGTTTTAATTTGAGTACGGTCGTTCAAAAAAAAATCAATCTCATATTATTAAAATGGCGATTCACACGGTAGTGGTATAAAATAGGAGTCGCTAAATTAATTGTAAGGTGTCGATCATATGGAAAATGAAATAAACATCTTAGTTGTAGAAGATGATAATGATATCAATACATTGTTATGTAACATTATACGAAATAGCGGATATAGGCCACAGCCTGCATTCTCTGGAACCGAAGCAATGCTGTACTTGGAAAAACGCAGCTGGGATATGGTCCTGCTGGATTTAATGCTCCCTGGAATGTCAGGAGAAGAGCTGCTTGAAAAAATAAGTGAGCAGTTACCTGTTCCGGTAATGATCATATCGGCGAAAAGTGAGCAGCAAACCAAAATAGAGGCATTGCGAACAGGAGCAGATGACTATATAACGAAACCGTTTGATATAGAAGAAGTATCGGCGAGGATTGATTCCCATCTGCGCAGATATCGGCGCATGAATCAGACATTACATATTAAAGAGCTGACCTATAAAGATATTAGAATCAATACAGAATCACAAATAGTAGTTGTCAATGAAAAAGAGATTCTTTTCACAGCACGGGAATATGCCATTTTAACGTTACTCCTGTCGTCTCCAAAGAAAGTCTTCACGAAAGCCAATTTGTTCGAGAGTGTGTGGAATGAGAAATACTATGGAGATGACAACACCATCAGCGTTCATTTGAGTAATCTCAGGAGTAAACTATCGAAAGCGAATCCGCATGAAGAATATATTGAGACTGTCTGGGGAGTAGGATATAAATTAAAAACTTAAGACTTTCTTAAGACTTTTCTTAACTCTTTTTTATGATTTCCTTTCTAAACTAAAAGCATCACATAAAGGAGGGAAACGATTTGGAGGAATTCGTGCTTCGAACGAATAACTTAACCAAGCAATATAAAAACCAATTGGCCCTTAATAAAGTAAATCTTACAATAAACAAAGGGTCCATTTATGGCTTTATCGGGCAAAACGGTGCAGGTAAATCAACACTAATTCGATTAGTAACAGGACTCTCTTTTCCAACAACAGGGAAGATTGAGTTGTTCGGGCAAAGTAATAAAACAGAGCTGATTGAGGCCAGAAGAAGAATTGGGACGATAATAGAGGGTCCAGCATTGTACCCGCATTTGAGTGCAGCTGATAATCTGGAAGCGCACAGACTGTTAAAGGGGATTCCCGGGAAGGAATGTATTCAAAAAACACTTGAGATTGTTGGGCTCCAGGATACAGGAAAAAAGAAAGCAAAGAATTTTTCATTGGGTATGAAACAAAGGCTTGGGATCGGAATTGCTTTGTTAGGTGAACCGGAATTCCTGATTCTCGATGAACCCATTAATGGACTTGATCCAATGGGTGTTGTGGAAATAAGAGAATTATTGAAGAAGCTCAATCAGGAATATGGAATTACAATATTAATTTCGAGTCATATTTTAAGTGAACTTCATTTACTCGCCACCCACTACGGAATCATTCATAAAGGGGAATTGCTGGAGCAATTAACGGCAAGCGAGCTGAATGGAAAATGTCAGCAGTATATTCAAATAAAGGTGGATAATCCAGACAGAGCAGCCACTATCATTGAGACCGTTCTCGGGACCACTCATTATGAAGTTCTGCCTGATGGGACCATTAAGCTTTACAGCCACCTTGAAGCACCAAGTAATGTTTCAAAAGCACTTACAGACAATGCGTTGCTGATCGAGCAATTTATGCCGATGGGTGAGGACCTGGAAACCTATTTTACCAATCGGATCGGTGGTGTTCAGCATGGGTAATCTATTGAAATTTGAGTTGTTTAAGCTGAGGAAGGACCGGGCATTTTGGACATTGGTGTTTGGGCTTATCGCAGCTGCTGTATTTTATCCAATGCTAATCTTCTTTGATGAAGCATTTGGAACAGATCCGGTTTCGGTGAAAGATCTTTACACGTCTACAGCTCTTGGAGGAAATAATTATATTGTACGATTAGTTCCTTGTATTCTCGCAGGCTTCTTTATTTCCAGCGAATATTCAATTGGTACAATGAAAAGCATGGGTGCTTCCGGGAATAGCAGGTTTCGTCTCTTTTCTGCTAAATTATTTGTCTTTTCATTAGGAGCGGCCATTATTTCAGTGATATTCCCTGTTGTGATGACTGGTCTTACAGCGATATTATCTGGATTTCATGACATGCCGGATTTAGGTTTTTTTCTTCGAACATTGGGATTAACAATTCTATATGCAGCAGCATTCTCATCTATAATGGCATTGGCTGCAAGCATATTTACGGATGCAGGAAAGACAATTGGGTTTCTAATCTTGTTTTTTATTTTGATTGACAGTATTTTATACATGCTGGGCCAGGAGTTTTCGTTATTTGAAACCATCTATAATCATTCTGCGTTTAAGCTTTATCTGGATATTTCAGAACCTGAATTTGGGTCTGGAGAATTCCTTAAGATGTTGCTGGTCCCATTGATAACCTATGTTGCTGCTGGGCTAATCGGCAGTTTTATATTTTTAAAGAAGGAAATTAAGTAAGCAGGAAAGCGGGTGGGAATCATCGTTTATTTGGCTGTCACTTTAATCATCATAACTGTATTTATTCTCACTCGTCTTTATTTGCTGAAAAAAGAAATAAAAAGAGCTGGAAAGCAATTGCACGAGTTAAATAATGGTGTAACAGAGAAAAAACTCGATCTTGCTTTTTTTGACAAGGATATCGAAAACCTTGTGAAAGAAATCAACCAGCAAATTGATGTAACCAAACAGGCAAATGCAGAAAAACGCCGTAAAGAAAATGAATTGAAGCAGGCGATTGCGAATATATCACATGATATCCGCACGCCTATGACGTCTATTTTAGGGTATATTCAATTTTTGGAATCAGACGAATTATCCTCAGAGAAAAAAGCAGAGTATACTTCTGTTGTAAAAGGGGGGGCCTTACGTTTAAAGGCTTTGTTGGAAGATTTTTTCGAGCTGTCCATTATTGAATCTGCTGATTATCCTTTAAAGCCTGAAAAAATGGTGCTGAACCATCTTCTTTTAGAAGTCCTGGTAGGGTTTTATGAGCAATTCAATCAGCAGGGCGTTGAGCCTGCTCTTCAAATCCCGGAAAAAGAGATATCGATCATCGGGGACGTCTCTGCCGTGAAACGAGTGATCGAAAACTTAGTGGTCAATGCCATTAAACATTCAAAGGGGAACATTTCCATCCGCCTTAAAAAACTGCCTGCAGCTGTCCAACTGATCATAAGCAACCAGGTTGATCAGCTGAATGAACAAGATATCCATTATCTTTTTGACCGGTTTTACAAAGGGGACAAAACAAGAACGGAAAAAAGCACAGGATTGGGATTGGCGATCGCTAAAAGTCTCATGACCAAGATGCGAGGCAATCTTACTGCACATTTAAAAGAGAATGAGTTGTCAATGGTTTGTGAATGGAAAATACGTTAAGTACCGTATAGAGGAGATAAGGGGATCAATGGAAAGTATGAAACACAATCAAACTAAAATAACGGCTGTCCTGCTGGCCATCTATTTATTGGTGTTAATATGGATCATTCCCTTCAAAATGCAGTCTTCAATCCAAGATTTGCGTCATTTCACGGATTTTAGGGAAATCAACTTGATTCCTTTTGCAGGTTCGGCTAATGCTGAAGGGCGAATCGATAGTAATGAAATCATCTTAAATGTACTTGCGTTTATACCATTTGGCATTTATATCAGCATGCTGAAGCCAAATTGGTCGTTCTTGAAAAAGGTAGTGCCTGTAGCCGGTGCCAGCTTGTTATTTGAAGTACTGCAATTCATCTTTGCGATAGGAGGCAGTGACATAACTGACCTTCTGGGGAATACATTAGGCGGAATTATTGGAGTTGGGATTTATATTGTATTGCGCAGGCTATTTAGTACAAATGCCAATACAATCCTTAATGTTTTAGCTGCTATCGGCACGATAGTTATTTTTGCGTTAATGCTGTTAATGGTCTCTGGTGTTGTCCGGTATGGTAATTATAGCTGATAGACGACCAAGGGCAATATGACTGGCTGTATCTTGGAGAGGAGAAATCCTTTCTCTCTTTTTGCTGCTATAATTATTATGCTAAAGATGCAGCATCCTGTAATGCGGGGGATTAGAATAAAAAAATTGCCTCCTGAAAGAATGAGACGGTCCTGAAGCCATGCATAAGAACGCAAAATCACTCATATGTCAGGAGGCTTTAAAATGCTCTTTTCATATAAATAGTTGTTATAATTATTAACGCGGGCGGGCTTTGAGCCTCCTTGGCGCTTAGCCGCTGCGGATTCTACGTTCCACTGCTTACATCCCCATTATCCTTTTCCCTTCTTTTTCTTTTTCCCTTTCTTTTTTACCTTCTTGGCAATCATGATGGCGACAAAGAACAAGGGGATATAAATGAATGTAAATCCAAACCCTGCCCTTCCAAAATAGTCATTAAGCACACTAATCTTTTCACGTGAATCAACAAAGATAATCAGAATTAATAAAGCACCGACAATAAAAAACACACCGATTTTTTGCTTAATATTAAAAATCCTTTTAATTAGCCTGGAACAAATCCAAATGGCTATACACACATTCGGAAGCATAATTAAATTCCAGTTTGCAATTCCGATATATTCAAAACGTTCTACAAATGGCATTTCAACGATTTTCCACATGGTCAAAGTGGGCCAAACCTGTTTAGCAAGCTGTTCTTCCGAATAATAGGCAAAGGTAATGACTGCCAGCACTGTATAGATTAAGGTAGTGGTGAAAACAGCAAGGTGGGCCCACTTTTTGGATTTCTTAGGTTCCTTTATAAAAGGATAAGTGAACAGAACAATCTCAAATCCAATGAAGGTAAGTGACATTTTATAGGAACTGACGAGAAGGTCCTTCACTGAATGATCCCAAATTGGGAGAAGCTCATAGAAGTTTGAGAATTTAACAGCAAAGCCAAAGGTGAGGAGGAGATAAGCAGGCAATACCAGGCCGAAAAAGGCTATCCCTACTACCGTTCTGAACCCGCCAAAAATGATGTAAACACAAAGTATCATGAAGGCACAAGAGTACCAGAAAGTACTCAAATCCGGAAACATCCACACTTGAATGACATCGATAAAGGTTCGTAATATAGCTAATACATACAAAAAAAAGTACCCTATGAAAATGGAACTGATTGCTTTGCCGATGAAATTGCCAAAAAGGTAGGTATGGGCTGTCACAAAATCCCCTTCAACCGTTTCGGCAATTTTATATATCATCCAAACTAGAACATGTATGCATCCCCCGGCAAACAGAATGGAAATCCAGGCATCAAAGCCTGCATTCTCTGCGATATTTCTCTGATAGCCGAGAACTCCAATGCCAATTTGCATAGAAATAATTAAATAAAAAACCAAAAATGGAGATATTTTCAATCTGTCTGGTAGTGGCTGCTCCTGAATCTGGCTCACCTCCGTTTCGTGATTGGTCACTGGCTGCGGTAAAGCTATTTCTTGCTAAGCTGAAAAGGATCCCTGATCCGCAGCAAGAGCGGCATGCTTTTCAAATGTGAGCTAAATCGCTTCAGTCAAAACTGCAGCCTTTGGCAGATAATATCGCTTAAGTGCAGTTTTTTCATCAGAAAGATACAGCATTGGGGCGTACTAACCAGCATACCAGGTTCCAATTTAATGTCCCTGATTTCCCATTCGGAGAAATTCCTTTAAAGCGACTTTGAAAGAAAGCCCAAAGAGCACTATTGTTTATGTGTCGTATTTCGCTTATTGTTTCCGGTTTTGGAAAAAATTATGAACGGATGGCGATATAAAAGGAGGTGCGGTTTATGATGTTAACGATAACAGGAATCGTCCGCGATCATGCGGAAGGTTCATAGACTTATGGAGCCGTTTTGAGTGAATATCATTATCCTCGTCAAATAATCCAAGTGTCTGAACTCTGCTTTAAAAACATCAGATCATCACAAAGAATAACAAAACGTGTTGGTAAAGAACTGCAAACCTTTGGGCTATTATCATTCCAGAGGCGAAAAACAATGATAAATTGCATAATTAGGAGAGGAGTGTTGACAAATTTAATAAAATAAATTATCTTTAATTCAAGATATCTGATTTCGAGATATTTGATCGAATTATTGCTGGAAAGGAGTAATTCTTATGCATGAAATGTTAATACGAATAAACGAACTTTCAGGCAAAAGAAAAAAGGAAGGCTTAACACAAGTTGAAAATGATGAATTAGTCATTTTGCGCAGTCAATATATTCAAAAATTCCGAGGATCTATGGAAGAACTGCTATTAAACACAACCGTCATTGATCCTATAGGAGATGATGTAACTCCAGAAAAATTAAAGAGTGCTCAAAGAAAACAAAATGTTAAACCTATTTGGTAAATCATTTTATCCAGATAGCGGAAATCGGTTCCAAAAAGAAACAAAAAATTCACTTAGTTAATTTAATTGTGGCAATAGCCAGCTTACGGAAAAGAAAGTAGAAGGTCACTAAATTTTTGTCGTATATCTTGAATTCGAGATAAATAACATTAGGAGGAATTTAATATGATGGACTTAGGCTTATTCATTATTAGACTTGTAATTGGCGTATTATTCATTGGTCACGGAGCTCAAAAATTATTTGGCTGGTTTGGGGGCCATGGATTAAAGGGAACCGGAGGCTGGTTTGATTCCATTGGAATGAAGCCAGGAGTATTAATGGCCCTTTTTGCAGGGCTAGCAGAACTAATCGGGGGAATTTTGTTTACTTTAGGATTTTTAACACCATTGGCATCGCTAATGATTGCGGGAACTATGTTAATGGCAATCGTAAAGGTGCATGGTTCAAATGGGTTATGGGCAACATCTAATGGATATGAATATAACTTAACTTTAATCTCTGTAGCCATAGGTATCGCATTAATTGGCCCTGGCCGATATGCATTGGATTTCCTTTTATTCTAAAAGACCTCGAATTAAAATTATTAAGAGTATGCTTTTCGGTTGTTAATCTTTGTTCCTTTTCAGCTTGTATAAAACATTGTATTACTGAATTGATAGCAGGTTAGGCATCTGACTAATCGTTTGAGAATCGGGGATCCCTGCACGCAATAGGAGCCCTCTTATTCATCATGGAACATTCTGCTTACAGCCGACAAGATTATAAGTTAACCAACAAGAATTCTTGTGTTTGTTCGATTGTTCTAGAGTCTGAGGAAGATGATAAGTATATAGCTAAAATAAAGCGAACATGTCAGGGAGAACATTTACCGGGGTGATTGTAGGAGGAGTGTGAAAATTATGAGTAAAAAAACAATGGGGATTCATCATATAACGGCAATAGTTGGCCATCCTCAAGAGAATGCAGATTTCTATGCAGGAGTTTTAGGATTGCGTTTAGTCAAGCAAACGGTCAATTTTGATGATCCAGGCACCTATCACCTTTACTTTGGAAATGAGGGCGGCAAACCAGGAACAATCATTACATTCTTTCCTTGGGGAGGTGCGCGTCAAGGGATTATTGGCGACGGCCAGGCAGGAGTCACTTCGTATGTCATTCCACCAGGTGCCATGAAGTTCTGGGAAGAAAGGCTTGAAAAATTTAATGTTCCTTATACAAAAATGGAACGATTTGATGAGCAATATCTGGAATTTGATGATCCTCATGGACTTCATTTGGAGATGGTTGAAAGAGAAGAAGGGGAAGGAAATTCCTGGACTTTCGGAGAGGTTACACCTGAAACAGCAATAAAAGGATTTGGCGGTGCAGTTCTCTTTTCAACACAGCCAGCGAAGACCGCTGATCTGCTGGAAAACATTATGGGACTTGAAGTTGCAGGTCAGGAAGGGGATTTTCTCCGTTACCGGTCTTCTGCTGATATTGGAAACATCATCGATCTTAAATTAACTCCAGTTGGACGGGGGCGATTGGGTGTGGGAACGGTCCATCATATCGCCTGGAGGGCAGTGGATAATCAGGATCAATTGGATTGGCAAAAGTATGTTGCCGAAAATGGATATGAAGTTACACCAGTTCGAGACCGCAATTATTTTAATGCTATTTATTTTAGGGAATATGGGAATATTTTATTTGAAATTGCTACTGATCCTCTAGGGTTTGCCCTTGATGAAACCCAGGAAACAATGGGCAGGAAATTAATGCTTCCTGAACAATATGAGATGCAAAGGGAAAAGATTGAAAGTCTTTTGCTTCCGTTAACAGTCAGGGAATTGGATTGAGAGGTGATGCCTGTTTTGATTTCAATTGACCCATCAGACAATAGTGAAAGAGTAAATTACAAATTTTTAATAGGAAGCATCATACCAAGGCCTATTGCTTTTGTAACCACTGTATCCAATGAAGGTATATTCAATGGGGCACCATTCAGTTATTTCAACATCGTAACATCCAATCCCCCCATGATATCCTTGGCGATTCAACGGAATGAAGGAACCCAGAAGGATACGGCAAGAAATATTATCAGCACAAAGGAATTTGTTGTTCATATTGTCGATAAAGAGAATGTAGAAAAAATAAATAAAACAGCAGCAGCTTTGCCTCCAGAACAAAGTGAAATAGAATTAGCGCAATTGACTCCTGCAGAAAGTACGAAAATATCCGTACCTGGAGTGATGGAAGCGAAAATCCGTATGGAGTGTACCCTGGAACAATCGCTTCGAATAGGGGGTGTGGATACCCCTGGCTGTGATCTTATCATTGGAAAAGTTGTTCAATTTCATATTGATGAAAACATCTATGAAAAAGGAAGAATTGATCCAGGAGGGCTCGCTGCAGTAAGCCGTTTGGCTGGCAATCAATATGCAAAAATAGGAGATATATTTTCTATCGAAAGACCAAAGTAAATTTTAAATCACGCATAAAGCAGGGGAGGGATGAATGTGCAAATCACTTCAGGTATCCATCACATTACAGCCATGGTGAACGATGCCCAGCGAAATATCGACTTTTATGCAGGGGTACTCGGACTTAGGCTAGTAAAAAAAACAATTAATTTTGACCGTCCGGAAGTCTATCATCTTTATTTTGGAAATGAGAATGGTGATCCTGGAACGATAATGACCTTCTTCCCGTGGGAGAAGCAGCTAAAAGGACGGATTGGAACGGGCCAGGTCGGGGTGACCAGTTATGTGATCCCTGAACATTCAATTGAACACTGGAAAAAACGGCTGAATCAATTTGGCGTTAAGTTTATACAAACGGTCCGCTACGGTGAGACCTACCTGCAATTCCAGGATCCCGACGGCCTTGAGATCGAACTGGTAGAGCGGTCTGAGGGGCCTTTGAACACATGGTCTTTTAAAGACGTGCCTCCAGAGGCAGCCATTAAAGGATTTGGAGGAGCAACCCTGATTTCGGCAAAACCAAACAAAACGGCTGAAGTACTTGAGAATGTATTAGGGCTGGAATGCCTCGGTCAGGAAGAGGGATTCTTAAGATTTAAATCAGAAGCTGAACTTGGAAATACAATCGATATAAAACTTACCCCCTCTGTTCGAGGTTTGATGGGGGCAGGTACAGTTCATCATATTGCCTGGAGAGCTAAAGACGAAGAGGATCATGAAAAGTGGAGAAGCCTTCTTCAGGAGAAGGGCTATTATCCAACAGAGATTTTGGATCGCAATTACTTCAATGCCCTTTACTTTCATGAAGAAGGAGGCATTTTGTTCGAAATCGCTACAGACCCTCCAGGATTTACGGTTGACGAACCACTAAAGGAGCTTGGCAGCAGGCTTATGCTGCCATCTTGGCTGGAATCCAAAAGAGAAGAATTCGAAGAGTTCCTGCCTGCTTTAGAGGTCCCTATTTTAAGAGGGGATAAATAATAAAGCATAGATTTTATAGAGGGAAAAGCCAAATAAGCCGTTCAGACCAAATCCCATTGGCGATTTGGTCTTTTTGGCCATAAAAAATCACCCCCTATATTGCCCGACTGTTGGTTTTTCAATATCTGTTATAAGGGGTAAGTCTTTATCCAGGGGACTTTCTTTTTGTACAAAAGGGGAGCCATGTCAGGGTAAGAAGGATGACCCAGAAAGTTAACCAGATAGAATGAAAATTGGTGGATTTGATATTACATTGGAAGAAGAGTATGCAATACTTATTTTTCTTGAACAACGGGGCAGTCTATTGGAAAAAGAACACAGCATTAAATTGATACATATATTAGATCCCAATGAAGAAAAATATAACAAATTCTAAATGGAAGCTGGACTAATATGAGAAGCAGAAGACGAGTAAATAAGTATCCATATATTATTTTGGGAAGTATCCATTTAGTTATGCTTGTTATAACCCTGGTTAAAAGCAGAAACCGCAAGAGAGACATGGTCCTTTTCCTTAATTACGCCGGAATGGCCTATATTTTTGAATATATTGTTGTAGCCCTTTTTGATGGATATGTTTACAAGCCCAAATTTATAAAACAAAGAAATTTAGATAATATTTTCGGGGCCATTTGGTCACAGTTTTTTTATGTTCCTGTAACGGCCTTATTTATCACCGTTTTAAACCTGGGCTGGAGGGTGAAGGTATTATTTAGCTTGTATTTTGTTCTAATCGAAAAGCTATTTATATTTTTGGGTGTTTTCAAAAACAAGTGGTGGAAAACGAGATATACATTTTGTTTCATTTTAATTTCTTTTTACTGCAATGATTATTGGAATGAACAGCTCAAGAAAAAAAGACCTCTCATTATGTTTATCTCTTTATTTAACATTATCCAGGTAACATGGATGAACACGGTTTATTTATTTGCTTTACTCAGAAAGGTTCGGTATGGATTCCCTGAATTTTTATCGTGGAAAGAACATTTTATCGTCGGCCCTTTCTTTGGTTTTTTACTTTCCTTAGCAACTGCTTTCTGGACTAAAAAAGCAACCTTTACTTCACTCTTATTAAATTTTCTTACTATGTCGATGGTTGATCTATTTTTAATTAGAAAGCATTTAGAGAAAATAAAAAATCCATTGAATTTACCTCTTATTTACTCCATTATCATAATGGCTTCTCATTTTTATAGAAAATTGATATATAAACAATTAGAAAATGAATGAACTTCAGGTGAATCAGGATAATCCAACCGGGCGCATTTCTTTAAGAAGGCGTCTTTTTTGTATTCTCAAAAGTGGTGTGAGTGTCACACTTAGCTGCCTGCTCAAATCAGGCAGCCTTTGTTAATGAGAAAATCGGCAGGCTTGGAATAAAAGGTATAAGCGCTTAAATACAGAATATATTCACATTAGAAACAGCTCGCAGGGGGTGTTTGTTATGAATAATCGAGATGAAACACCGGAGGAAAAAAGAGAACGACTAAAACAAAGTGAATTAAAAACAACTTCTGCGCTAAACGATTCACTAAATAGAGGAAGCAATGGGAGTTTAACGGATTTAACTGGCGGTTTGGGGTGGAAGGGTACAGCGGTACTGATCGTTGTATTAATCGTTGGGTTTGTATTATATAAGCTGATTTTTTAGAAGTTAATAGAAGCCTAACTTGCAGCTTTTTCTTCTTAATCAGACACTGCAAAAATTTTAAGTTGTTCATGGTTCCTATTTGAAGCAAGCTATGCTTTTTAAGAAAACCATCTTCAACTATCTGTGGTGATAAAATCAAAAAAATTAATGTCCTTATGAAGGAATAAAAGCAAACTGAGCCGAATAAGTCATAGGGGTAAGCATGGAAAAAAGTGATTTCCAGAGGCTTACCCTATTTTTGGACCGACTTTGTGATTACACTTAACAGTGAGGAGTGGTTGTATGCAAGTTGTAACTAACATGTTTGAAGAACAACTCGACATTCATTGGCACGAGAATGAATGGTTTGCATCTATAGATCAGGCGCTGCATGAAGTCACTGCAGCTGAGGCAGCTTGGACAAGTTCAGGAAACAGCAATTCGATTTGGCAGATTGTTAATCACTTGATATTTTGGAATGAGGACGTAATCCATCGAATTAAGGGTACTGAGAATCCGCGTAAGGCAGAAGACAATGAAGTAACCTTTGGAAATCCGGGGGATCCAGAAGACGAATTTGGATGGACGCAGACAGTGCAGCGTCTTAATGAAGTTATGAGTAATTTAAAAGGAGTCATTGCAGAACTTAATGATGAAAAGTTAAAAGCTCCGTATGCAGCCAACAGTAACTCTATGGAGCGACTACTCAGCAATATCATGATGCACGATACCTATCATGTCGGCCAAATTGTTCTTTTGCGAAAGCTGCAATCCTCATGGGCTGGGGTGGATTGGTCTTAAAGCAGCACAGTTCTGCTGCTCCTTGTCTGGACAATGAAGCAGAATTGACAGTAGAGAGAGGGAAATAGCTATTATATTAAAGAGAAAAATATTAACTGCTATTCTTAGCAGTTTCTTATTTGCATTGTTTTTTTCAATCCTTGGCGGGTTTGAAGAGAACCGATTTGTAAATTTATTTTTAAATTTATATTATTTAAACGTAATGCTTGCCATTACGTACGGAGTTATAGCTTCCTTCTTCAGTGACTGGCTCAGCAGAGTGATAGCTAAAAAAACTCTTGCTCGTGAGATAGCCTCCTTCATCATTCATTGCTGCTGCGGAGCCGTATTACAAGTTTTTGGACTTGGTTCTGCTATCTTATTCTTTATCATTGATCGTTTGTTAAGCAGGATGAAGATTGGCTGGCTGTCAGTGATCATAGCAATATTAATGGTAGTACTAGTATTTTTTATTATAATTTAAAAGATTTTAGAGGGGCGCAATGGGGAAAGCGCCCTTTTTGATATTTAACCAGGATTCTGAATTAAGTGCGATGGATCGGGTGAAAGGGAACGGCGCCTTAGAAGGAAGGCTCTTGTCGTAAAGATTGAGGCTTTTGTATAAGACAATATATAGCCGTACAGCTAAACGCAGAAAAATGGAGGGTTAAATGGAAAATCACAAGTTTAATGAGTTTATTAAAGTCGCTAGGAAACTCAATGACATTGAAATTATACCATTGTTAATGGGATCAGTTGGGTTAGAGATTGTTACAGGAAAGAGTTGGAATGCACAAGATTTAGATATTCATATCCCTGGGGATAAAAGAGGATGGGAAGTGCCACCCGAATTAAATATACATAACTGGAATGATGTCGTGAGCATTATGAATTCACTGGGATATCGTTTGATAGATTTGCATGAACACGAGTTTTCGAAAGAGGGATTATCTGTTGAGTTTGGTATTATTGATACCTTACCAAGTTTCGCGGGAGTCCAGTTAGAGCATTTAGAGATGCATCACCATGTAGAGGCAGAGTATTATTTACTAAATCCAAAACAATATTTACGCGTTTACGAATCTTCATCCAAGGATAGTTATCGAGCTTATAACAACAATCATAAAGATGTTGCCAAAATAGATTATTTAAATAGAATGATATTTGACAACCTGAAATCTAACTCAGAAAGTTAACCGTAATGGTATTTGATTTTTTATAGCATTGCTGGAGAGGTTAAATCAATAGTGGTACACCATGAAACTTATAAAGCCAATCTTTTATAAATAGCAAAAATTTGTGCGAAAAGAGCCGAAAGAAAAATCCGCCAAAAGCTGGCGGATGTTTTTACTGCTATATAAGAAGAATAACAGCTGTAATAAATATAATTTGTATTATCGTTCGAGGGAAAAGCGAAGTAATTGGTTTTCCGCCCATGCTGCTCCCTTTTCGAGCAGCGTAAATGTTGGCCGGAAACATAGCAATAAGCAATAAAGCCAATCCTGCTGCAGCAAGGCTTGAAGTAATTGGAATCAACAGTCCTATTGCACCGATAATTTCGAGTATTCCAGTTATAGTAACGATGAGACCTGGTTTTGGAAAAGCAGGGGGCACCATTTTGATAAGATCGGGTCGCCGCTTTCCCCAATGCGCTGATGCCGCAAATAAGAACATAAGAACAACAGCGATTCGCAAGGAAGGTTCCCAGCCATCCAAATAAGCAAAACCCAATAATCCAATTAAGCGAAAAAACAGGAATGAACCAATCAATACAATAAATGGAGCCATTGATATTCCTCCCTATTAAAACTATTAACCTTCTTATTTAGTATTTTTTAAACTTCTTAGTTTTTCTAAATCACCATTTACAATCACATCAATATGAGCAGAAATTATCTCAATATCTAAATCCCACCATTTCAATTCCATCAATTCAGCAATCATTTCCTCTGAAAAACGCTTCCTAATTTTCTTTGCAGGATTTCCCCCAACAATCGTGTAAGGTTCCACATCTTGCGTTATCACCGATTTGGCGGCAATAATGGCTCCATCTCCGATCTTAATCCCCGGCATAATAACTGTATCCATTCCAATCCAAACATCATTCCCGATGATGGTATCCCCTTTAAATGGCAGCTGATCCAAAGTCGGTGTATACTTCTCCCAGCCGTTTTTGAAAATATTGAAAGGGTAGGTTGAGAAGCCATCCATTCGATGGTTGGCTCCATTCATAATAAATGTAACACCGGGTGCTATCGCACAAAATTTCCCTATAATAAGCTGGTCTCCGAAAAACTCATAATGATATAACACCTGATCTTCAAAGGTTTCGCCATTTCTGGTATCGTAATAGGAGTATTCACCTGCACGAATGTTAGGTTTTGTAATTGTATTTTTAATAAATTGCACCTTCTGATTTCCTTTAATTGGATATATATCGTCCAGATTTGGACCATGCAGATTATTTGCCATAAAAATCGCCATCCTTTCAAAGCTATTCTTTTCCAATAAATTTATGCATGCCCTCAGAGATTGTTTTTTGCGGCTGAGTATGTCATGGCCAAATAACTCCCTCTATTTTTGTCTTATACATCAATTTTACAACATTAAAGCCAATTCTAAAGTTTCTGAAAATATAACGCGGAATTTCAAGTATCTTTCTATTAAACTTTATAAAGGAGTACAGTTATCAAATATAGGGGTGTGCTCAGTGAAAAATATGAGACCGATAGATATCGCGAAAAAATTAAATATTAGCACCAGCACTCTAAGAAGCTATGAGAAGAGGGGATTGGTGCCAAAACCATCACGTTCACCTGCTGGGTATAGGATATATACTGAGAAACACTTGGCCTATTTTGAATGTATTGTAGCCATGTCACCTGGGTTTGGAATAGATACTACTGCAGCTGTACTAAAAGCCCTGCAGCGAAAAAAATTGGATGCGGCTCTTTGGATCATCAATAGTGCGCAAAAAGCTGCTAATGAGGACAAAGCTCTCATTGAACAAGTGAAGGAACACCTGCAGCATCTAGATTCTGAAAAACTCCTTCCGATTAAAGATGTTTCATTAAACACAAGTATACCAGCTTCAACTCTTAGGTACTGGGAAAAGGAAGGGTATATACAATCGAAGAGGGGAACTAATCATTATCGCTGCTTTAATTCGTACCAGGTTATGAAGGTTTTGTTAATGAAAGTGGCCCAAGGTGCTGTATATTCAAACAAAGTGGTTCAATTAAAGAGAAATATCAGAAATCTGGAGGATTACAATGTTGAAGGGGTAAAGGATATAATCGAGGAGTGCCAGGTGCTTTTAAATAAACGCAATCAAAAACAGTTAAGCGGTTTATATTATTTCTACCGCTTATGTTCCAAGTTAGGATTACTATAATATCTTTCCATGAATCAGCTGCCGAATGTAGCGGTTTTTTATTTGACAAAAAGGGAGGTATAGTGAAATAAGGTAGGAGAATGGAGTATATCTAACGAATATATTAGTGAAAAATGAAGAAGGATTAGAAAATACACTTACTCAGTGAATAGGAGAGCGAATAAATGTCAGAACCGAAGATGAAAGAAACCAATAAAAGTGTAATTGAATTTATTGAAAGTGTGGAAAATGAGAAGAAGAAGGCAGATGCCTATCAGCTGTTAGAAATTTTCGAGGAGGTAACTGGGTACGAAGCAAAAATGTGGGGACCCAGTATTATAGGCTTTGGCAAGTACCACTATAAGTATGCATCAGGGCGCGAAGGGGATGCACCTTTAGCGGGGTTTTCACCAAGAAAGGCGAAAATAAGTCTATATTTGTCCTATGAAAGTGAGGAGCGAGAAAAATTATTAGAGGGCTTCGGTAAGTACACGAAGAGCAAGGCCTGTATATATGTAAATAAATTAGCTGATATCAATACTGATGTACTTAAGGATTTAATAAAACTTACAGTAGAAACCTATCAGGAACTTTATCCGACCGAATGAATGCGAGGCGCTTTTTCTTTATGAGAAAGCGTCTTTTTTATTTAGTGCAGTTCTACTGCATATACATTCTTGGTGCATACATAAGCTTTTCTGAGGTGATTGATTTGCTATTTCGCAACTGGATGGGAAAAATCTTTTACAAGGATGCAAGGGGCGGGAAAAGCTCAAATATAAAAGATACGAAGACACTTTTTTCAAAAGCGGACGGAGCTTATCTTTCAGGTAGAAGGGCTTTGCATCAGAAAATTTTAGCCGAACTTCAAAAGAACACTTTTCAGGGCAGTGAGATTAATCCACAGGCATTCTTTTTTGGAGGCGGGAGCGGCACAGGAAAATCCGTTCTTAGAGAAACCATCGTAAAAGAAAACCAGCACCTCATGTCTCGTGCCGTGCAGGTGGATCCTGATGAGATAAAGCTATATATTCCTGAATATCAAATCTATAAAGAAACGTATCCTCAGAAGGCGGCTCTTTTGGTTCATAAAGAGTCTTGTGATATTCGTGATGAACTGGTCAATCAGCTGATTCAGAAAAGGAGGAGTTTTGTTTATGAAAGCACAATGGCGAAGCCGAAAAAATATAAAAGCCTGTTTACTAAACTGAAAAAGGCTGGGTATGGCATTCATTTATACATTGCAGATGCTTCACTTTCAATAGCCAGGAAACGCGCTGCTGAGCGGGCGCGGAAGGATGGAAGGGCTGTTCCCGATAAAGTCATCGCGAATACACATAAGCTGGTTCCAAAAACGTTTATCCAGGTCCGGGACCTCGCTGATAATTATTATATTTTTAATACTGAAAAAGGAAAGAAGCTTGTCACGTCCTGTACAGTGAAAGATTGTAAGCTGTTTGAGGAATTTCTTAAAAAGAAATAGAGGTATTTCTTTTTTGCAAAAGCCAGGATTCATACTGATCGTGCCATAAAGAGTTTGTTCCATTTAATAGGCTAAAAGCCCAATAATAAGGTGATTCGCTCCTGAGCATGCTGGGGTGGATGGAAGAAATCCAGGAATCTGATAGTGAGCGAATCATGAGTAATCCGTCTGGCTGTATTTCCAGGCAAGCCATTTGAATTCTTCTCCATAGTTCCGGTTCGTGCTTCCTGTAATCTTGTTCAACCAGGACGGGGATGATTTTCATGTTTGATAGACATTGTATGGCCTGTTCACAATGGAGGGATAATTGATCTTTCGTTTTTGATACTGTCAGCTTTTCTTCTTGCTCAAAATGTCCGCCTGCCACTGGGCCATAAACGAAATCATAACTATGAGAATGTCCTTTGCGGCATTTAAGGACTAGGGCCTCCCAGATCGCTTTTTCCTTTTTCCATGAGGGCTGATCAGGAAAGGGGAAAATCCTCCCGTTCAACTGAGTCAATTTTTCTAAATCAATTTCCCAGCTTATGATGGTAGGGATCCTTGCTGCAGGATGATGAAGGTATTCCTTTTTCTCGATGCCGAGCTTTTTCAATAACTCCGCAGATACCTGCAGGTTCCTTGCACGGACACTTGCCCATCTGCCTGCCTGCTTGAAGTTGAATGTAAGATACAGCCCTTTTCCGAAATCCGTCAGCAATCTTTGTGCTTCCAGACTGACACCATACTGTTGAACAAGTGCAGCGGCAAATAAATTGGTTCCGTGGAAAACTTTGTATACTGTCACAGATGTGCCCCTCCCATAGTTAGCTCTGGACTATTTTATGAAAAGTGGGGGAGGATGGGAACAGGGTTAGTTGTATTTATGGCATTGGCGCGGCTTTTCTGGCTGAGACCTGCCCTTAGAAGCCGAACAGCTTACGAGTGTCTGTTTTGACAGGGACAGGATTAGGTAGCTTCGGACATCAAAGGATGGGAATAGTGAGTTAGAGTCGCAACTTAGGTTAACTTCAGACACAAAAAGCGAGAAACCGTCAGCTTGAGTCGGTGTCTGATCTAGCTTCTTACACAAAAGGGGGAAAATCGCGGGTAAGAGTCAGAAGCAGAGCAACCTTCTGACACAACAAGCGAGAAATCGGCAGCTCGAGTCCGAACCTGGTTCAACTTCTGACACGAAAAGTGAGACACCACTAGCTAGAGTCGGAACCTGGTCCAACTTCTGACACAACAAGCGAGAAACCAGCAGTAAGAGTCGGAACCTGGTTCAACTTCTGACACAAAAAGCGAGAAACCAGCAGTTAGAGTCGGAACCTGGTCCAACTTCTGACACAACAAGCGAGAAACCAGCAGTTAGAGTCGGAACCAGGTCCAACTTCTGACATAAAAAGCGAGAAACCAGCAGTTAGAGTCGGAACCTGGTCTACCTTCTGACATAAAAAGCGAGAAACCAGTAGTTAGAGTCGGAACCTGGTCCAACTTCTGACATAAAAAGCGAGAAACCAGCAGTTAGAGTCGGAACCTTGCCTACCTTCTGACACAAAAGGGGGAAAATCGCGGGTAAGAGTCAGAAGCAGAGCAACCTTCTGACACAACAAGCGCGAAACCGGCAGCTCGAGTCCGAACTTGGTTCAACTTCTGACACGAAAAGTGAGACACCACTAGCTAGAGTCGGAACCTGGTCCAACTTCTGACATAAAAAGCGAGAAACCGGCAGTTAGAGTCGGAACCTGGTCTACCTTCTGACACAAAAGGCGGAATAACCCTAGTTAGAGTCCGAACCCTGACCACTCCCATGAAAAAATCAATCAGGAGCAATATTTGCTTACAAACAGACACAAATACCAGGTCCAGGAATAAATGAATTCATAATGGGTGAATTTATTAATATCTGCAATAGGAAAGGCTGATCTTAATGGAGAAAAAATTATTAAACCTGCTTCTTGGATTATGCATTGTGTCAGTTCCTTTTATGTTTAAAGGGAAGAAAATGAGAGAGACTTTACTTGTATTCTTCTCGAAAGGTGTTTTGGCCACTTTGGTTGATGCCTATGTTGTTGGAACGAAAAGGGTTGAATATCCGGTCCGTCCTTTTCCAAAGATTTTCAAGACTAACCTGGTTTATGATATTTTATTTTTCCCGCTTTTAAGTGTGATTTGGGTTAAGATCTCTTACCATGACAAGTTAAGAAATATCCTGCTCAAAAGCTTAATTTTCAGTGTTCCAATGAGCATTGCCCAATGGTACATGGAGAAAAACACCAGACTGTTCAAGTGGAAAAAATGGTCTATTTTCCACACCTTTGGCAGTGTGAATTTCACCTTGTTCACTATTAGAGGGTTTGTTGGATTTATAAAAATTGTGGATCGATTGAAAGGAAATCAAAACTTACCTGAGCTGGAAGGCTAATAAGCCGCCTGGTTATATACATAAAAAAATGCTGCCCATTTACGGCAGCTTTTTTTATGGTAATCCTTCATGGTTATTTTACATGACCATGGTGATTAAATTTACGCTCTGTCCATAAAAAAACGTTCATAATCACCTTAGCTAATATAATTACGACGAGGTAACATACAAAAAGATATAAATAATTCGTGCTCCCATATAGCTTGAAAAGACCGATACCCGTAAGAAGGGGCTTAAAAGCAAAGGCTAAAACAGCAGAGGTCAGCCCAGTATAAACATAGTAATTTTTTTTATGCTTCAATGTCCATTGGTAAACCAGCATAAAGGTGACAGGAACAAAACTTGAGTCAAGGGATAAACCTGGAACCATTGGAATCATAGGAAATGGATAATTCAGCAGCCCGTAATTTTTATTGAACAAGTCGATATAGCCAAATAGCATATGAATGCTATAACCATAGAATCCCATGAAAAACAGTTTACTTTTATCAATTTTGAAATATAACACTATGAGAGGGACTAAAAATAGCATAATCATAAACCAGTATTCAAAAGAAGTGTAAATGCTGTGTTCCACCCAGTAATCATTTAGAGCTTCTTGTCCCTTTTTACCCATTTGGACTATATGATCGAAATCTTTTATCCTGTTTTCCTCCATGGCAAATGAACCCCTTTTAACTGCATGTTATGTCTATATTTCCTAATTATTTACTTTAATATGAGTGTTTTTTATAAGTATTTCGAGAAAAGAAAGATTTTTTATCTTTGATCAATGTCAAACATAGAGAGAAGGACTCCTTAATTCTTTATCGAATAAAATAAGAGCATACCAATTGCGCTTTTCTAAAGCGCGGGTTCCATTCAAACACAGGGAGATGGATATCATTGAAAAAATTGCTTATTCCTTTCTTAATTGGACTGATGGCATTCTTATATATTTTCATCGTTCCTCATGAGCCATTGGCAGTCAAAATTACCTTTAAGCTGATTCCTATGGCACTCATCATTATTTATGCATTCCGTCATCTCCCGCACAGCCCAACGCCTGCCATGCGTTTAGTGATGACGGGCTTATTTTTCTGCATGCTCGGGGATGGGTTCATTGCCGTCTCATTTGCTGCCGGACTTGGGGCCTTTCTGGTTGGCCATCTTTTTTATTTATCTGGGTTTTTGAAATTGGCTCAGACGACAAAGCGGCGTCTTGCAGCCATTATACCGATCGGTTTGTATTCTTTGATCATTGGCAGCGGGCTTTTAGCTTCTTTAAATGAGAAAGGGGAACATGCATTAGTTGGTCCGGTGATTGCTTATATGCTCGTTATTTCCATAATGGCTTTATCAGCTATCCTAACTGGAAACAGGCAGGCTATTGCGGGAAGCTTATTGTTTGTAATTTCTGATTCCATCCTCTCTTGGAATATGTTTGTCACAGATATTGTTTATTCAGATGTGCTGATCATGACTACTTACTATGGTGCACAATTTCTGATTGCCTCAAGCCTTGCTTCATTCGGGAAATTGGCAGGGGGGCCTGCAGTCACAACGGATGCTGTACCGCGGAATATCAATAAAAAAAAAGACTTTCTGATCTGAAGGAAAGTCTTTTTCAGCTTCTTATTTCAGCTCTTGAAAATTCTCGATTCTCGTTATCCAGTACCCGCAGTAATATAATGTGAGAAAGATGAAAAAGTCATATAAAGTGGACCAGCTTTTGGGATTATAAAAATCAAGGGCATTAAATAAATTCATTCCTCCGAA
This sequence comes from Cytobacillus sp. GQ23, assembly GCF_059758675.1. NCBI lineage: Bacteria > Bacillati > Bacillota > Bacilli > Caryophanales > Bacillaceae > Cytobacillus > Cytobacillus sp. GQ23. The sequence continues at coordinate 28,866 of NZ_JCAXER010000001.1, forward strand.
AGCCCCCATGGCAGAGAAGATGATCCCTTTTAAGAATGTATTCATTTGCGGCTTTATCTGCAGGGCTGCCATTACACCTACCGGGGCCAATGAAAAGTGATACGGCAAAAATAGAAAAGGTGCCAGGGGAATAATGGTCATCGGGTAGGTCCATAACCCTAATGATAGTGCTGCCAGGTCTATGGTCAGGGATAGGATGATGATCAACAATCCAGCCAGGAGAAGACGTCCGGTGCTGTCTTTCTTTCGATATTTGAACCAAATCAGCCAGGGAACGATAAACAAGGCAAGTCCGAGCCACCATTGCCATGTAAAGAGAAATTCGTCCTTCACGATATTCGCGAAGTAGGAGCTTATTCTTGAGTATTGTTCATATGCCTGTTCAGATTGGTCCAGTCCTTTTTCAAACCCCATGACTAATCTCCCTCACTATAAGATTCTTCTTTTCCAAAGGCTTTGCTTGAATCTAACGGAAGTTATGAATTTTTTCTAATCCTATACACAACCTATACAGGATAGGAGGTAAAGAAAATGGCAAATCCTTTAGAAGCAATTTTTAATATGCTCAGAGTTGCCCTGGATAATACAAACGAACCTAAATCTCCCTTGCATGTATTAGAAGTTGGGGATATATGGTCGTATTTAACCTTAGTGGAAGAATTTTTACGGTACGAAGAAATTGGATTTAATACGACGACAGATGATGAAGTGATAGAAATGCTTAACGATGTAGTAAAAATATGTGAGTCCCAGGTCAAAAAAATAAGTGCCTTTATGAGAAAAGAAGGAATTCCATTGCCAGATACAGCATCGGCAAAACCGCATACTTCTCCAAATGAGGTTCCATTAGGAGTAAAGCTTACGGATGATGAAATTACTAATGGCGTCGCATTTAAATTGGTGACGTGTTCCACAGCGTGTGCCAAAGGACAATCAGACTCTGTCCGAAATGATGTAGGCAATATGTGGACTGAATTTTTTTTAGAATGGACGGTATTTGGCGGCACATTAAAAACACTGATGAAAAAGCGGGGATGGCTGAAGGTGCCGCCGTATTACTATGCTCCAGGTACTCCAAATAAGTAAAACCCAATTCAAACTTTTGAATTTGGTTTTTTATGTGTATAAATAATAAAAAATCATCCTAAAAGGGGTGATGTTTTTTATTTATCAACAAAATAATAATAAGAAACGTTAAAAATTTATTGAAAAACGATAAATTATAGTTTAAAATCAAATTGAAAATAAGAAATGAGGTGTTTTATATGGAAAAGGTTACAACGCTTTTTTTAAAAATAGCCGTTATTCTTTTAGGAGTTCCAATTCTCTTACTGTGTATTTTTCTTGTGCCAGAACTGGGAAAAGAGGCAGGGAAAATGCTGCCGGAGTTTGCATTTTTTCAATATTGGGTTTACATCGTGTTCTATGGGTCGACGATCCCTTTTTATTATGCGCTTTACCAGGCTTTCAAGCTTTTGCGCTACATTGATAAAAATAAAGCTTTCTCTGATTTATCTGTCGCCGCATTAAAGAAAATTAAATATTGTGCCATCCTGATTGCCTGTTTGCATGTGCTGGTGCTGCCGCTCTTCTATATTTTTGCAGAACTAGACGACGCCCCAGGGGTCATCTTCGTCGGATTGGTTGTTCCTTTTGCTTCAATGGTGATTGCCGTTTTTGCAGCTGTTCTGCAGAAACTCCTGAAAGAGGCAATAGATATCAAATCAGAAAATGATTTAACGGTCTGAGGTGAGAACATGACAATCATAATTAATTTAGATGTGATGCTGGCAAAAAGGAAAATGAGTGTAACGGAACTTTCAGAGAATGTAGGAATCACCATGGCCAATCTTTCTATCTTGAAAAATGGAAAGGCGAAGGCGATCAGATTTTCCACTTTGGAGGCCATTTGCAAAGCACTGGACTGCCAGCCTGGCGATATCCTGGAATACCGCAGTGACGATTAAATGGTATGGCGGATTGTCTTAAAAGGCGTGGGACTGGGTAAAAGGAGTGAGTAACATGCATTTAACTATTCGTAAAATGGAAGCTCAGCCGGTGAGACTCTTAAAGCAGCTCTTTCGTTTCGGCTGGGAGCAGGCATTGTCCTGCTGGTTTCCTGTTGTCATTTTTGCTTCTTTAGCTTTAACGAAATTTCTGCCGATGCCTATTTTACCGCGGTATGACTGGCTTTTGATCATCTGTCTGCTGATGCAGTGGGCGATGGTAAAATCGGGGCTTGAAACAAAGGATGAATTAAAGGTTATCACGCTGTTCCACATTATTGGCCTTGCACTGGAATTATTTAAGGTGCATATGGGCTCATGGGCTTATCCGGAGGAGGGGTATTCCAAAGTGTTTGGAGTTCCTTTGTACAGCGGATTCATGTATGCGAGTGTAGCGAGTTATCTGTGCCAGGCGTGGAGGAGGCTGAAGGTTGATCTGGTCAATTGGCCGCCATTTTTGGCAGTAGTGCCTCTTGCCGCTGCGATTTATTTGAATTTTTTCACCCATCATTATTGGATCGATATCCGCTGGTGGCTATCCGGAATGGTCCTGATTGTTTTTTGGAAATCCTGGGTCAGCTACGAGGTAGGCGGAAGTCAATACAGAATGCCGCTTGCTCTATCTTTTGTGCTAATCGGATTTTTCATATGGATAGCGGAAAATATAGCGACATTCTTTAGTGCCTGGGAATACCCCAATCAAGCGGATGCATGGAGTCTTGTTCATCTGGGAAAGGTGAGCTCCTGGCTTTTGCTCGTGATAGTCAGCTTCTTGATCGTGGCGACCCTTAAGCAGGTTAAGGGGAAAACGGCAGGTAAATAACTTCTAATTAAGCTAATCAAGCTCAAACCGCATGTACTCTATAGAAAATCAAACATGAACAAATAAAAGGCAGCAATCGGAACAGAAAGAATCAGTGCCCTTAATTTGTGGAGATAGTGTAATCGGATCATCGGAAACATAATGGCGACAAATTGGAAAGACCACCAGATATTCCACCCATTATGGTAGCTGATGAAGTGAAAGCGGGACGCCAGCCATTCAGCCGCCCAAAATAAAACCATCCACCGTGCATAATACCAGATTTTACTTTTCGGTTTATTAGGATAATTTGATAAAAACACAAAGCCGATTAGCGGATTAATCACGATATTATGCACCAGGTGGGTGCCCATCAGATCCAATATCCCTTCTTCAAGCTCCCATAAATGAAAATGGCTGTGGGAAATAAATTCGTATATGAAAGAGGCCACGGAAATATATAGCATGGTCGGATAATATCTCTCCCAATTTTTCCAGTCGCCTTTTATATAAGAAAGAATGACAACCAATAATACAAGGATGCAGTGCATAGGTTCACCTCATTTTACTCTTTCCTAGTATGGACGATATTCCTTATCAAATACCATTATCTGTAAGAAATAGGCAATTCATCCTTGTATTAATGGCCCCGCACCCCAACATTTCATGCTATTCAGCAGAATTTCCTCTTTTCACTAAATACATGGCGGTAATCCAGGAAGTAATTGGAATCACCATGGTAACACCAATCCCGGCACAGAAAATGGTGATCATCTCGCCGCTGAAAATCTTAGAATTGATAATTTCACCTGGTGTATAGGATAAGTCTTTAAACCAGATCAGCAGTGCCAAATATCCGCCGAAAAAGGCAAAAAATAACGTGTTGGTGCTTGTTCCGAGTATATCCTTGCCGATTCCGATGCCTGCTTGGAATAAGTCTTTTCTGCTAATATCCGGGTGGTGATAATGTATTTCCCTCATGGGGGAAGAAATGGCCATAGCTGCATCCGTAATGGCGCCAATTGTACTCATAATGATGACCGACGCAGCCACCTTCACAAAATCAACTCCGATATAAAGGGAAAAAATGCTTAACTCTTCGATTTCCTCTTCGCCAAATCCCTGAATCATCGCCTTTTCTGCCATGATGACAATGAATGCAATGAGAACGACCGTCGTGATGATGGAAGAGAGAAATGCGGTTATTGTCTTGATGTTTACTTCATTAATAAAAAATAAATTGACACAGCTAATGAAGGCACAGGCTATTAAAGTAACGGCGATCGGATTGATGTTTGGATCATTCATGAAGAAAAGGACGAAAATGATCACCCCGAAGTTAAGGAAAATCGCCAAAAAGGACCGGGCTCCTTTTTGGCCGCCGATAAGGGTCATCAGAATAAATAAGATCGCAGCCAGCACCAGTATTGTATTCATATTTGTGCCCTCTTTCTGTTAATAAAATAAATGGCCGTATACAAGCCAATCGGAATGGTCATTACAATGCCTATTCCTCCGGCCAGTGCCCGTGCTAATTCCAGTGAAAGATTCATCGATAGACTGAACCCGAGGGGCGAATCATTTTTAATATAAAGAATAAGCATAGGAAGGGAGCCGCTGATATAGGCGAAAAACAGAATGTTCGTCATGGTGCCCATAATATCTTTGCCCACTTCCATTCCAGAACGTTTAAGGGCCTGCACGGGAATGCTGTTGTTTTTTTCATATAAGCTGAACAGTGAAGATGACATCGTAATGGCCACATCCATAACCGCCCCCAGCGAGCCGATAAATAATCCGGCTAAGAAAACCATCTGATAAGGCCTGGTGATAAACTGGAGCTCTTCGTATCTTAGCCCCTTCCCGCCAGTTAGCCATATGACCAGATAGGTGATCAATATCGATAAGAATGTTGCTGCAAGTGTTGCGATAATGGCTGCATAGGTTTTTTCGTTAAATCCATTTGCAAGCAGAAGGGAGGTGACGGTAAATAGGATCACAGCCGCACTGCCTATCAGCAGCAGGCTTATTTCCGGATTCTTCAGATAGATATCCAGCGCATAGGAAAGCAGCACGGCATTAATGATTAGGCTGATGATCGAAAAAAGACCTTGCTTTTTCCCGACAAATAGCAGGATCAGAATAAAGATCCATCCTGTCAACAGTATGTAATGGTCTCGTTTCAGATCAAGCATATCTCCGCTTAAATGGTCAGCACCCTCATCTTTAATAGACACAAATAATTTTTGCCCTGACTGAATTTCATAGTCATAAGCTTTGGATTTTGAATACTGATTGGTTAAGAGAATCTCCTGTCCTTTTGCCTTTCCATTTGTAATTTCTGCCGTGATCCGCTGTTCATATAGACGGTCCTCGTTATCATAAATATCTGTTGTTTTTTCAGACTGAACAACCTGAACTTCCTTCACTTTCGCGATCGTGCGTTCATAAAAAGAATCATTATTTTGTACAAACAGCACCGAGGCTGCTATACATATGGCCAAAATGATATAAAAATAGATGTTTCCAGAAATGTTTTTCAAAATAACCCTCCAAAATACAGGACATTTACAACGGACTTAGGATATCAGGAAGTTTTTCGGGTAGTCAAGTTTCAGCGCATGCATCTCTTTGCAGGGAGGATTCAGATCAAGTCAGATCGAATCATCTTAACAGACTATTAAACAAGGGGAGAAAACAGGTGAACTTGGGCAAACCAATCGCTGTTGGAAATACAGCTGAAATCTATCAAGTTGAGGATAAGGTTATGAAAGTATTTAAAGAGCATTTACCTCCTTTAGAACATATACACGAAGCAAACAAGCAGGAATATGCGTTTTCATCCGGGCTTCCTGTTCCCAAGGTGTTTAACGTAACCAAAATTGAGGGCAGACAGGCCATAATAATGGAGTATGTAAGAGGGAAAACAGCAGGTGAACTCATACTGAATAATATGGAATCAGCAGACCTTTATTTAACTGAATGTGCACAAACGCAGCTAAAAATCCATGCTATGCCGGCTGATCCATCTGTAATAGGGTCTATGACTGACAAACTGCACAAACAGATTCAAATAGCAGAAACATTGAATCAGGCTCAGAAAAGAAATCTGCTGAAAAAACTGGATTCAATCATGTTTCAACCAGGATTATGCCATGGAGATTTTCATCCTTTTAATATCATTATAGGTGAAAGTACTGTCACTGTTATTGATTGGGTTGATTCGAGCTCTGGCGATGTCCGTGCGGATGTCATCCGTACTTATCTATTGATATCGGAAGCCTCCGTCAAGCTGGCAGAAAGGTATGTTCATATTTATTGCAGTCTTACCGGTATATCAAGAAACGAAATCTTTCAGTGGATGCCTATTATAGCGGCAGCAAGGTTATGGGAAAATGTATCAGATGCAGAACATAAGAGGCTTTTGGAAATCATTAGAGAAACCATTTAGTATATGGGCAAAAAAAATCATCCAAAAAGGATGAAGAGATGCAGGGGATCTTACTTCTTTTTAGCATTAAGAAGTTCTTGCTGCTGTTGTTCTTTTTTCTGATTTTCAGCATCCTTTTTGAAAGCCTCCATCGCTTTGTAATAAATGATTGTCACTTTTTTCACCTCCTATTATTAACTGTATCCCCGTGTAAATATGAATAAAACTAAAAATAATAAGTTGATAAAATTTGTTAATTTGAGATTGACCAAAGTGGTCATTTTTTATATCATGATATTGACCACTTTGGTCATCTTTCTGAAAGGGGTGCAATATAATTAATACTACTTTTTACAGCTTGAAACCCGAAAAACAGGAACGGATCATCAATGCGTCCATGAAGGAGTTTGTGAAAAGCGGGTTCGAGAAAGCATCTACAAATGAAATCGTAAAGGATGCCCAAATAAGCAAAGGCTCATTGTTTAACTATTTCACTAATAAAAAGGATTTGTATTTCTTTTTGATTCAGCAGTCAGTGAATACGATTGAACAAATTTATGAAGAAATAGACCTGAATGAACGAGACATTTTTGAGAGAATCAGCCAAATTGGATCCATTAAATTTAAGATCCAAAGGAAATATCCGATTGTATTTGATTTCTTAAAATCGCTGGTCGCTGAAGAGTCTCCGGAAGTAAGGTCCGAAATAAGCCAAATGATTTCCAGCATCCAAAAAGACGGCTGGCAAAGAATTTATGAAAATATCGACTGGTCAAAGCTTCAGGACGGGATCGAACCTGAAAAAGCGATGAACATCCTGAATTGGACCATGTCCGGCTTTGGGGAAATGCAAATCGCAAAGGTCAAGTCATTTGAGGGTGTCGGTGTCGAGCTTCTTAACGAATGGGACAGCTATAAGGAGATACTTAAGCGCTGTTTTTATAAAAACGGGGAGGAATGAGCATGAGCCTTTTAAAAGTAACCGGCCTGACAAAGAAATTCGGCAAATTTACGGCATTGAATGGGGTAAATCTAGAGTTAAATGCAGGTGAGGTACTGGGGTTTATCGGCCCAAATGGGGCAGGAAAGTCCACCACCATCCGCGTGTTATTAGGAATTTTAAAGGCAACAGATGGAGAAGTGAAGCTTTTTGATATGGATGCCTGGCAGGATGCCGTTGATATCCATAAAAGGGTTGCCTATGTGCCTGGGGACGTGAACTTATGGCCGAACTTAACAGGGGGAGAGGTCATTGATTTATTTATTAAGTTAAATGGCAGGGCGAATAAGGCGAAACGGGAGGAGTTAATTGCTAAATTTGATTTGGATCCATCCAAGAAGTGCAGAACCTATTCCAAGGGAAACAGGCAAAAGGTGGCTCTGATTGCAGCCTTCTCCTCTGATGCTGACCTGTTCATTCTGGATGAGCCGACATCAGGGCTGGATCCGCTGATGGAAAAGGTTTTTCAGGAATGTGTAATGGAAGTGAAAAGACAAGGAAAGAGCGTTCTTTTGTCCAGCCATATTTTATCAGAGGTAGAAAAGCTGTGCGACCGGGTCAGCATTATCCGTCAAGGGAGGATTATTGAGTCTGGGACATTAAGTGAACTTCGCCATTTAACCCGGACTCAAATGCTTGTTGATACGAAGCTGCCGATTACAGGTTTACATGAACTAAAAGGCATCCATGACATTGAAGAAAGCGAGCATGGGGTGACATTCCAGGTCGATACGACAGAAATGGATGATGTAATCAAGCATATCTCCCCATTTGGCATCATCAGGCTGGAAAGTGCTCCGCCAACCTTAGAGGACTTATTTATGCGCCATTATGAAGGGGAGAAGGATACGGGAGGTGTGCGCTGATGGCAGGCAACCACTTGGCCAAGACCGCTTTCCTTTCAAAATTTATTTTCCGTTTGGACCGGCTGCGGATTCCGATTTGGGTACTGGCACTTACTTTTTTTACTATAATGGTTCCAGCAGCTCTTGAAGGACTATATAGTTCCCAGCAGGAAAGGGATGGTATGGCACAGACGATGGCCAACCCGGCGATGACGGCCATGACTGGTCCCGCGGATTTAAGCAACTATACCATTGGGGTCATGACAGCCCATCAAATGCTTCTTATGACAGCTGTTGTGACAGGTTTAATGAGCATCATGCTGGTAACTCGGCATACCCGGGCAGATGAAGAGGAGGGGCGCCTGGAAATGCTGCGTTCTCTGCCAGTAGGGCGCCTATCCTATTTAAATGCTTCACTTCTTGTTGTTTCGGCAGCCTGCATCGGGCTGGCTCTGATTAATGGATTCGGCCTTTATGCCCTTGGAATTGAAAGCATGGATCTTGAAGGATCATTGCTTTATGGCGCAGCACTAGGGGCGACTGGTTTATTTTTCGCAGGTGTAACAGCCGTATTGGCTCAAGCATCAGATAGTTCACGGGGAACGATCGGATATTCGATCAGCATTCTTCTATTATCTTATCTTTTTAGAGCCATTACAGACATCAGCAATGAATCCTTGTCCTGGCTTTCTCCGCTCGCTTGGGTAACCAAAGCTGAAGTCTATGATTCTAATAATTGGTGGCCTATTATTCTAATGATTGCTGCAGCCATGATTCTATTTGCTGCTGCGAACTACTTGAACGCTATCAGGGATCTGGACCGCGGATTTTTGCCATCAAGGCCCGGAAAAAAATATGCATCACGCATTTTGCAGAGTCCAATCGGCCTTGCGCTGAGATTGCAGCGGACCGGAATTATATCATGGGCAATTGGCATGTTCGTGCTGGGGGCTTCCTACGGTTCTGTATTAGGGGATCTGGAATCATTTTTCGCAGATAATGATGCCATGAAACAGCTCCTAAAGCCAACAGAAGGGCTGACATTAGTGGAACAATTCATCCCCATGCTGATGATTGTTATTTCACTGCTGGCAACGGTTCCCCCAGTGATGGCCATGAATAAACTTCGAGGTGAAGAGAAGAAGGAACGAGTGGTTCATCTTTTGAGCAGAGCGGTCTCACGGAGCAGGCTGTTAGGCAGTTATTTCGTCATTTCTGTCTTAAATGGATTACTCATGATTTCGCTGGCTGCACTCGGGCTATGGTCTGCCGGGGATGCTGTGGTTGAAGGCGGGTTATCCTTCGGTATGATCTTTGAGGCAGCCTTGTCCTATTATCCAGCCATGCTGGTCATGATCAGTCTGGCCGTATTCTTAATTGGCTTCCTGCCAAGGTTCACAGGGTTCATTTGGCTTTATGTCTTATATTCTTTTGTTGTCCTGTATTTAGGCGGCTTATTCCAATTCTCTGACTGGGTGGGCAGTATTTCTCCTTTTGGCCATGTGCCGCAAACACCGATAGAGGAATTTTCAGTTATCCCGCTGCTTCTATTGTGTTTAATTGCCGGGGGATTGGCGATCGCGGGATTAATTGGATTTAATCGGCGGGATATAGAGTAAGGATCTGTTAGGTAGGAACGCAATCCATATAGGGATTGCGTTTTTTTTAATACTCGCGGCAACGTGCAAAACAATTTAGGAAGAGATATAACATTGAAGAGCAAGTGAGGATTCTCCCTTGGCAAGAGGCAAGATGAAAGATATGGATTCACATCTTAGGGAAATGATCAAAAGATAGATTGTAAAGTCACTGCTTCCTAAGCAAAAGCAGGTTTATGAATTGTAATTGGTCGGAGAGAGGAGCTAGCTCAACTGCTGAAGAATTTATGGCTTTACTCGTGAAGCATTCACCTCATAGGAGTGTGAGCACATAAACAATTCGCAGCAGAAAGTGAAAAGGTCAATGGTTTCTTAAATGGTAAAATGGATTACTTACACTCTAAAAATAAAACTTGAGCATCCAAATTGAAAAAGAATAATAAAAACCTGTCAGCACATACTAAAACGATGATTTGTTAAGTTTTGGAGGAGTGTCCGGTGGGTTTTTTTAAATCGAAATTAAAAAGGTTTAATAGGGACAATAATCAAAAGAAAACCGGAAATATTGAGCATGAATTAAGGATTGATGAACTCCTTCATCGCTGTAAAGAATCTGCTGATTTTGTTTCCTACAGATTTTCGGAATCCAGCCCATTTTATATCCATTATTACCAGACTATTGTAGACGTCAACATCTTGCATCAATATGTCTTGCCCTATATCAATGAAAGTGAGAGCAAAACCCTTTTTGATCTCCAGCAGGCTATTCCCATAGATAATACTGAAATTATCGATAATGTTCATGAAATAAGGGATAAGCTGCTGACAGGCTGTGTTGTCATAGAAGTCAAAGGGTCTCTGCAGGAGGCTCTGGTCATTTCTGCTGTAACGCGTGAGAAGAGGCCCGTCAGTATGCCGGAAGTCGAGTACAGTGTGGTGGGGCCCAAGGAGGCTTTTGTCGAATCGATTGATGCTAACATCAATCTGGTCAGGAAGAGGCTGCCTATTCCAGATCTTATCGTGGAAGAAGTAAAGATAGGCAGTCTGACGAAAACAAGGGTGGCTGTTCTTTATATTGAAGGAATTTCAGACAAAGAAAACGTGAATACCATTTTGCAGAGGCTGAATGAGATTCAATTTGATCAGATCGTGGACAGCTCTTTTATTAACCAGATCATTTCTGATAACCATAATTCGCCATTTCCCCATTTAATTGACACGGAAAGGCCTGATAGGGTGGCGAGTGTGCTCTCGGAAGGGAAAATTACGATCATTGTAGATGGCTCACCTCATGCCCTCACCGGCCCTACAACTCTCGTAGAGTTTTTTTCAGCTTTTGAAGATTACTTTTTATCATGGCATATAGCCTCCATTTTTCGGCTTGTCCGCTTGTTTGCCGTATTCTTTTCCGTATTGTCGACTTCTCTTTATGTCGCGGTGCTAACCTATCATTACGAAATGATTCCGGAAAACCTGCTTAATCCGCTTATTGCTTCAAGGAGCGGGATTCCGTTCCCGCCTATACTGGAAGCGATTATTCTGGAATTGACCATTGAACTATTGCGTGAGGCTGGAGCAAGGCTTCCGACCAAAATTGGCCAGACGATTGGTATCGTAGGCGGTATTGTAATCGGGACTGCGGCTGTACAGGCCGGGCTGACCAGTAATGTGCTGCTGATCATCGTGGCTCTTGCGGCCCTGGCATCATTTACTACACCTGTTTATCAAATGGGCAATACAATCCGCTTAATCCGCTTTCCTTTTTTAATCACTGCCCAGTTTTGGGGGCTTCTGGGAGTAACCTTTTGCTTTTCATACATTTTGAGCCATTTGCTTAAAATGACGTCCCTTGGTCGCCCCTATTTGGCACCTGTCTATCCTTTACGGCTGAATGACTTAAGAGATTCCCTCTTCCGCCTCCCGTTTTTCATGCAAACGAAGCGGCCAATGCAGGTGAGATCACCTGTAAGAACTCGCTTTCAGTCTAAAAAGCACGAGAAATCGAGAAGAGATATAGAAGATTAATGGGAGTATTTATTTTTCGATAAGGAGGCTAGCCGATGTTTCCATTGCCTAAAGAGGATAAAAAGGTATCTCCCTATTTTGTATTTTATTTAATCCATTCGATGCAGATAGGTGTAGGGATCCTGGGCTTCGAAAGGACAATTGTCCAGTCGGCCGGCTACAGTGCCTGGATTGCGATCTTAACATCCGGCGCCAGCATTATCGGATTGGTATGGGTTTCCTATCGAATCTTGAATAAGGGGAACAACGACATTGTAGCCATCCACGCTGAAATTATGGGGAAATGGATTGGCGGATTTTTCAGTTTACTATTCTCGTTATACTTGTTTGCTTTTGCATTGGTTGTACTTAGATCATATGTGGAAGTGCTCCAGGTTTGGGTATTTCCTGAAGTCTCTGAATGGATATTCATACTGATCATCACTTTTTTAGCCTATTCCTATGTCACGGGGGGTTTTCGGGTCATAACAGGGGTAAGCTATTTAGGTGTTTTATACGGCTTGCCGCTATTGCTGGTGAAGATTTATCCCTTACAATATGCCGATTATGGAAATCTATTGCCAATCCTGAATGCTACACCCGCGGAATTATTTAAAGCTTCAAAAGATATGACCCTTAATTTTCTCGGATTCGAGGCGCTTTTTATGTTTTATCCTTTTATAAAAGATGGGCCGAAATCGGAAAAGTGGGCTTATTTCGGGGTGCTGTTCAGCATATTTATGTACCTGCTCACTGCTTTAGTTACATTTGTCTACTTCAACCTGGAACAGTTAAAGGGCACCATTTGGGCTACACTTACACTATGGAAAATTGTGGACTTAATCATTGTGGAAAGGTTCGAATACATAGGAATCTCCGTATGGTTCTTTACCATTCTTCCGAATATTTGCATCGGCCTCTGGTGTGCAAGCAGGGGAATGAACCGTCTGTTTCCCGTCTCTCAGAGAAGTGCCTTGAGAGTTTTTTGCCTATTGCTTTTTTTCATCAGTATTCTTTTAACGGATAGACAGCAAATTGATTTGCTGCAGAAAGTTGTCTCCCAAATCGGGTTATATACCATCTATTTTTACTTGCCAGTCTTGCTGGTTTTACAATTTATCATCATGAAGGTGAAAAAAGTATGAATGTTAAATACTGTTTATGCTGCTGCAGCTTGATTCCAATCCTCCTGGCAGGCTGTACTCCAAGTCCAAAGATTTTGGAGGATATCCAATTAGTGCAGATATTTGGCTATGACTATGTCAATAGTGAGGAATTTGAGGGAACTGCAGGCTCCTCCAATATACCCCCAGGTGAACAGTCGATGCCTGTAAATGAGGTATTTTCAGCAACTGGGAAGACCAGTAAACGGATCAGGCAGAAGATTCAGGCTGAAGCTGCAAGGCCTATAGTTGTTGGCAGGGTTGGACTGGTCATTTTCAATCAGGAACTCGCAGAGCATGGAATTGAAAATCAAATAGATAATCTGCAGAGAAACCCCAGTATTGGCCGGAAATTGCTGCTGGTTGTATCGAAGGAGAAGGCGAAAGACATCATTGATTCAACTTACTCGCAAAGTGATTCTGTATCACAATATTTAATCGATGTGGTAGAACAGAATCTGGAACAGACTATTCCTAATGTGAATTTGCACCGATTTCTTGTTCACTTTTATAGCAAAGATGCAGATCCCTTTTTACCTTTAATCGAAAAAAAGGGTAAACATTTAAAAGTAAGCGGACTGGCAATTTTTAAAGATGATAAGCTTGTTGATACAATCAGCTTTGGTGACGCCTATATCTTTAAGATACTATATGAAAAATTCCGGCGGGGACAATTTGAAGTGGAACTTAGCGGCGGAGAAGATGTAAGTCTCGAAACCCTGTCATCAAAATCAAAAATAATGGTGGACAAGAAGAATGGGAAATATACAGCCACTTTTAAAGTGAAAGTAAACGGCAGAGCGATGGAAGGGGTTGATTTAGATCTTACAGACAAGAAAACGATTGAGAGAATTGAAAAAGCAGTCGAAAAGGAAATAACGGAGAGAGCCGAAAAAATGGTCAAGAGGTTTCAGGAATTGAACACAGATCCCCTTCGCATCGGCGAAAAGGCTAGGCAGCGCTCAGATTTTAATAGGCAACAATGGAAAGAGCAGTATAGTCAAATGGAAATTAAGATTGAAGCAGACGTGCATGCTGTTCAATCTGGGATTATAGAATAGTCCTGTAGATGATAGGAGTAAGTGGCATCCGAAAAGGGTGTCATTTTTATTTGTTAAATTTTCAGAATAATTATTGTTTTCTGGATGAATATATGATAATTTAGTTAAAACGAAGCCCAGACTTCATAAATTACGAGAATACAGCGCAAACTTCAAACTCATAAGGTGATCTTATATGATATTAAAAGAGACAATAGAAAAAGAGTTTCATAATCTCTCCAAAGGCCAGCAGAAAGCCGCTAAATATTTGCTGGATCACCCGAAGGATTTCGCCGTGAAGTCAGCGGGTGAGATTGGAAAAAGGATCGGGGTCAGTGAAACGACAGTCATCCGTTTTTGTTATTCCATCCAGCTCTCCGGCTATTCTGAGCTGCAGAAGATGGTAAGGGAACAGTTACTGAAGGCAAACAGCACACTGGACCAATATTTTACGAGCAAGGTGGAATTGGCTGAAAAGCCGGAGTTTCTGGCAAGTGTGATGGAGAAGGATTGTCTCCATATCAGGGAAACGATTCAGAATATAAGTCAGGAGGATTTCGATAGCCTGGTTGCACGGCTGATCGAATCGAAAAAAATATATGTGACAGGGCTGAGGTCATCATTCTCGGCAGCGAGCTGGCTTTCTTTTACCCTTGGTGTGGTCAGGGGAAATGCGAAGCTGATCCGGCCGGATACGGATGATCTGCTGCTCACGGTTACCGAAATGGATAGAACTTCTACATTCATTGCCATTTCATTCGACCGGTATATGAAGGATACGATCAAAATGGCGGAATTGGCGAAAAAGCAGGGAGCCTTTGTGATGGGCATCACCGATTCACCGATCGCGCCCATTAAGGAGCATGCTGATTTGCTCTTTCAAATCCATTCATCCGAAAAATCGACGATTGATGCAGCACCCGCACTTTTTTCCTTTCTGAATGCGGTGATTGCGGGCGTGTCCATACACGATCAGGAACGATTTCAAACAAGGAAAGAACAATATGAAAAGCTGGAAAGTGAACATTTTTTTATTCAGCCAGGAGGGAAATTGGATTGAAGAATTTAATAGACGAGCTGAAACCAACGTTAGAGAAGGTATTTGCGCATTTGCATGATAATCCGGAGGTAAGCTGGAAGGAATATAAGACTACCGAGTACCTCCAGAAATTCCTGGAATGCCGGGGGTTTTACGTTCAGCTGTTTGGGGATTGCCCCGGTTTAGTTGTTGAAATAGGGGATGGGAGTCCGTGTGTCGCGCTTAGAGCGGATATGGACGCACTTTGGCAGGAAGTGAACGGCAAGCTTCAGGCGAATCACTCATGCGGCCATGATGCCCATATGACAATGGGAGTCGGGGCGATGCTGCTGCTTCAAAAGGCTGGCTACCCTAGAAAAGGCAAATTGAAATTCATCTTTCAGCCGGCTGAAGAAAAGGGAACTGGTGCTCTGAAAATGATTGAGCAAGGCGTGCTGGATGATGTGGATTACCTCTACGGCGTCCATCTGAGGCCCATTCAGGAGATAAGGGATGGAGAAGCTTCAGCAGCCATTTTCCATGGTGCTGCCCGATTTCTGACCGGGGAAATTATCGGGGAAGACGCACATGGGGCGCGTCCTCATCTGGGCCAGAATGCCATTGAAATTGGCGCTTCTTTTATACATGAAATCAAAAACATTCATTTGGATCCGATGGTCCCTTATACCGCTAAGATGACCAAGTTCCATGCAGGCAGCGATTCAGGCAATATCATACCTGGAAAAGCTTCCTTCAGTTTAGACCTGAGAGCACAAACAAATGAAGTAATTAACGCACTGTCCGAAAAAATTGAAACGATCACAGAGTATTTATCCAAGCTCTACGGAGTCAGGATTACGGTGGAGACGAAAGCGAATGTGGCAGCTGCCCAAGTAGATGAAGAAGCGCAGTTTTTTATGGAAAAGGCCATCATCGATGTACTCGGAGCCGGCCAATTGCGGGAGCCAATCGTGACATCAGGCGGGGAAGACTTCCATTTTTATACCTTGAAGAAGCCGAATATTAAGGCCACAATGCTCGGATTGGGCTGTGATTTGCAGCCGGGGCTTCATCATCCTGACATGACGTTCAACCGCGAAGCCATCTATTCAGGAGTTGAAATACTGGCCAGGGCGGTCATGGTTACTTTAGAAAAGGAGGAGTAAGGATGGCTGCTGTGACAATGGATTTGCGGATATTAAAGTCAGCATCCGATATGAATCTTATACAGAAGCTCGAGGAAATCATCTGGAACATGGCTCCCCTGCCGGTTCATCAAACCATCACAGCTGCCCAGAACGGCGGCCTGCTTCTCGGGGCTTTTATAGAAGATGAACTTGTGGGATTCAGCTACGGATTTCCCGGCTTCCATCAGGGAAAAGGGTATTTATGCTCTCATATGCTCGGCATTCACCCCCATCACCAGGATAAGGGACTTGGAGCGTTATTAAAGCAGAAGCAAAAGGAACTGGCCGCTGAGATGGGTTATGACCTGATTACCTGGACGTTTGATCCGCTTGAGAGCCGCAATGCTTACTTGAATCTTAACAAGCTGAATGCAGTTTGCTCCACATATGTGGAAAATTGCTACGGAGATATGGATGATAATTTGAATCATGGACTGCCCACTGACCGTTTAAAGGTGGAATGGTGGATTACCAGTTCACATGTTAAGGAGCCATTGGTTATTGAGACTGCAGACGCATGCAATCCTTACGTTTGGGGAATATCGGAGGACGACTTTCCTGTTTTATTAAATCCGGAGTGGGAAGATGCTGAGAGAACTGTGATTGTTCCGATCCCGGCAAACTTTCAAGCTATTAAAAATCAAAATTTTGAACTCGCGATGGATTGGCGCTTCAAAACCAGAGCCATTTTTCAAAAGTTATTTTCAAAAGGGTACGCCATGGCAGATTTTCAAAAAGGTCAGGAAGGCCTTGTGCATTACTATGTTTTGGTTCAGAAGGATCAGCTTAAACTCAACTAACGTGAAAAGGCGGGAATATAGATGAAGGTGACAGAAGTTGTTTTGCGGCATATGAAAATGAGAATGAAGGCACCATTTACAACAAGCTTTGGGACATTTCAGGATAAAGAGTTTCTTCTATTGGAAGCGAAGGATGAGAACGGTGTGAGCGGCTGGGGGGAATCCGTTGCCTTTCATTCCCCATGGTATAACGAAGAGACGCTGAAAACGAACTGGCATATGCTCGAAGACTTTATTATTCCGAGTCTATTAAACAAAGAAATACAGCATCCGGATGAAGTGTCCGAAAGCTTGTCCTATATACGGAAAAACAATATGGCGAAATCGGCTTTTGAAGGGGCGGTTTGGGACCTGTATTCCAAGCAAAAAGGAATTCCGCTTGCAAAGGCGCTTGGCGGTAAAGTGAATGAAATTGAAGTTGGCATCAGCATCGGGATTCAGGATTCTGTGGAAGACCTGCTGAACCTCATTGGTGAATATGCAGAGGAAGGCTATAAGCGCATCAAAGTGAAAATTAAGCCGGGCTGGGACGTGGATGTCATAAGGGAAGTGAGAAAGCATTTCCCGGATATAGCGCTTATGGCAGATGCAAACTCGGCCTACACTCTTGACGATATTGAGCTGCTAAAACAGCTGGATGAATTCGATCTCATGATGATCGAGCAGCCGCTGGCATCTGATGATATTATTGACCATGCTGTCCTTCAGAAGGAACTGAAAACACCTGTCTGCCTTGATGAAAGCATCCATTCCTGTGAGGATGCGCGCAAGGCGCTTGATCTGGGAAGCTGCAAAATTATTAATATCAAAATCGGCCGGGTCGGCGGCTTGACAGAATCCAAGAAAATTCATGACCTCTGCCAGGAACGCGGCATCCCGGTATGGTGCGGCGGCATGCTGGAAGCCGGCATCGGGAGGGCACACAATATTGCGTTAACTACTCTATCAAACTTTATTATGCCAGGGGACACAGCCGCATCATCCCGCTATTGGGAAAAGGATCTGATTGAACCCGAAGTAACCGTTGAAGATGGAATGATTATGGTTCCGGAAAAATCGGGGCTTGGATATGAGCCGAATTATGAAACGATTAGGGAGTTTACTGTTTTTGAGAAGAGATTTGAGGTGGAGAAGGTTAGTAGATAAGCGCTAGTTGCCCTTAACGGCGGGGATAGTGCCGCTCGGGTGGCAAAAGTAAGACTGAGAGGAACTAATCGGTAGGAATAGAGCCTCTCAAGCGAAAAAATCAAACGCGAGCGGCCCATAACAGGTGGAATCATACCGCTCATACCGAATCACTGAGCACGAATTGGCACTCAACGCCAAGAATAGTGCCACTCAAATCAAACGATCAAGCTCCAATGGCCTTCAAAGAGAGAGGATTCTCTCTTTCTCTTTTAAATAAAGTTGTCAAAAAATTCAAATATCAGAAGGGGGATTCAGTATGAAAAAGAGCATTCAGATTGCCGGGGCCTTTATTGGAGTCATTGTCGGAGCGGGTTTTGCTTCCGGGCAGGAGATTTTGCAGTTTTTTACCGGCTTTGGCTGGATGGGGTTAGCCGGAGGCGTGCTGGCGACTATTTTCTTTGCTTTTCTTGGCATGAATTTAACGCAGCTTGGAAGCCGGCTGCAGACAGATTCGCATAAAGATGTGATTTACCATATTTGCGGCAAATATCTTGGGGTGGCTGTGGACTTTATCATTACATTTTTCCTTTTTGGAGTGGCTGTCGTTATGCTTGCCGGATCTGGATCTATCTTCGAAGAGCAGTTCGGCATCCCGAGCATGGCCGGGAACATCATTATGGCAGTGTTAACGATCCTGACCGTTTGTCTCAATATCCAAAAAGTCATTTCAATAATCAGCCTGGTCACTCCATTTCTCCTGCTTATGGTGGTCATCATTATCGGCTATGCTCTAAGCACGATGGGGCTGGATTTCTCGGAAATTCAGAACTTGGCGGAAAGCCAAACGCCAGCTGCGTCCAATTGGTTTATGGGCGGATTACTATATGTTTCTTACAATATTGCAGCAGGTGCAGCGATGCTTGCTGTCATGGGCGGCACTACAAAGGATGAAAATCAGGCAGGGATGGGCGGCATTCTGGGAGGAGTGGGACTGGGTATCCTGATTTTACTGATTAATCTAGCCATGCTCGTTAAAATGGATGTGGTGGAAGGATCTCCAATGCCGATACTCGCACTCGCCAATGAGATCTCGCCTGCATTTGGAATGTTAATGTTCGCAGTCCTGCTCGGCATGATCTACAATACTGCTGTTGGTATGCTGTATGCTTTTACGGCAAGGGTTGTGAAAAGAGAGAATCCTAAATTCAATGTCTTTGTTGTATTATTCGGTGCTGGCGCTTTTGGCGCCAGTTTCATGGGCTTCATTAATTTGGTTGGAACGGTTTATCCGCTAATGGGGTACTTAGGGTTTACACTTATTGCGGCAATTGTGTTTGCTTGGGTCAGAGGGAAGAGGAAGACTGCTGGAAGTTTTATTAATCGAGTTGCTGTAAAACAGTGAAAGCTTGGAAAGCTCAGTTCTGCTGAGCTTTCTTTTCTTTATGGCTATTCGCCATCTTAAGAATGGATTAGCTTTCGAATCCCTTCTCCAATCTTTCTCACCCCAACATCTATTTTCCTGTCATCCACCTGTGACACGCTTAACCGAATACGATTTTCCTCCCTATATTCAGGAAGGTACATTCCTGATGCATCCTGAACCAGTACATTTTTCTTTTCGAGATATTCCACAAGACGCTTAGCTTTCATTCTGCGAGGAAGCTCTACGGTCGAATAAAACCCGGAATCCCCTCCAGTAAAATCAGCATCGGAAGGCAAATACTCCAGGTATGCCTTTTTGAGGATGGTGCCTTTCTTTTTGTATTGCCGCCTTAATTTTTCAATATGAGCTTTAAACATACCGCTGCTTAAATAGATTTCAAGAGCCCCTTGCGTGAGGACTGGTGTATGGATGTCCGCTGCAAATTTAGCCTGTGTGAAACTTTTCATTAGCTCTTCCGGAAGAACAGCCAATCCCAATCGCAGCCTAGGCAGCAAAACCTTTGAAAAGCTTTTTGTGTAAATGACTCTTCCGGAATGGTCATAGGCAAACATGGGATCTGCCTTTTTCCTAGTATCAAGATCTCCCATATAGTCATCCTCCACAATATAGATATCATATTTCTGAGCGAGTTCGACCATGTGCTTTTTTTCCTTATTGGAATAGCTGCAGCCTGTCGGGTTCTGAAATCTGGAAACTGTGTAGAAAAACTTGATGCTTCGTTCTCTGAATACCTTTTCTAAGTAATTAAGATCTATTCCTTTCTGGTTTCTCTCAATGCCGATAGGCTTCAAGCCGCGAGAGGTAATAGAATCTATGAAACTGAAATGGGTAGGCTGTT
Organism: Cytobacillus sp. GQ23; assembly: GCF_059758675.1. NCBI lineage: Bacteria > Bacillati > Bacillota > Bacilli > Caryophanales > Bacillaceae > Cytobacillus > Cytobacillus sp. GQ23. The sequence goes on from NZ_JCAXER010000001.1 coordinate 49,169, forward strand.
CGACGCAAATCTCTTTTTTATGATTGGGAAAAGGCAGTGAGATTAAGAGATCCAAAGCCTGCTGGGAACCTGATACAACGGCAATTCTTTCAGTCGGGGCGAAAACCTGCAGGTCCTGAAGCTGAGTTGAAAGCTGATGCCGAAGACTCGCCAAGCCGAGGGGATGGGAATACTGAAACATATCTTCCTTATAAAGTTCAATTGCCTGATTCATGCAATGCTGATAATCACGGTAGGGCATCCTGCTTTTATCCGGTCCTGCTGAAACAAAGTCTATTTTCAGTTGAGTTTGTTTTTTGGGTTTATCTGTCCCTACTGCAAAATAGCCGCTTTTGGGCACAGAGTAAATCAGATGTGCCTTTTCCAATTCACTGTATGCTCTTAGTACAGTATTGATGCTGCAGCTGAATTCTTTGGCAACCCTGCGGACGGAAGGGAGCTTTTCTCCGGACTTCAACCGTTCATCATCCATTCTGGATTGGATTTCTCCTATGATTTCATCATATTTAGTGCTCATGAATTCACACCTTGCTGAAGATTTGTATGGGTACAGACGGCCCAAACGCTTCTTTTCTATATCCATCATGATGTTTATAGTATAAGGGACAAATAAAGGGCTGACATCATGACGGAAATCCTATTTTATAAAGGAGGAAGAAAAGATGAAAATGATGAGGAGAGCCGGAATAGCCGTACTTGCCTTATTATTGCTGCTGACAGGAACAGGTGCTGATGTATTAGGCGGAAAAGAAAATACGAAAGAGCTGCGCATTGAAGAGGCTTTTGCTGGTAAAGAGGGCACGATGGTCCTAAAAAACCTTAATAATGACAAGGTGTATGTTTATAACAAGGAGCGGAGCAAAGAGAGACTGACGCCAGAATCGACCTTTAAAGTCGCCAATGCTCTAGTTGGGCTGGGAACAGCTGCTGTCAGAGATGAATACGAAGTGAAACGGTGGGATGGAGTGGAAAGGGAATTCGAAAGCTGGAACCGGGATCACTCACTTGCTTCTGCCATGAGGGAATCGGCTATCTGGTTTTATCAGGACCTGGCAAGGACAATTGGTGAAAAGAAAATGAAGAATTACGTAGCCAAAATAAGGTATGGGAACCAAGACATATCTGGCGGAATTGATAGATTCTGGCTGAATAGCAGTCTGAGAATATCTGCAGCAGAACAAGCAGCTTTTATCGAAAAGTTAGTAGAAGAGGACTTGCCATTCTCAAAACAGAACCAAAAAACAGTCAAACGAATAATGATTCAGGATGAACAGGATCACTTCATTTTACATGGGAAAACAGGGACAAGACTCTCTGATATGGGACTTGGCTGGTATGTTGGTTTTGTTGAAACGGAGAAGGGCACATGGGTGTTTGCTGTGAATATTGATGGAACAGGCACTGAGGCCAGGAATATTGCTTTAGAAGTATTGAAGGAGAGAAAAATTATTAAGCAGTAAGCTGGATCAAGGGAAACCATGTCCTGGTTTCCCTGTTATTACTGAACTTCCGCCACAAATGTAAAAGAGATTTCACCGTTTTGCCATTCTGCTAAAACTTCATAAATATATATTCCTTTATCTGCAGGCATGTTAATTTGATTATCCTCCAGCTTGATTTCACTTTCTATTCCCGTTTCATTCCATAAATACACCTTCATAACTGGATTATCTTCAATTTTCACTTTGACTTTCTGGTCCGGTTTTACAAGAATAGGTTTAAGCTGTACTGCCATCTGATTCGGGGATGCATGATCAGTTTGGATTGATTCCGTTTCAAGGCCTTTTTTTCTGACCCACTGAAAGTTTCCTTTTTCCATTCGATATTCTGTTCCATTCACTACAGCAGTTGCCTTCTTCTCTGGCGGGAATTCCCCTTGATCCACCGATTTATCTGAACAGCCAAACAGTAAGCTGACAGAGGCAATTACGATTATACTTACTAATCTTAAACTCCGCATTATGCCACCCGCCTTTTATGATGGTTATTAAAAATAGTTTACCTGAAAAAGGAAATCTTATATATAGCTAGAATTACATTAGTAAAATGCTAAAGGAAAGGAATTTAAGAAATGAAGAAAATCTCACTCATACATTCTAAGGTTTTACCTGCTGTTGACTATGCTTACGCCTCCCATGTCCCTTCTGGAATGGACCTTTATTTTATGGCGGGTGCCTGTCCTCTTGATCAAGAGGGGAGAGTGCCTGAGGGAATCAGGATTGAAGAACAGGCTAAGCTTTGTGTTGAAAACCTGAAAGCAGCCTTACAGGAATGTGGTGCTGAATTAAAGGATGTGGCTTATACAAGAGTTCTTGTTGCATCCGCTGATCAGGCAGATTTGGTGGCTGCATGGCAGGCAGTCAGAGAAGAATTCGGCTCCCATGATGTTCCAAGCACATTGTCCGGTGTCACCGTTTTGGGGTATAGCGGCCAATTAGTAGAGATAGAAGCGGCTGCTGCAGTAGCTAAAGAATAATTCATTTTTATTTAACTAAATTAAATAAGCTGATGACTAATATGTTAAAATTTTCGAGGATAAAAAAAGGGGATTTTAACATGAATACTTTAAAAAATTCTATTTCTTATTTACTAATGATTCCTGCTATCTTAATAGGAACTTGTGCAATGGCTGCAAATGGTCTGAGTCCCGGAATATCGCTTCAAAACATCTTAATCTGGTTTGTGGGAGCTGTTTTGTGTTCTTATTGTTTAGTTCCTAATAAGGAAAAAAGATTAATTAAAGGCGATCTTCTTCTAACCTGCATTGCAGTAGCCTTATTAGTTCTTCCATTTCTGTTTGATGGTTCAGGCGGTGTTCATCGCTGGCTAACTTTAGGACCGGTTAACATATATGCAGCAAGCATTATTTTGCCAATTATTATTATTCAGCTATGGAAACTAAACAATCCTGCTAGCTACGGAATCGCACTGTATTTTATAACCTTATTAATCCTGCTATTCCATCCAGATGCAGGTCAATTAACTTCATTTGCTTGTGCAGCTTCTCTTATTTTGTGGAAGAAGATTGGTAATTGGAAGTTAAAGTTGATTAGCTCTATGCTTTGCGCTGTCACAGTTATCCTTTCATGGATTTTTATCGATGATTTAGCACCAGTTCCTTATGTAGAAGATATTATCTTTTTGGTTGCAGATCTTGGTATTGTCTGGCTGATTTTAGGTATTTTGTCGCTGCTGTTATTATTAAGTCCATTCTTTTATTACGGCAGAAGTAATATTATATCGTTATCTTTAGGGGTTTATTTCTTAATTACTATGATTGTAACTCTATTTGGTCATTTTCCAATGCCAATCATGGGGTATGGAATCTCACCCATGATTGGTTATTTTATTGCCGTCAGCTGGATTAGAATGAATAATTGAAAATGGAGAACGAAATGTCTATTATCCTTGCAATTATCGTCCTTTTTGGTTTAATTATTTTTAGGAATCAGGTTATGGAAGACGAGCAGAATAGTGTCACTGCTCTTTATACTGCCTGTATTAGCAATATTCCTTTTTGTTGGATAAGTGTTTTGTAACACTTGGTATCATACTGCACCTGATTCATTGAATTTTACTGTCCAATAGGAAAATCAATCATATACAGTGACAGGCGTTTGGAAGAAACCATTAGATGCTTATAGATTTCCACGGATGTTAAGCGAAATAGATCGAAGGATTATGAAAAAATGGATAGCCGTTACTTTGAAGATTCGGTTCAAGAATGAATAAAAAATAAGCATCCTTCAGAATTAGATCCTCAAATATTTGATATAGAGACATCCAGGGAGTTTAGTTTTTCGTTTGCACTCACGGAGAACATAAAACCAACCGAAGCAAAAATCTATTATGTTCATACGAGAGATGAACCAATGGAGGCCTTAAAATTTTGGTTTAAGGAGTTTGATTTGAAATAAAATCCACAAAAAATGGACCCTGCTGCAATAGCAGCCGGGTCCATTTTTTAGTTCTTTTTAAGAACCAGCATCTGATCTTCTATCACATACACGTAATCAGCTGCCCGTTGAATAAATACCGTATCATGTGAAACAAGCAGGACGGTTCCTTTATAGGCTTTTAAAAATCGTTCAAGCGCTTCGATGCAATAAATATCCAGAAAATTTGTGGGTTCATCTAATATCAGTACATTGTATCTGCCCAGGAAAAGCTGGCATAGCACGAGACGGATCGCTTCTCCGCCGCTCAAACTGCGCACATCCTTTTTCAGGTCATTTCCTGTAAAACTCATGGAGTGCAGCACCGAACGAATTTTACTATCATCATAATCGCTTTTATCTTTCATATAATCCAGCACCGTTTTGCTTTTATCGAATTGGTAATCCATCTGTTCATAGGCGCCAATTACCGCTTTAGGAGAGAGGGTTATTCTTTCGCCGCGGTTCAGGATATAGTTGAGCAGTGTTGTTTTTCCTGATCCGTTTTTTCCAGTAATGGCTATGGTTTTGCCAAGGGGGAATTGGAAGCTCGCTTCGTCCAGAAGTGTTCTTCCTCCGGCTTTTAATGTTACCCGGTCGCCCATGATGGGAAATTTATTGTGCATTTCCAGTGCAGGATGCTGGTGGAAACGAATCGTCATTTCTTCCTTTGGCGCATCCACATTCTCGAGCATCTGTACCCGCTGTTCAATGGCTTTGGCGGCGCGCTGGACCGCTTTTTGGCTTGTATCCTTGGATTTTGTCATAAACATTTTATTGGCTTTGGCCTTTGTTTCCTTTTTGGAGATATGGCCGTTGGCTTGAGTAATTTTCTCCGCCTTTTTCATTTTTTCATCTGCCGCTTTTAATAAGCGGGATTTCTCTTTCACATATTTTTCATGCTGTTGGAGCTGCTGTTTTCGCTTCAGCTCTTTTTGTTCCATGTAATCAGTATAGTTACCGGTATATTCTGTCACAGAGCCGTCTTCAATTTCCCAGATTTTTGTAACGAGCTGGTCAAGTACATACCGGTCATGGCTGACGAGCACAAGTGCACCATAATAATAGGTCAGCTCATCAATAAGGAATTGGATTCCTTCCTTATCGAGGTGGGTGGTTGGCTCATCAATTAACAACCCTTCATAATAGCTGGAAAACATGTGCGCCAATTTTCTCCTCGTTCTTTCCCCGCCGCTTAAGTTTTCAACTTCCGTGTCTGGAATCGCTAGCTTCTCCGCCAGTTTATAGTCTATTTCACCCGCTTCCGGCGCTGACAGCTGATCGAAGTAGGCAAAATCAGCAAAGCTGTTAACAAGTCCTTTTTCCGGCTTTATCTGTCCAGCCATTAGTTTCAGAAGAGTGCTTTTCCCAGCTCCGTTTTTGCCGACAATTCCAATCCGGTCAAACTGATGAACAGCCAGCCGGGGAATGTTTAATACCACTCTATCTAAATAGGAAACTTCTATATTCTTTAATTCAAAAAGGACATTTTCCATTACGATAACCTCGTTTCATTTTGGTTTAATCCAATTAATATATCCGCGTCGATTGTGATATGGCCGCTTTGGGTGACGAATGCCTGCAAAGCTGTCTCATTGGCATCCCAGGCAAGGGGAGACATCAGCACTAAATGTGTCCGTTCACTTTCATTCAACTCTCTTGCATCAGACACGGTAATAACGTCAGCGAGTGTAAAGTGCTTATTAAAAAGTGAGATGGTTTCATCATTCCTGTAAGTGCTATTTTCATTGGCTCCATGTATGGCATTCCGAAGCTCTTTTAAATGTGCAGCACGCGGAACCACCTTAATGATGAGCCCGCCTGGAACTAAAATCCGTTTAAACTCCTTGTAATTAGAAGGAGAAAAGATATTTAAAATCATATTCACAGAGTGATCAGCCAGAGGAGATTTTGCCAGATCCCCGACAAGCCAAATTGAATTTTTATACCTTTTTGCAGCCTGGGCGATACCTGCTTTAGAAATATCCAGGCCAATTCCTGTCACTGTTCCGTTCCTGGAATTGCCCAAAACCTTCTCCAGATGTGACCCTTCACCGCAGCCTGCGTCAAGCAATAAGGCATCAAAATTGGCGGAAAAGGAGTCAATGACGGCTGATATTTTCTCATGAAGGAGTGTAAACAGTTCACTCTCCATAATGATTTTCTTCCTGGCTTCAAATAAGACTTTATTGTACCGGCTCTTCGGTGAATGGCTGAGCATGTTCACATAGCCATGGTGTGAAATATCAAAGGTATGCCTGTTCGGGCAAAGCAGGCTTTTCGATTGGAAAACCTGCAGTGAATCCTCACATAGCGGGCATCTAAGGGCATTTACATAATTTTTATATTTAGCGTGACTATCCATTTTCTTCTTCCTTTCAATAAAAAAATCACAGGCATCTGCCTGTGATTCAGAGTAAAGGGAAGAGGACCCATCCTAATTCGGTTAGGGGCTGATCAGGAGCCGTCAGCAAATAAACCTTCCTTTTGCTGTCTATGGGAAGGCTCATAGACATAAAAAAAGAAAGGCAGAAAAATCCGCCTTTCCATTCATAATAAAATTGCCACGGCAATTTAGGAAATAGCACTAATAGGGGCTATTTCATATGAAATGAAGATTATTAAAAAAGGACAGACTAATCCCGTTTACTCTGTTCACACAAACAGAGCCTTTGAACGTATTAAATTACTGGTTCAAAGTTGGGAATCGAAGTCTCATCGCGTGTGTCATTTTTTAATAATCCTCCTAAAATAATTTGATACAGGGACCATTATATGTTCATCTATTCAAAATGTCAAAGGTTCCTCCGAATTTTACTGCGGAATGGAGGGCAAATTAGTCTTTGAAACGGAGGGAACCAGATGAAACGGATTCTAATGATTTTGATTGTGTTTTTTTAATTCCATTATTTGAAGCACATGCAGAATTTCTTTCCTATCCCTGCAGCATTTTGCTGGAGCCTGTAAAAGATATACCGAATATGCAGGGAACAGCTCTTATAACCAAAGTGAAGAAGCCCTATACAGATGAGCCGGACAGTCCTGTCAGGGAACGGACAGCGATTGGAATCTATGCTGACTGGGTGCCCCAGCCTTCCGAATTTGGCGATTATGACCAATACGAAGGGTACGCACAAATACCTGGTGTAATCAGCTGGAGATTCAAAATGTACCCAGTTAAAGAAGATCAGCCAAGTATCTTTGGCGGCATCCCATGGGTTGGCAAGTTTGACGAAATATCAGCTGAGTTTTCTCCTGATGCAATTGTGCAATTGCGCCTTTCCAATTCACGTTCCGGTACACTAGGGCCGGCTATTTTGCAAAATACAGTTAAGGGTTGTGTAAGGCAGGGGGGATAATGCTTTTAGCGCACATAAATAATTTTATCCGCACATAAAAAAGGGCTATCCGCACATAAAATATTTTATCCGCACATAAACTTGGCCTATCCGCACATAAATGCTATTTTGGCTTTAAAAAGCAGCTGTGCGTAGTCCAATCATATTGAAAATCAAAAATACGGCCCAAATTAGGCCTTTTTTTGTATTTATCGCCTAAATAATCAGCAAAGCGGTCCCCATCATCTGTTTTCTGGTGCCAATAGTCCAAATTTACTTTCGGATAAAATACTTTCACATAGCCCTTTTCGGCTATAACGATTTATTTGCGCATAGTGAAATTCTCAGCTTCTTTACTAAAAATGAGCGGGTACCATTTTGATACAAAGTCCGAATCAAGAAAACGGCCCCAATCAGGCCGTTATTAATGTGTTTGTCGTTTAAATAATCAGCAAAGCGGTCCCAATTGTAATCAAAATGGCACCCGCTATGATATTCATTGTTGGCTTTTCTTTTAAAATAATGAAGCTTAAAATCATTGTCAGCACGATGCTGAACTTGTCAATGGGGTTCACGACACTAACCTTGCCGATGGCGAGGGCACCGAAATAGCACAGCCAGGATAGCCCCGTTGCGGCACCGGAAAGGATAAGAAATAGATAAGATTTCCTGGAGACTTTTTTTAGATCCTTGTAGGTCCCCTGAAAGAACACAATTCCCCAGGCGAAAAGAATGATGACCACCGTCCGGATAAATGTAGCGACATTAGAGTCCACATCTTCGATTCCGATTTTGGCTAAAATATTGGTCGCCGCAGCAAAAACAGCTGAAAGGACTGCCAGAAAAATATATGACTTTGTATTAAATACTTTCTTCTTACGGTTCTTTTTCCTGTCTCGGCCGATCAGCACAAAGGTCCCAACAGAAATAATGATTCCGCCTGAAACAACCCAAAGGGTGGCGGGTTCCCTGAGAATAATAAATGACAAGACGATGGTTAAGACGACGCTGGACTTATCAATGGGAACAACCTTTGATACATCTCCAATTTGAATGGCTTTAAAAAAACAGATCCATGACAGGCCGGTTGTCAGGCCTGATAGAATGAGAAATATGTACGATTTTACCGAAATGGTCAAGATGCTTTCCGTTTCGCCAGTAATGACGACCATCAGGAAGGCCATGATTACTACTACAACAGTCCGTACTGCGGTAGCCAGATTGGAATCAACTTTTTCAATGCCGATCTTTGCAAGGATGGCGGTGAAGGACGCAAATAATGCGGCCAGCAGGGCTAAAATTATGCTCATAAACATGATCTCCGCTTCTTCAATGGAATATATACATTATAGAATATTCCTTTTATTGAAAAATACTCTTGTTGAATATTCTAAATTATAGTTTGATTTAAGCAGGGGAGGCGGAATTATGAATCAAATTGATAAAAGGAACCGCTTGGATGAAGAACCATTTAGTTATCGGGTAAATAAAAATAGTACAGTGTTTTTGGATTATCAAGGCAAGCAAGTGAAGATCCTTAAAGGAAAAGAGGCAGAGAAGTTTTTAAAAAGAATGAATGATGCTGAAGACGAGAAGAGCAGGCAATTAATAATGGCGAAGATAACAGGGAACTTTAAACGGGGCAATGAGCGGCTGAGTTAAAACAGCAGTGCCGGCTGCACTGCTGTCTTTTTTATGTATGCAGACCTTACCGGTGCTGGTCGATTAGAATGGCGTTGCCATCCGGATCCTCGAGGGTGAAACTAGCAGGGCCGGAGCCTGACTCATCTGCTTCCGTCATGAGTGGAAGTCCTTGTTCCTTCAGATACTTTTGTATGTCCCGAATATCCGTGAAATCCTCTAAATTTTCTGCGTTCTGGTTCCAGCCAGGGTTAAATGTCAGGATGTTGTTCTCAAACATGCCTTGGAACAGACCGATGACACAGTTTTCATTCTTCAGGATCAGCCAATTTTGCTCAATATTTCCGCCAAGGGTCTGAAAACCAAGTGTCTCGTAAAATTCTTTTGATTTGTTAATGTCTTTTACGCTTAAACTTACTGAAAATGCTCCTAGTTTCATAGTTCCTCCTTTTAGTATTCGTATTATTCCAATAACATCTTGAGTTTAATCCAAGCAATTTTATAAAGCAATAGGGCTTGGAATAAAAAAAGCGACTAGCGCCGCTTTTTAATAGTGATTTCTCCTCCGAAACCGGCTGCAGGTAAAATCAGTTTGAATCTTCATGTAAATATAGATGATTGTTGCAATGGTGCCTTCTTCGCCATGCAGGTTTGTTTTTGGCTTCAGACATCTCAGAAATTCCCGGTCACAGCTGCATTTTGATCTGCCGCTTGCCCAGCAATGATCGTGTGCCCTGCAGCAGGAGTCCACACCATTAATAGGGGCATCCGGCCCGCTGCATCCGGGGCCGCACCATCTGTATCCGGGGAAAAGGCAAGGAATTTGTTTTCTTCTAGTCAATAGAATCCCTCTTTTTTAATATCAATTTAACTATAGATATGACAGAACGCTGATAGAGGTGTGGTTACTTATCTATTAATTGAAGATTGTTTTCGGTTTAAGGGCAGGGGCCCAAACCCTATAGGCAACTGCCGCATATCCTTTACTGTAGACAAATACAGAGGAGGAGTTCTGTTTGAATTACCAATATCCGTACATGCCGGTGAATCAGGAGTATGTTCCGCACAATGGCATGTATGTTACTGACTATCGAGTGCGTCCCGGCTTTGGAATTGGAAGAAGGCCTGGATTTGGATTCGGCCGGCCAGGGTTTCCTGGTCTTGGACTCGGGCTTGGATTTTTAGGTGGCCTTGCGACAGGAGCGTTGCTTACACCTGGACCAGGCTTTGGATACCCTTACTATTATCCATACCCTCCATATCCACCATATCCGCCTTATTACTATTATTAAGGGAAAAGAGCTTTGTCCTTGGGCAGGGCTCTTTTTTTGGTAAAGCTGGGTCACCTTTTGACATAAAAAGCGGAGGGTTGAGTCGGAGCTTGAGGAAACTTCTGACACAAAAAGCGGAAAAGCAAAGGAACCCGGGGCACCTTCTGACACAAAAAGCAAAAAAACAGAGGTTAGAGTCAGAACCTGGTGCAACTTCGGACACAAAAAGGGAAAAAGGAGAGGTTGGAGTCAGAACCTGGTTCACCTTCTGACATAGAAAGCGAAAAGGCAGAGGTTAGAGTCAGAACCTGGTGCACCTTCTGACACAAAAAGCGAAAAGGCAGAGGTTAGAGTCAGAACCTGGTGCAACTTTGGACACAAAAAGGGAAAAAGGAGTGGATAGAGTCAGAACCTGGTGCACCTTCTGACACAAAAAGCGAAAAGGCAGAGGTTAGAGTCAGAACCTGGTGCACCTTCAGACACAAAAAGCGGAAAAGGAGAGGTTAGAGTCAGAACCTGGTGCACCTTCTGACACAAAAAGCGAAAAAACAGAGGTTAGAGTCAGAACCTGGTGCACCTTCTGACATAGAAAGCGAAAAGGCAGAGGTTAGAGTCAGAACCTGGTGCACCTTCAGACACAAAAAGGGAAAAAGCAGAGGTTAGAGTCAGAACCTGGCACCTTCGGACACAGAAAGCGAAAAAGAAGAGGGGTGAGTCTAAATCTCTAAGATTACGGGAAAAGCGTACAAAACACAGTCAGGACCACTAACCTAAACAGTTTTTCAAGCATGCTCCCGCCCCCTTTCGCTAACTAAGCATATTTTCATTCTAAACCTTCTTTATTAAAGCAGGATAAAAGGTCTGTAAATTAATTGTTAAATGTTTAAGAGAGTGGTGCGGGTGCATCCCTTTTTTTGATATTCTTTAAGAAGGGGGGAAGGGAAATGAATAAAGTAGTATATCTCGATTACAACGCAAGTACACCTTTGGCACCAGAGGTTGCAGATAATATGAATCCTTTTCTGACAGACTTTTACGGAAATCCTTCTGCGATGCACTGGGCCGGGCAGCCGGTAAAAGATAAATTGAATGGTGCGAGAAAACAGGTATCTGACCTTCTGTCATGCTCACCTGAAGAGATTATTTTTACCAGTGGCGGAAGCGAAGCCAATAACTTGGCCTTAAAGGGCTATTTTTTCAAGCATCTGAATAGGGGCAAGCACATTATTACATCAAAAATAGAGCATCCTGCCGTTATCGAGCCTTTACGATTCCTGGAGCGTTTAGGTGCTGAGATTACGATGGTAGATGTGAATGAGTACGGAATGGTTTCTCCCGGTGATATCGAAAAGGCCATACGGGAAGACACCATCCTGATCACTGTTATGCATTCAAACAATGAAGTAGGGACGCTTCAGCCAATAGAAGAAATAGGGGAAATCGCTAGGGAACATAAGATCACATTCCATACCGATGCCTCCCAATCCCTAGGGAAGGTGCCTGTTGATGTCAATCGGCTGAAGGTGGATCTGCTCACCATTGCCGGCCATAAATTGTATGCGCCGAAAGGGATTGGGGCTTTATTTATCAGAAAAGGCACAGAGCTTGAACCGCTGATCCATGGGGCAGGACATGAGTTCGGAATGCGTGCAGGAACAGAGAACACATTACTTGCAGCCGGGCTTGGCAAAGCATGTGAGTTAGCTGGTGAGCATGCTGCGGACGGCAGACTTGCAGACTTAACGAATTATTTTTGGGGAGAATTGAAAGAGGCTTTTGGAGATCAAGTTGTTCTGAATGGACATGAAGAAAAACGGCTCCCTAATACCTTGAATGTCAGTTTTGTTAACCGAATTGGCCAGGACATTTTATCCGCCATACCTCAGCTTGCAGCCTCTACAGGGTCTGCCTGTCATGCAGGAAAAGTGGAATTATCTCCTGTTCTGAGGGAAATGGGGATTCCGGGGCACATAGGAATGGGTGCTGTTAGATTCAGTTTGGGGAGAAATACGACAAAAGAAGAGCTTGATCAAGTGATTTTCTGGCTGAAGAAAGTGATTTAGACTACTCAAATGAAAAGACATCAGCAATTTGCATTATATCACCTGATAAAATGCAATACATATCCTCCGGGCCGGTTTCAATAGCCATCTCCCGAATGAGGATGCCATCGAAGCCCTGCTTCATAAGACTTTTGCGGAAACCAGCATTAGCTTCATCTTTATTCAAAAGGATCGCCTTATCTTTCCAGCTGAGGGGTCTTTTTTTTGCGCTTGCGTAGTCACAATAAGGATCCCTTTCATTCATGAAAAGTTCATAGGAATCATACTCCTTTAAGCTTGGTTCATCCATATACACTTTATAAATGAAACCGCGGATGGCCTTATCGTATTGGACCACTTTCGGTGTTCCATCTTCCCAGAACTCCGTATCTGATTTTTCGCAGACTGATTCTGTCCCAGTGGCAAATGGCCGGGCAGACTCCAAATCCGATGTACACCAGATCCCAAGTGTATCAAACTCCTGTATTGATGTTTGACCTGCAGGCTCTATTTGAAAGCGATCCAATTTCTTGATGGAACCGTAATAAACGATCAAAACAAACACCTCCCTTTGTTAGGATGTGCAATATTTAATCATTTCATAAATCTGATTGTTTTTCTTTCTCCTTTTGGAAATGCTATAAGAAAAAGGAGGGACGTGTAGTGATGAATGCTAATCAGAACTCTGCATTATCTTCGGCTGAGATAGCGCAGTTATGGTCGGGATATTTGAACAGCAGCATGAGTAAATGTATTTTCTTATATTTTTCATATACAGTTGAAGACCAGAAACTACAGTCCATGCTTCAGGAAGGTATTCAAATATCAGATGCACATTTACAGAAGCTGACTGGATTTTTTGAAAATGAGGGAATTTCCGTTCCATATGGATTCAAGGCTGAAGAGGATGTGAATACTGCTGCCCCAAAACTGTTCTCAGAGAATTTCTCTCTGCATTTCCTTTATAATTATGTCATGTTTGCAGTGAGTTTTTATGCATTGGCCAAAACATTCGCGGTTCGGCCAGATGTCGTTGAATATTTCAACAATTGCTTAAGACAAGTGAATGAGTATGAAACTAAACTCAAGAATATGCTGTTAGACAAACACCTGTATATAAGATCCCCTCATATCATCCCGGTGAAAGGCCCTAGCTTTGTCGAAAGCAAAAAATTCATGGGTGGTATGTTCGGTGATAAAAGGCCGCTAAATGTCATTGAAATTACAAATATACATTCCAATCTGAAGAGAAATGCATTGGGAAATTCGATCATGATCGGGTTTAGCCAGGTTGCCCGATCCAAGGAAGTTGGCCAGTTCATGGTAAGGGGAAGGGATATAGCCGCAAAGCATACAAAGGTATTTTCTCAAATGCTCGAGGAAAGCTATTTGCCTGCCAGCATGTCCTGGGATATGGAAGTAACAGATTCCACAACCCCTCCCTTTTCAGATAAGTTGATGATGTTTATGACAACCTCGCTCATTGCCTTAAGTGCAGGGATTTATGCAACAAGTGCTGCATCAAGTGCACGAAAAGATATATCGATTACCTTCATCCGCTTGTCAGCAGAAATCGCCAGCTATGCTGAGGACGGTGCAAAGATTCTGATTAAGAATGGCTGGTTCGAGGAGCCGCCGCATCCGGCAGACCATGATGAACTGGCGAATAAATGAGAGTCTTGCAGGAGAATGGCAGCCCGCCTGGCGTACAGATAAATGAGAGGAATAGGGACCAAATGGTGTGGGCTCGCGAAATGGTAGTTAATTGAGCGGAAAAATGCCCAAAACTACGGGTAGCCATACGAAATGGTAGTTAATCGAGGGGAATAATGCCGAAAACGACGGGTCGCTAAGCGAAATGGTAGTTAATCGATGGGAATAACGCCGAAAACGTCGGGTAGACAAGTGAAATGGTAGTTAATTGAGTGGAATAAAGCCCAAAACCACGGATCCCCGAGCGAAATGGGAATTAATCAAGCGGAATAACGCCGAAAAGGGCAGCCACCCAAAAGAATCGTTCATTTTCCGCGCTCATACCTGCCATCAGCCCGCACGGGGAACGCCAAAATCCATAGTCAGCAACCCCCTAACTCTGAGCTTTTTCCGTGTAAAAAAATATCCCCCCAACTATACTAAAGAAGAAATAACTATATGGGAGGAATCAGGTATGCATATTGAAATGTGGACTGACTTCGCTTGACCGTTTTGCTATATTGGCAAAAGGCATCTGGAGGATGCCATTAAACAGATTAACCATCCAATCGAAGTGACTTACAGGTGCTTTGAGCTGGATCCGACGGCAGAGCGGGATATTCAGGATAACATGTATGAAAAATTGGCGAAGAAATATGGGATGACGATTGAGCAGGCGAAGGCCAACTCGAAAAACGTGGTGCAGATGGCGAAAAACGCCGGGCTGGAATTCAACATGGATACCATCATCCTTACTAACACGTTTGACGCGCATCGTCTGACGATGTTTGCCAAAACAAAAGGATTAATGAAGGAAATGACAGAGCGGCTGCTGCGTGCTTATTTTACTGATTCCAGACATATTGGAGATCCTTCGACTTTAGCCAAGTTAGCAGAAGAAGCTGGCCTGAACCGGGAAGAAGCTGAACAAGTGCTTGCTGGCAGCGATTTTGCAGATGAAGTCCGCGCTGACGAGCAATTGGCTCAGCAGTACCGCATTACAGGGGTGCCGTTCTTTCTTATTAATAAGAAGTACGCACTGAGCGGAGCACAGCCACCTGATATGATCGTACAAGCGCTTCAGAAGATTATTGCTGAGGATGAGATAACGGTATTAAATGACAGCGGCGGGATGAGCTGTGATGATGACGGCTGTGAGATTCCGAAAAAATAATTGGATTATAGAGAACCAGTCTGGAATGAGGCTGGTTCTTTTGCGTACAGAAGCCCAACTTAATAAAACAACGTACCTTCTATTCTCATAGGCATATGATGTGGTGATAATTCTGTGAAGGGAATGACAAGTATTGTATCATCCTTATGCGTTTTCCTATCCTTATTACCCGCAGCCTCATTCACCTGTGTATACTGATGAAATGTTAAGAAGCAATCAGGATCATTTTCAGCAGCTTTGTGAAACGGTTCTAGAAGGAGTCAAAAGGGAAGCTTCTGCACTTGAGCTGTACACGCAGCTGGCAGAGCATGCCCCGAATGAAGAGCACAAACAGAATATTATTCAGGTTATAGAAGGAAAGAAAGTTCATCTGAACCATTTTTGCAATCTTTATTACAATTTAACAGGAAAAAAGCCCGAGTATCAGGTCGACTATGTAGCCATTGACCATTACCGCGACGGTTTGCAGAGAGCGTATCAAATCGAAATGAAAGGGTACGAGGAGAACCAGAGGGGTTCCGTGCTTACTCAGCTTCCCCAGGTTCAAAATGTATTCTTATGGGCTATGAGCGGAGAACAGGATAATGCCGCTCGATTGGTTTCACTGAATAATCGGGTGACAGATTTTGGTCCGCAGCCATTTGTTGTGGATATTGAGGAAGCAACCAAGAAAAATAACACCTTTCGGACAGCGCTTTGGACCGGGCAGCATTTGCAGCTGACCTTAATGAGCATCAATGTTGGCGAGGATATTGGCCTTGAAATCCACCCGGAGCTTGATCAGTTCCTTAGAGTAGAAGATGGGGAAGGAATGGTCCAGATGGGGGACAGTCCTGACCGATTGGATTTTCAGCGGAAAGTAGCGGATGATTTTGCCATTTTCGTTCCGGCAGGCAAATATCACAATGTCATCAATACAGGCAACAAGCCGCTCAAGTTATATTCCATCTATGCGCCTCCGCAGCATCCTTTTGGAACAGTGCATAAAACAAAGGCAGAGGCCATGGCTGCCGAAAAAGAGCATCATCAATAATAAAAAAAAGGAAAAGACGAGATTCGGCTTTTCCTTTTTTTTATGAAAAATAGAATAAATTGACCATGTTTTGGGCACTAATCGAGGTATGACGATTTTTTCAGGATGGTGCGTAAAGTGAAAAAAGAAAATAAAAACCTCTTTATAGCAGGCATAATACTCGGGCTGGGGTTTGTAGGGGCAATTGATGGCATCTTATTTCATCAGCTGCTGCAATGGCATCATATGATTCTCAGCCCGAATATCAAACTCGAAATTTTTACAGATGGCTTATTTACGGCTTTATTTTCGGCGAAGCTGATTTGGGGCGGGATGAAGATTTTTCAGGATGCCCGCAAAAATGAATTGGGTACCAGCTGGAAGATATTCGCTGGCGGTATATTCATAGGGGGAGGAGCCTTTAATCTTGTTGAAGGCATTGTGGATCATCATATCCTTCAGGTTCACCGTGTCAGGCCATTGGCGGAAAATCCTTTATTGTATGATATGGCCTTTTTAGCTATTGGATTATTGCTAGTTATAATCGGATTGATGATAAAGAGGATGGAGAAGGAAGCATGATGAAAAAGGCTGGAAGCTTGATCAGTTTTATCCTTCTATTCTTAGGCTTTTTCTATTTTTATACCAGTCAGAATCCTCATAATCAGACCGGTGCAGCAAATCACATGGCACATGGATTTGTGGAAATTCCAAAAGATATGGAGATTCCTGAGGTAAACTTAAGTGTAGCCCCGGATGGTCCTGATACATGGCTTTTAAAGCTGGATCTTCTTCATTTTGCCTTTGCTCCTGAAAAAGCGGGCGAGATGAAGCCAAGCTATAACGAGGGACATGCCCACTTATACATAAATGGCAAAAAAATCAGCCGCCTTTACGGAGAGTACTATCATTTAGGCAAACTGAAGGAAGGCAAAAATGAAATTACTGTAACTCTTAATTCTAATAATCACGGGGCCCTAATGGCCGGGGGACAACCGGTTGGGGCAACCTCGGTTATTGAAGTGAATAAGAAGGAAGATTAGGAGAAACCATAGTTTTGTCATGTGATGCGCGACAAAGTTGAGTTTCTCCTTTGTTGAGTTCGGCGGTTATGTACTTTACCATTAGTAATAAAGTACTTATTTGAAAGGATGAGTGTAAATGGCTCAATCTAATCTAAAAGTTGCTGTACAGAAGTTCGGTAATTTTCTGAGCTCGATGGTTATGCCGAATATCTCTGCTTTTATAGCATGGGGTCTGATTACAGCTTTATTTATACCTACTGGCTTCATTCCAAATGAAAGCCTTGCCAATATGGTAGGGCCAATGGTGACATACTTGCTTCCATTGTTAATCGGTTACACCGGAGGTAAGCTTGTTCATGATCAGCGGGGAGCCGTTGTTGGTGCCATCGCGACAATGGGGGTTATTGCCGGGGCGGAAATCCCGATGTTCCTGGGCGCCATGGTGATTGGTCCTCTGGGCGGCTATGTTATTAAGAAATTTGACCAAATGATTGAAGGCCGAGTGCGTGCAGGCTTTGAAATGCTCGTGAACAACTTCTCAGCAGGAATTCTTGGAGCCGTTCTGGCCATCCTTGCATTCCTCGGAATAGGGCCTGCAGTGGATGAATTCACAAGCTGGCTTGTAGCCGGTGTTGACTGGCTGATTGGCACAGGTCTTCTGCCGCTGACAAGCATTCTAATTGAACCGGCGAAAGTGTTATTTCTGAACAATGCCATTAACCATGGTGTTCTGTCGCCAATCGGTGTGGAACAGGTTAAATCAACAGGTCAGTCCATCCTGTTCCTGCTAGAAGCAAACCCTGGACCCGGTCTTGGAGTTTTACTTGCTTATATTTTCTTTGGAAAAGGCAATGCTAAAAAATCTGCTCCAGGTGCCGGAATTATTCACTTCTTCGGCGGGATCCATGAAATTTACTTCCCGTACATTTTAATGCGTCCTATGCTGATGATTGCGGTAATTCTTGGAGGAATGAGCGGTGTGTTCACACTGGTTCTATTAGGCGGCGGATTGTTCGCTCCTTCATCACCGGGAAGCATCATTGCCATTACTGCAGTTACACCTCATCATGCAAGTGCATATATTGCGAACTTCGCAGCTGTGCTTGTGGCTGCTGCTGTATCATTCTTCGTGTCTGCCTTTATTATGAAAACAGGCAAGCAGGGTGAAGATGACATTGAAGAAGCGTCGAAAAAGATGCAGGAAATGAAAGGCAAGAAAAGCTCTGTTTCAAATGTATTTGAAGGCGGAAATGCTGCAATGCCTGATAACGTATCAAAAATCTATTTTGCCTGTGATGCGGGCATGGGCTCAAGTGCCATGGGTGCATCCCTGCTGCGCAAAAAGGTGAAGGAAGCAGGCATGGACATAGCTGTTACAAATACAGCGATCTCTAATCTTCCTGGAGATGCCCAAATCGTCATTACACAGGATGAATTGACACCAAGGGCACGTCAGAAAGTGCCGAATGCATTTCATGTATCAGTTGATAACTTCCTATCAAGCCCGGAGTATGACAAACTGATCGATGCACTGCAGTTCCCGGCTAACTCGGAGCTGCACGAAATCGTTGAAGATGCAGAGGAAAATGTTCCTGATGCAACGGATGAGGAAATGGCGCATGAAGACGATTTATTGCGTCCGGAAAATATATTCCTGAACAAAGAGTTTGCGGATAAGGATGAAGCCATCCGATTTGCCGGAAGAGTGCTTGTGGATTCCGGATATGTGGAAGAAAGCTATATTGAAGCGATGATTGAACGTGATAATATCACTTCCACCTATATGGGGAATGATGTAGCGATCCCTCATGGAACGGAAGAGGCGAAAAAGGCAGTTATTAAATCAGGCTTTACGGTTATCCAGGTACCAAATGGCGTTGATTTTGATGGCCAAAAGGTTCGTCTGATCTTCGGAATTGCAGGAAAAGACGGCACACATCTTGAAATCTTATCAGGCATAGCGGTAACATGTTCGGATATGGATAATATCGAGAAGCTGGCTTCAGCCGAATCTGTTGAGACCATCATGGATATTATCGGCAAGAAATAAACCTTAGGAATAGAAAAGCGTCCTTATGCGCTTTTCTTTTCCTCGTTTATCGTCACTAATTTTAGAAATGAGCTGATCTCATGTATATTACATCGAGGGAAAAAGCCATTATTGAATTGATTATTAAAACATCGGGGAAACATACGGCATTGTCGATTGCTTCTTCCTTGAATTTCAGTGCAAGAACGATTCAGAGGGACTTAAAGGCAGTTGAGAAAATTGTCAATGAGTTCGGACTGACCTTAACCCGGAATATGAATCAGGGACTTGTCATTGAAGGGAAAAACGAGCAGATTTTCAGGCTGATCCAGCATTTGACCAATAGTGAACCAATCGATGAGCCTCCACAGGAAAAAAAGCTGCGCCTTCTTTTGGCCATTCTTGCAGAAGATGTCTACAAAACCCAGGTACTTGCCGGCTATCTTGGCATCAGCACGGCAACCTTGACAGCATATCTGGACGAACTGGCCGAATGGCTGTCCCTTTTCCGGGTGAAACTGACGAGAAAGCGGGGAGTAGGCGTAGAACTTCATGGAACGGAAGCAGATAAGCGCCGCGTGCTTGCCCAATTTCTCCTTCACTACTTTCATGAAGAATTAATCGAGAAATTGTTTTTGCTTGAAAAAGGGAAGCTTGGGGAAGAGAGGATTCTTCACTACTTTGACGCTGGAGGCCTTCGCCATGTGAACAGCATCCTTCAATCTGTATTTACTGGTGCACCTGCCCGGTTTGCGGATAGCGGCTACCTGGAGATTGTGCTGCATACCTGCATAACAGTGAAAAGGGCACTCAGCGGTTTTCCTGTTGAACGGACGGAGCTTCTGGACACAGAGGTTACGGTTGAATACGGATTGATTCAGGAAATCACAAACAGGCTCGGACAAACATTTGCCTGTGATTTTTCCGAAGGGGATATCCTTTACCTGTCGCGTATACTTAAAGGCACCAAATGGAGCGGTACGGAGGCTTTTCCGTATGACAGCATTGTACTCGCCCAAATGATCAGGAACGTGATTAAATCTGTGTCTGAGCAGCTGCATGTGGATTTGAACAAGGATTATTCCTTATTTCAGGGACTGCTCGCCCATATGGAGCCATCTTTATATCGGATTAAACAGAATATGGAGTCCTACAACCCGCTTAAAGAGGAAATCAAGCGTAAATATCCGGTTCTGTTCATGGCTGTGAAAAACAGTCTTGAAGAGGTGTTCACTGATATTGATCAATTTTCCGATGACGAAATTGCGTTTATCGTCCTTCATTTCGGTTCGGCACTTGTCATGCAGGAAGAGAACCTTTCAATAAAGGCGCTTCTCATTTGCCCGACAGGCATCGGCACATCCAAGATGCTGAAAAGCAGGCTGAAAAAAGAAGTGGCTGAGATTGATCTCATTGAAATCAAATCGATTAAGGAAATGTCGGAGGGTGCGAATATGAAGGAATATGATTTAATCCTTTCTACTGTCAGGCTTCCTTTTATACATGCCGAGTATATATTGGTGAACCCGCTTTTAAGTGAAGAAAATATTCTCACGATAAAAAACTACCTGAAGAACAATATTGAAAGGCTCACTAAAGGAAAACAGTATCAGGAAGTGGCGGAGGATAGGCACCACAAGACAGAGCAGAGCAACGTCTCTTTAGACTCTATGCTTGAGGAGATGAGAGATATTCACGAGAGCATTCAGTCTCTTATTCAGAACTTCCGGTTTTACCGAATGGATGGGAAAGCAAGCCAGGAGCAGATTCTCGCAAAAATGGTGAAGAATGCAGAAGGAGATCATCTGCTGATAAATCCGGAAGATGTTCTGCAATCCTTAAGGGGTCGGGAACAAAAAGGCGGTCTTGGAATTCCTGAAACGAATATGGCTCTCTTTCATGCGCGCAACCCAAACGTCCGAACACTTATTTTCCAAATCGCCCATCTGCCAGAGCCTTGTCTCGTAAAGGGAATGGACGGAAAAGAAGTGGTCATGAAAAACCTGCTGCTCATGCTCGCGCCAGACGAACTAAGCAGAAGAGAGCAGGAAATCTTAAGCTTAATCAGCACGAATATCATTGAGACAGAGGAAGCAATATTACTATTTTCTTCCGCAAACGAAGATATGATCTTCAGGAAGCTGGAAGCGATTTTCACAGAATACCTCCAGTCTCATTTTAAAATAAACCGGTAAAGGAATGATTCGATGAAACAGGCAGTACACTTTGGAGCAGGGAACATTGGAAGAGGATTTATCGGAGCACTATTTTCACAGTCAGGCTACCATGTGACATTTGTGGATATTGCTGATGAGATTATTAATCAGTTAAACGAAGAAAAACAATACAAAGTGATTCTGGCTGCAGATGAACAGGAAAGCTTGACCATTACGAATGTGTCAGGATTGAACAATCTGAAGCAGGAGGCTGAAGTGATTGAGGCCATTAAACAGGCTGAGTTCTTAACAACAGCTATAGGGCCAAATATCCTTCCCCGCATTGCGCCGTTAATGGCAAAAGGCTTGGCTGCCAGAGCAGAAGCTGGTATTACGGAAAAGCTTTATGTCATCGCATGTGAAAATCAGATCTCGGCAACTGACTTATTAAAGGGCTATATTCTGGAGAACTTGGAGAGCGGCATTAATCTTGAGAATGTCTCCTTCTTAAACTCCGCTGTAGACCGGATTGTTCCTATTCAAAATAACCAGGGATCACTTGATGTCCTGGTGGAACCGTACCATGAATGGGTTGTCGAAACGACCGAAGACATTCCTCATATTGAAGGAATGAAGATTGTTCCAGAGCTTGCGCCGTTTATCGAAAGAAAGCTGTTTACAGTTAACACAGGACATGCGGTAATTGCGTATTTCGGTTACCTGGCAGGCAAAGAAACCATCGACCAGACACTTGCTGATAAAGATATTTACCAGCAGGTGAAGGCAACACTTGGCGAAACAGGTGCCTATTTAATTCATCGCTATGGCCTGAATCCGGACGAGCATCAGAAATATATCGATAAAATCATTGGCCGTTTTGAGAATGCCCGCCTGAATGACGGTGTCACACGGGTTGGCCGTTCACCATTAAGGAAGCTCGGACCTGAAGACAGGCTCGTTCGCCCGGCACTGCAGGCCCAGAAGGCAGGCATATCTTACACGAACCTGGCAAAAGCCATCGCTGCAGCCCTATTGTTTGATAACAGGGAAGATGAAGAAGCAGTTAAGCTGCAGGCCATGATCCAGGAAAACGGAGTGGCCTATGTACTGAAAGAAGTATGCGGACTTGAAGAATCAGGTGAGCTCGCAGGAGAAATACTGAAGCAATATGAAGCTTTGAAAAAATAAAGTGAAACTTTAATCAGTGGGGTGGCCTCACTGATTGTTAGTTGAACCAATCGGGCCATTACTGCCCGTTAGACTGTGTTAAATGGAATGAAGACTGCTGAGAATGATCGGCAGTCTTTTTTTGAGCTTTTTTCGGAGGACCGATGTACAATATTTTACAAGTGCTAGAGTGCGGTTTTTGCAGAAAGAGGCTGAGCCAGAAACAAAACTGGTTAATTGAATAATGATTATGAGGTGCAAGCCATGCTTGAAGTGTTAACTGTGTCCATTTTTAATGGGGTAAGAAAAGTTCGGATTTACCTGCCGGAGGGGTATGGCACCAGCAATAAACGTTATCCGGTCCTATACATGCATGACGGGCAAAATGTCTTTGGCGCAGAGGAAGCAATTGGCGGAGTGTCCCTGGAGCTGCACAAATATCTGGATCAAACTAATTCAGAGTTGATTGTGGCAGCAATCGACCAAAATACACAAGGCGAAGAACGGCTCAATGAATATTGCCCATGGAAAAATGGGGATTTCAGCGAGCAGGTATTAGGGTACAAAAGCAGCTTAGGCGGTAAGGGCAGAGAGTATGCTGACTTTATTGTGAATGAGCTGAAGCCGTTAATAGATGACAAATATAGGACGATGGCTGCCAAAAACTATATGGCGGGCATCTCATTGGGCGGATTGAACTCTGTTTATGCCGGCTGCCAATATCCTGATACCTTTAGAAAAATCGCAGGAGTGTCATCCGCCTTCTACCCGAATCAGGAGGAAATAGAAAAACTGGCAGCTATCACACCTCCATCAGGGAAAATATATCTGGATTGCGGCACTGCAGAGGCAGGGGAAAATAGGAAAATGAGTGAACTATTTTTGGCGTCTAACAACGCGGTTTATGAAAGGCTAAAGAGCAGCGGTTGTGAGGTTGAGTTTCGCATCATTGAGGGGGCGGGGCATAATTATACTGGCTTTAAGGATCGGATTGGTGCTGTGATGGAGTTTTTTGGGGGTAAGGGCTAGGTGGGAAGATGGCGGTGGTATGTGTGGGCAGGTAATATGGGGAATAGTGACCAAAAGAGGCAGAGCGAGAGTGAAATGGTAGATAATCAGGGGAATTAGTGACCAAAAGGGGCGGAGTGAGAGAGAAATGTAGTTAATCAGGAGGAATAGTGCCCAAAAAGGGCGTAGCGAGAATAAAATGGTAGTTAATTAGGAGGAATAGCGACCAAAAAAACATCAGCGTCAATGAAGTAATCAAAAGGAATAAAAAGCACCCCCGAGCCAGCCATACTTAAAAGAGTTAAACAGCTGCAGCAGCGCAGAAACTAGGAAACTAATAAATAGAGATCCCAATTGGGTTGCTTTAAATATTTAATTTTCAAAAAATATTGACAACTACCCAAAAAACAGATAAATTATAAAATAATATAAAGTTATAACATTATATTCTTTCAAGGGAGATACATAAATGCAGATTGATAAGAGTTCACATATACCCCTATATAGACAAGTAGAGCAGATTCTCGAAGAAAAAATCATTTCCGGCCAATGGGAGGTAGGGAGCCAGCTGCCGACTGAGCAGGAGCTATCCGGTCGATTCGATGTCAGCACCATAACGGTTAAAAGGGCTGTAATTGAACTTGTGAATAAAGGCTATCTCTTCAGACAGCGAGGAAAAGGAACATTTGTATCCGGGGCTGCCAAAGAGCAGGATCTTAATTCAATCTTATCGCTTTCCACCGGTTCGGAACAGGAACACCCTCATGATCTACTAAACTTTCAATATGAGAAAGCAGGTTCTGAAATCGCCCAGAAGTTAAGGATTGATCCAGAGGATGGCGTGATCAGAATTGAGAGATTAAAAGTGGAAAATAATGACCCTCTCGCATTGGAATATACTTATCTTCCAGCGGAAAAGTGT
This sequence comes from Cytobacillus sp. GQ23, assembly GCF_059758675.1. Lineage (NCBI taxonomy): Bacteria > Bacillati > Bacillota > Bacilli > Caryophanales > Bacillaceae > Cytobacillus > Cytobacillus sp. GQ23. The sequence goes on from NZ_JCAXER010000001.1 coordinate 73,581, forward strand.
CAGGGGCTTACACCTGAAATGATCAATAACGACTTAATTTTTAACATTTTAAAAAGCAGATTTCATATAGCGCTAAACAGGGCTAAGGTATTTATCCGGCCCTATATTCTTCCTGATCACCAGGCTAAGCTGCTTCAGGTGGAACCGGGAACCCCTGTATTTGAGTGGGAGCGTACGACTTACACAAAGCAAGAAGATATTATTGAGTTTTCTAAGTTCTATATCCGCAGTGATAAAGCGGTTTACTATACAGAAGTTCAATTGTAAAAAAATTGGTGAAATCCTATTGGAGCATTTATAAATTTAAAAGATATAAAGTTATAATATTATATCTTTATATTTTATATAAAAATCAATCTCTTTCAATAGATTGATCTAAAGCAAAAAGGAGGTATCTTTTTAGCATTTCTTCATCTTAGAACAGCTCCTTAAGTTCACAAAAGCAAAACAAAACGAGGGGGAAATGAGTTGAAAAAGAAAGCTTTTTTAATGGTATTGCTTTGTTTATTGCTTGTAACGGCAGCAGGATGCAGCGGCCAAACAGGAAGTTCTGCAGATGAAGGGTCAGGAAAAAGTGATGGAAAGACTCTAGTTTTAGCGGCATATGGAGGAAGCTATGAGCAAAAGATGAAGGAGGACTTGATTCCAAAGTTCGAAAAAGAGCATGGCGTAAAGGTGAAATATATTACGGGAAGCTCTGTTGATACTTTATCCAAGCTTCAGGCCCAAAAGGATAATCCGCAAATCGATGTGGCTTTCCTTGATGATGGTCCTCAGGCTCAGGCAAAGGCATTTGGATTGCTGGCACCATTGGATGAGAGTGTTGTTACAAACCTGGCGAATGTCTATGATATTGCAAAAGACAAGGATAATGTGGGCGTTGGTTTCGGGATCATTTCAACGGGCTTGGCTTATAACAAGGATGTCTTCGAACAGAATGGCTGGGAACCACCAGCATCCTGGAATGACTTGGCCGATCCAAAGTTTAAAGGAAAACTCGTACTGCCTTCCATTGCCAATACGTATGGAGTTCACTTTCTGCTCATGACTGCGATTGCCAATGGAGGAGATGCAGAAAACATTGAACCGGGCTTTGAAAAAATGAAGGAAATTGCCAAAAACGCAATCACTTTTGATAAAACAGCAGACGTATCCAACTACTTCCTGCAAGGGCAGACCGTTGCCAGTGCATGGGGAAGCAGCCGGGTATTTACACTGCAGGATAGCGGATTCCCGATTGAGTATGTCATTCCTGAAGAAGGGGCTCCAGCTTTGATGGCAACTGTCAGTGTGGTGAAGGATGCTCCAAATGAAGATCTTGCACAGAAATTTGTCAATTTTGTCCTGGATGAAGACGCACAGCTTCTATTTGCCAACTCCTTATTTGATGGACCGGTTAATAAGAATGTGAAGCTTGAAGGTGACATCGTCAATAAAGTGGCCTATGGGGAAGAAGAGATTGCCAAATTGATCAAAGTCGACTGGGAAACTGTCAATGCAAAACGGGCAGAGTGGACAGAACGGGCTAATAAAGAAATTGAAGTAGCCCATTAAAAGAGAGGGGAAGCGAATGAGTTACTTAAGCCTGGAAAACGTGGTCAAGACATTTAATAAAACAGAAGTGGTTAAAAAACTCAGCCTTGACATCCAAAAAGGGGAACTCGTCTCCTTTTTGGGGCCTTCGGGCTGCGGAAAAACGACGACACTTAATATGATTGCCGGATTTCTGGAAGTGGATGGCGGGAAGATTGAGGTGGATGGGAAGCCCGTTCACCTGCTTCCTCCCAATAAAAGAGAAATGGGCATGGTGTTCCAAAATTATGCTTTGTTTCCGCATATGACGGTTTTTGATAATGTTGCCTACGGACTTAAGCTTCGAAAGGTGCCAAAAAATGAAATCAGCAAAAGGGTGCTTGAAGCATTGGAAATGGTACGTCTGGCTGGCTATGAAAAACGCTATCCAAAGGAACTTTCCGGAGGACAGCAGCAGCGTGTCTCCCTGGCGAGGGCCCTGGTCATTAAACCAAAGGTGCTTCTTCTTGATGAACCGCTGAGCAATCTGGATGCCAAGCTGCGCCAGGAAATGCGTGAAGAGATCGTTGATATACAAAAGCAGGTAGGGATTACCACCATTTTTGTCACACATGACCAGGAAGAAGCATTGGCAATTTCGGACCGGATCGCAGTCATGTATGAGGGACGGATTGAACAGGTTGATGATCCGGCTTCCATATATAATCATCCAAAGACTGACTTCGTGTCCCAGTTTATAGGGGAAGTGAACCACATACAGGGAAAAGTCCTGGAAACCTATGAGAATAAGAAATGCAAAATGCACTTCTTTGGGAATGAACAGATCGTTTCAGTTCCATCTGTGAAGAATTCCGAGGTTCATTTTTTCATCCGGCCGGAAAAAGTCCAAATTGCCTTAGCCGGATCACCTGAAAGAAATGAGGCTTTTCAGACCAAGGTGGAAAGGAAAATGTTTCTTGGAGCAAAGACCAGATACATCCTGAAGGTGCATGATCGGCATCTGATTGCGGATATTTCCAATACTGTTCTGAATCCCACCGAAATTAAAGAAGGAAACAGTGTCTATACTTATTGGAACCCTGAAGACCTGCTCCCTTCGAGAATGGCGAGGTGACTCATATGCAAGCCGGAATCGGAACGGAACATGACCTATTGCTTCAGCAAAAGAAAAAGAATTTGAATAAAAAACGGCTTGATACATGGCTGCTTTTACTGCCGACGCTGGGTATCTTCCTTTTCTTCTTTTTGCTGCCATTGTTCTTCTTATTTATGACAAGCTTTAAAAATTTTGATGCAAGCACTGGAGTGGGAAATGAATGGACGCTCCAAAACTATATCAAGTTCATGTCAGATCCTTTTTATCTTGGAGTGGTCTGGCGCACAGTAAAAATCGCTCTATTAACCACTTTGATTACGATTCTTATATCTTACCCGGTAGCTTTTCAGATTTCCAGATCAAAAGGAAGAACCAGGAATTATTTAACCCTTCTGGTGCTTTCCCCGCTGCTGATCAGCATGGTTATCCGCTGCTATGGCTGGGTGATTCTTTTATCCAACAATGGTGTAGTTAACAATGCGCTCTTAAAAATGGGCTGGATAGATCAGCCTTTAACCCTCTTATACACTGAATTGAGTGTGGTCATCGGGATGGTGCATGTTCTTTTCCCTTACATGGTGCTGAGCATCATGGGCTCACTCGAAAAAATAGACCCTTCTGTCATCAGAGCCTCGCAGAATCTTGGGGCCAGCTCCTTCAGAACTTTTTTTTCCATTTTGCTTCCGTTAACCTTGCCAGGTATTTTCGCCGGATCGGTTATGGTGTTCAGCTTAAGCGTCAGCTCATTTGTTACCCCGGCCATTCTTGGCGGACCGCAGGTGAAGGTTATGTCCTATCTGACGTATGAACAGGTAGCTGTCATGCTGAACTGGCCGTATGGAGGCGCAATAGGCTTCCTGTTAATCCTGATTGCCACCATAACCATCATCGCCTACAGCAAAATCCTTGCCAAGTCTGAGAAAGGAGTGGCCATACAATGAGCAGGAAGCTGCCCAAGTATTTCTTTAACTTTGTTTGTTTACTCGTTTATATTTTCCTGCTGGCGCCAATCGTCGTTGTATTGCTTTCTTCCTTAACAACTACCGAATACATTGTTTTTCCGCCAAAAGGCCTGACTCTCAGATGGTACACAGAGTTAATTGAGCATCCGGAATTTATGCAGTCCTTTACACTGAGCATTATTGTGGCGTTCGGAACCGCCATTATTGCTACTGCCATTGGCACATTGGCTTCGCTTGCAGTCGTGCGCCGTCAATTTAAGGGGAAGGGTGCAATTGTTCAATTAGTCGGTTCGCCTCTTTTGATTCCATCTGTTGTGTTTGGTGTAGCACTATTGCAGTTTTACTCATGGATTGGCTTAGCTGCGAGCCCGCTTGCGTTAATTTTAGGCCATATCATTTTAACGGTTCCATTTGTAATGCGCCTGGTGGTTGCAAGCCTTGTCGGGTTCGACCGTTCTATCGAACAAGCGGCCCTGAACCTTGGAGCATCACAGATGAAGGTTTTCTTTCAAATCACTCTGCCGATCATTAAATCAGGTGTGATAGCCGGCGCCATTTTTGCCTTTATTACTTCATTTGATGATTTAACTGTGGCCTTATTTATTGTCAGCACAGACGTTGTGACACTGCCTGTACGTATCTACACCTACATGCAATATCAATATGATCCCATTATTACATCCGTATCAAGCATCATGATTCTCTTCACAATTGTATTAATGCTCGTTATTGAAAGAGTGCTTGGTGTAGGAAAAGTGTTTTCCTCGAAAAATTAGATAGGAGAGGTTTGTATGCATATTGAAAATCATCCCGTTCTTGGCAGGCAGCTTCACAGGCCTGTAACCATTTACTTCGATGATCAGCCCTATCAGGCTTACACGCAGCAATCAGTTGCTGCCGCCTTAATGGCAAATGGAATTAAGAAGTTGGGTGTCAGCCGAAAATTGGTCCAATCAAGAGGATTATTCTGCTCGCGCGGGAGATGCTGCAGCTGCTATATGACCATTGACGGTGAGGATCATGTTCGGAGCTGCATGACAGAGGTTGAAGATGGCATGCGAATATACCCGAACATGGATGACCCTGAGGTAAGGAGGGAGATTGATGGAGACTGATGTACTGATCATCGGAGGCGGTCCTGCAGGACTATCAGCTGCCATTGAGACGGCATCTAGGGGACTGGATGTAACCATTGTTGACGAAGCTTCCAAGCTTGGGGGGCAGCTTAACCAGCAGACTCAAGCGCTACGTTCGCTTCCTTCTGTATATGAACCGATGCGTGGGTTTGAATTGGCAAATAAACTAATCGGGCAGATAAAGGATTTGAATGTAAGGCCGCTCCTGAATCACCGAGTGGTTGGATTTTACGAGGATGGAAGCGCCGGAATTACCGATGAAGAAAATGTTTTCCCTATTAAAGCAAAAAAGGTGATTGTGGCTACCGGAGCAGCTGAGAAGGCAGTACCTTTTCCAAAATGGACATTGCCTGGAATCATGACAATCGGTGCTGCACAGACATTGATCAATCGTGATTTTGTGAAGCCTGGGAGAGAAGCTGTGATTGTGGGCTCCAGTGACTTTGCCATGGAAACAGCGTTGCAGCTGATGGATGTGGGCATTCAGTTAAAAGGAATTATAGAAAAACGATCCACCGCTGTAGCCAAAGAGCAGGAAAAAGTGAGCGAACTATCACGTAAGGGGGTTCCTTTCTATTTTAATAGTTTTATAAGGGAAGCAAGAGGTAATGGGCAGGTGGAACAGGTTGATATCGAGCTGGATGGTGAAATCATCACCCTGGATGTGGATCTCGTTTGCCTGGATGGAGGCAGGGCACCCATATTGGATGTTTTTTACCAGCTGGGCTGCTCCTTTGGGTTTCAAGAGATACTTGGCGGCTGGGTTCCGCAATATAGTCATACATTTCAAACTGACAGGAAAGAGGTATTCATAGCTGGGAATGCGGCTGGCATAACGACTCACGGTCCGCTTCTCCTGACAGGGATGATTGCCGGCATCAGTGTAAGTGAAGAACTGCAGGCAATCAGCGCTCCAGAGGCAAAAGAGATAAGAGAGACTCTTTGGAAAGAACTCGGAATACTGGAGTACAAAGAAGTATACAGCGAAAGAGTCAAGCATCTCGAGAACTTTACAAGCCCAATACTGAAGGATGTATTTGTCTCCTAGACAGGAAAAGAGAGAAGAAGGTGAATAAGTTGGATAAAACGACGATCATCTGCAGGTGTGAAGAAATCAGCTGTGAGGAAGTGGAAGAGGTTATCAGCAATGGAGGAAGGACATTTGATGATGTTAAGAGGATTACCCGCTGTGGAATGGGACCTTGCCAGGCTAAAATCTGCACCAGCATGGTGGCAGAAATTATTCAGCAGCAGACTGGGCTGTCACCTTCAGAGATTCCGCTGCCGAGAATGAGGATGCCGCTATCCCCTATTAAACTTGAAACACTGGCAACGAACAGTACATCCTTTAATGCTGTCAAGTCTGTCCTTGATGAGGTGGAATTGGAAGAAGGGAAGGTGAAGTAATTGGAAACAGATTATGAAACAATTGTGATCGGCGGAGGAGTAGTGGGCAGCGGTATTGCTTACCATCTTTCTGAGCGATACAAAGAAGGCGTGCTTGTGCTGGATAAAAAATATCCCATGTCAGGTACCTCAGGATCCACCCAGGCATGGGTATGGGTACATAATAAAACGCCTTCCTGGTATGCGGAATTTAATATGTACAGTGCCGAACTCTATCCATATCTGTCTAAAAAGATCGGGGACGTCGAATACAAGCGGACAGGGGGGCTTTCACCTTTTTTCCATGAAAGTGACCGTGAAAAGGCACAAAAGCTCGCAGAATCTTACCGGAAAATCGGCATCAAAATCAAGGTGTTATCCAGAGAAGAAGTTCTCGAAAAAGAGCCCTATATGAATCCGGAAGTTGCGGGGGCAACCTACAGCTCCATTGATGGCAATGTCAATCCATTCCGCCTGATTGATATGTATATGAGGGCAGCTAAAAGAAATGGCGTACGGTATTCTGCTTACAATAAAGTAACAGAGATTAAAAAGCATAATGGAAAATACTTGGTTGTGTCAGATAAGGGTGCTTTTGAATGTAAAAACCTTATCCTCGCTGGGGGAACCTGGTCGAGAGAAATCGGAGAAATGCTTGGAATTAAGATTCCCGTTAATCAATTGAGAGGGCAGATTCTGGTGTCAGAACCATTAAAGCCTTTCTTAAATTTTACAATCAGCGGGTTAAGGCAGGCAAATAATGGTGAAGTACTGATGGGCTATTCAATGGAGGAAGCAGGGTTTAATCGGGCAACAACGCTTGATGTCATTCAGGAAACAGCCAATATGGCAGTCCAATATGTACCTGGCTTAAGAAAGGCTAAAATTGTCCGCGCCTTTTCCGGAATCCGGGCCATGCCGGAGGATGGTTTTCCCATTCTTGGTGAGGTACCGGGGTTTGAAAACCTTTATGTGGCAGCCACCCATAGCGGAGTGACACTTTCTCCTTTAATTGGCACCTTAATAACAGAATTGATCATGGATGGGGAAACTTCGATTCCGATCGACAGGTATTCTTTAAGCAGGTTTGGTTAAATGAATCATATTTAGTTATAATATTATAACTTTTCTTGGTTGCCAGGAAAAATATTATGTAAACAGGATAGGAGAAATAGGATGCCACATTTGTTTATTAGGGGTATTACAGTCAACCAGACAAAGGAAATCAGCACGCAGCTGGTGAAAGACCTGGCTCTGCTCTGTGATAGCGGTGAAGATAACTTTACATTGGAAGTTTTGAATTCAACTTTTGTGTTTGATCAAAAAGAAGTTCCAGCTTATCCGTTTATAGAAGTAAAGTGGTTTGACAGAGGTAAAGAAGTTCAAAGCCAATTTGCCGGGATAGTTTCGAGTCATGTTCATTCGCTTGGAGTTCCGGAGGTTGAGGTGGCATTTACTGCATATAATGAGGCTGATTATTATTTGAATGGGAAGAGTTTTGCGGAAGAGTAAGCAATGAAGCAAAAATTATAATGTTATATTTTCATACTTTTTTGATTCCTTAAGTGCGGAAGGGGAACTTGAGAATGAATAAAGTCTATCAATTTATTGAGGAAAACTCTGATATGTATATTGAATGGCTGATTGAAGCATGTAATCAGCCTAGTGTTTCAGCCCAAAGTCGAGGAATGCTTGAAATGAAAGAGCTTGTAAAAGCTTTTTTGCAAAGAGTGGATGCAAGTGCAGAAGAGATTGTAACTGATGGTTTTCCAATTATATATGCACATCTTGATAGTAAAAAAGAAAAGACACTAACCTTCTACAATCACTATGATGTGCAGCCTGAGGACCCTGTTGACCAATGGCATAGTGAACCCTTCAAGGCAGATATCAGAAATGACCAAATCTTTGCACGTGGTGTTGCGGATAACAAGGGTAATCTTATAGCCAGAATTTGTGCAGTACATGCATACCAGCAGGTGTATGGAAATCTGCCAATAAATATCAAGTTTATATTTGAGGGAGAGGAAGAAGTAGGAAGCCCTCATTTGGAATACTTTGCAAACCAATTTCCTGATAAGTTGGAAACTGATGGCATTATCTGGGAGGGTGGAACCCGAGGAGTAAAGGATCGCAGACCACACGTCGGTTTAGGAGTTAAGGGAATTTGCTATGTTGAGTTAATATGCAAAGGAGCCAAATATGATCTTCATTCCTCAGAGGCCGCAATAATAGAAAACCCTGCATGGAGATTAGTATGGGCACTGAACTCACTGAAAGATGAACAGGAAAACATTTTAATTGAGGGTTTTTATGACGATGTGATTTCACTTAGTGAAAAAGACAGGACCTTCATTCAATCGATGGATTTCAATGAGGAAGAAATAAAGGAACTATATGGCATTAAAAGCTTTCTAAAAAATGTAACTGGAGATGAATTAAAAGAAACTCTAACTGCAGAACCAACCTGCACTATTTGCGGTATAAATTCGGGATATACAGGTGAAGGCTCTAAAACAGTCCTGCCATCGACTGCAATGGTTAAACTTGATTTTCGCCTGGTACCAAATCAGACACCTGAAAAAATAGCAGATTTATTAAGGAAGCATTTAGATAAGAACGGGTTTCAAGATATAGAAATAAGGCAATCTCACGGGATTCATCCGTTTAACACCGATCCATCTAACCGTTTTGTTGAAGTTGTGCTTGAAAGTGTGGAGCAAGTTTATGCTGAGCCTCCAGTTATTCTGCGTAACTTAGCAGGTTCAAGCCCTATGTTTAAAATGCTGAGTAATACAGGCATTCCTGCGGTGCAAATTGGTGTAGCTAATTTGCAATCTAACTATCACGCGCCTAATGAAAATATTTTTATCGATGATTTCATTCAAGGTATAAAAGTAACTGCAGCAGTTATGAAGAATTTTAGCTAGTAGTCTGGAATTTTAAATAATATTCAATAGGGGGAAGTGTAAATGAAAAAAACATTTAATTATCTATTTGTTTTTGTGCTAATTACAGCAATATTTATTTCAGGCTGCAGCAGTAATACGACATCCACCGGTGATAATGCGAATGGGAAAGAAGGCAGTAAGAAAACAAGTCTGGTAATTGCGCAAAGTGCTGATATTACTACTTTAGATCCCCAGAATTCATTAAGCACTAATGGAGATCGTGTTTTCAGAAATATGTTCAGCAGATTGTTTAATCGCGATAGTAACATGGAAATTCAACCGGAACTTGTTGAAAAATATGAAAATATCGATGATGTTACTTGGCACTTTCAATTAAAAGAAGGTGTTACTTTCCATAATGGAGACCCACTAACAGCCGAAGATGTTAAGTTTAGCCTTGAAAGAGTCATGAATGATGAGTCTCTAAAGGAGTATCCTTATTTCACTCAAATTAAGGAAGTAAATGCCATTGAGGAATTAACTGTTGAAATTGTAACAGATGGACCTATGCCAACGTTATTAAGGCTATTGGCAAAAAGTGGTGCGGATGTAATTCCAAAAAAATACTTCGAGGAAGTGGGACTTGAGGAATTTCAAAAGAATCCAATTGGTTCAGGACCATACAAATATGTGGATTGGAAACGGGATGATAGAGTCGTCCTCAAACCGTATGATAATTACTTTGGTGAAAAACCGAAATGGAAAGAAGTGGTTGTCAGGGCAATACCAGAAAGCTCTACCCGTGTAGGAGAATTACTGACTGGAGGAGTAGATGTTGCAACCGACATTCCTCCTAATGAATGGGATCGGGTAAATGGAGAAAGTGGAATTTCTCTTGTAAATGGGGATACAACTCGTGTCATGCTTTTAATGCTTCGTCATACAGAGGGTACTGTAACCGCAGACCCAAAAGTTCGGGAAGCCATTGATCTTGCAATTAATGAGCAGGCTATTGTTGATTCTGTTTTAAAGGGAACTGCTGTACCAGTTCGATCACGTGTGCCGGAAGGCGTATTAGGATCAAATCCAGATTTGTATAATTCTTATGTATATGATTTGGAAAAAGCGAAGAGCCTTTTAGCAGAGGCAGGGTATAAAGATGGGCTGGAACTGACATTTACAGCTCCGAAGGGCAGATATCCGCTGGATGGTGAAGTAGCCCAATTGGTTGCGAGCATGCTTGAAGAAGCAGGGATTAAAGTGAATTTACAGCTTCTTGAGTCCAGCGCCTTCCTGGATATATATAACTCCAACTCTAATAAAGAATTAATCATGATAGGATTGGCGGATGGCCTCCTTGATGCATCCTACTCGTTAGTTCATTACACAAAAGAACGTGCTGCCGGGCAAACGGATTATACTAACGAAGAAGTTGAGAAGCTTTTCCATGATGCAGGCCGTAATCTTAATGAAGATGAAAGAGTAAAACAATATCAAAAAATACAAGAGATTGTTGCTGAAGAAAGACCTCATATCTTTCTTTTCCAGCAGGGAGCCAATTATGGTGTTAGTGATAATGTACAATTTGAACCGAGGCTGGATGAAGTCATAAACTTCTCAGATATTACTTTAAAATAATACAATTTGCGGGGCTGGAAGGTTGAAAGGTCCAGTCCTGTTTCACAATAAGGAGGTCTGGCCTTGAAAAAGTATCTTTTAAGAAGATTTCTGCAAATTATACCAGTCCTGTTCATCATCACTTTTGTTGTATTTGTATTGGTATATTTGGCAGGCGACCCAGTCTCATTAATGCTGCCGGAAGATGCGTCTGATGCAGATAGAGAGGCTTTAAGAGAAGCATTAGGTTTAAATGAGCCTTTTGTATATCAGTATTTTCATTTTATTGGAGATTTGATCACTGGAAATTTTGGGACATCTTTCAGATATAATCAGGAGGCATTGCCCTTGGTATTAGAGAGGCTTCCAGCAACATTTGAATTAGCTGCAGCTTCGATGCTGGTAGCTATTATTATCGCAATACCCTTAGGAATATATTCAGCGAAAAAGAGAAATAGCTTCATTGACTTGTTTATTACCGGTGGATCCGTGCTGGGAAAAGCCATGCCGAATTTCTGGCTTGGAATCATGCTGATATTATTATTGGCCGTAAATTATCAGCTATTCCCCGTATCCGGAAGAGGATCAATTATGCATATGGTGTTACCTGCTATAACATTGGGAACTGGTATCGCTGCAGAAATGACAAGGTTAATAAGGTCAAGTATGTTAGAAATTTTAAACCAAGATTATATTCGTACAGCTAAAAGTAAAGGTGCAAGTGAAATGAGCGTAGTCTTAAAGCATGCCTTCCGAAATTCATTAATCCCCGTAGTAACCATAATGGGCTTGCAAGTATCACACCTTGTCAGTGGAGCCCTAATAACTGAAACTGTCTTTTCGTGGCCAGGGTTGGGTCTGCTTTTGGTTCAAGCAGTTAACGGAAGAGATATGGCTGTCGTCCAAGCTGCCGTTTTTGTGATTGCCATATTAGTTATTGTTGTCAACCTGCTTACAGATATCGTATATCGAGTTTTGGATCCAAGAATTAATTATTCCTAGGAGGTGTATCTCATGGAATCAGAAATCAAAATGAGTTCCGAAACTGCCATAAGCACCGTCCAGAGAAGAAAGCCATGGGTGAGATGGATAAAGCTGCTGCTTCAAAGCAAAACAGGAACAGTGGGGTTTTTAATTGTCTCTTCAGTAATTTTTGTTGCTATATTCGCTGACATTTTGGCTCCGCATAATCCTGCATCGAATAATTTGAATGATATGCTAAAGCCTCCTATGTGGCTGGATGGAGGATCACAAAATTATATTCTGGGTACAGATAATTTAGGGAGAGATATATTGAGCCGTATTATTTATGGCTCGCGTGTTTCTTTGCTTGTTGGAGTTTTTTCGGTTATTTTAGCCGGTTTAATAGGGATAATAGCCGGATTAATAGCAGGCTATTATGGCGGAGTTATAGATAATGTATTAATGAGATTAGTAGATTCATTCTTGGCGATTCCGAGCATTCTATTCATCCTTGTCGTGCTTGCCGTCTTTGATCCCAGTATTTTGGTACTGATTGTTGTAATTGGATTAACTAATTGGGTTACATATGCCAGAGTTGTCAGGGGAGAGGTTTTAAGTATTAAAGAAAGGGAGTTTGTAAAGGCATCAAAGTCAATAGGTACAAATAGTCTAACCATTATGCTGCAGCATATCCTGCCTAACATCCTTTCCTCATTTATTGTGATATCAACATTAAGCGTTGCTACGACTATAGTTTTAGAAGCATCGCTAAGTTTTCTTGGGTTAGGGATACAGCCTCCAGATGTGTCCTGGGGAGGAATGTTAACAGATGGAAGAAACTATCTGGCAACTAATTGGTGGCTTGCTACGTTTCCTGGCATTGCCATTACAGTTACAGTACTCGGAATTATCTTTTTGGGGGACTGGCTGAGAGATGTACTTGATCCACGAACACAGGTAAAAAAATAGGAGGGAAGGTCTCTTGGGTGTAACTGATACGTTATTAGAAGTGAAAGATTTGAAAACGCACTTTTTTACAGAGGACGGTGTAATTCCCTCGGTAAATGGAGTATCTTTTTCTGTAGAGAAAGGGGAAACGATTGGCATAGTTGGTGAATCAGGGTGCGGAAAAAGCGTTACTTCACTTTCAATTCTTCAATTGGTAAGTCAGCCAGGGAGAATTGTAGAAGGACAAATTTTATTGAATGGGACTGACTTAACCAAAAATTCAAATAAACAAATGAGGAAAATCAGAGGAAATCAAATATCGATGATTTTTCAAGAACCACTGACATCCCTAAACCCTGTCTTTACGATTGGCAGTCAAATATCGGAATCAATTAGACTTCACCAAAAGATTGATAGAAGAAAAGCGAAAGAACTGGCAATTGATATGCTATCAAAGGTGGGTATATCTAATGGAGAGAATATATACAACTCATATCCCCATCAATTAAGCGGGGGAATGAGACAAAGGGTCATGATTGCAATGGCTTTATCGTGCAGACCTCAATTATTGATTGCCGATGAACCTACTACTGCTTTAGATGTTACCATTCAGGCACAAATACTTAAACTCATGAAAAGGCTAAAGGATGAATATAATACCTCCATAATAATGATCACTCATGACTTAGGAGTAGTGGCAGAAATGGCAGATCGTGTGATTGTTATGTATGCTGGTCAAATTGTAGAACAAAACAATGTCTTTGAACTTTTCAAAAACCCAAAACACCCATATACTCAGGGTCTTTTAAACAGTACCCCAAAAATTCATCAGTTAAGGGACCAATTAGAATCAATCGAGGGGAACGTTCCCACTCCATCCAACTTGCCAAAGGGATGTAAATTTCATCCAAGATGTCCGTTTGCAATGGAGAAGTGCAGTCAGCAAGATCCACCTTTACTTCAAGTGAATTCAGAATCTTCAGTTAGATGCTGGCTTCATGAAGGCAAGGAGGTGATAGGGCTATGAATAGCATGCTAGATGAAAATATTGATAATCAGGAGTGCATATTAAAAATTGAAGGACTGAAAAAGTATTATGAAACTTCTTCTGATTTTTTTGGAAGAAAAAAGAATTTCGTTAAAGCGGTTGATGGTATTAGCCTGTATGTCAATAAAGGCGAGACATTAGGCATAGTTGGGGAATCAGGCTGCGGTAAATCTACAACTGGCACTACTATTTTAAGAATGCAGGAGCCCACTGAAGGGAAGATTTATTTTGAAGGAACAGAGTTAACATCTCTGAATCACAATGAGATGCAAAAAATTAGAAAAGACATACAAATGGTTTTTCAAGATCCATTTTCATCATTAAATCCAAGAATGAGAGTCTTTGATATTATCGCAGAGCCCCTGAGAACCCATAAAGTTGCTAAAGGGAAAGAGCTTGAAAACATAATCTATGAGCTCATGGAAACTGTTGGCCTGGATCGTTCCTTCTCCAAACGGTATCCACATGAATTTAGTGGAGGACAGCGACAACGTATCGGTATTGCTAGAGCCCTAGCTCTAAAACCAAAATTAATTGTTTGTGATGAGCCTGTATCGGCACTTGATGTTTCAATTCAGGCGCAGATATTAAATTTGCTTATAGATTTACAGAGGAAATTCAATCTAACGTACGTATTTATTGCGCATGGAATACCTGCTGTTAAATATATTAGCGACCGAATTGCGGTCATGTATATGGGTGAAGTTGTCGAAATGGCTTTAAAAGAAGATTTATTTAATGAGACCATGCATCCATATACAAAAGGATTAATTTCAGCAGTTCCGGTACCTGATCCAACGTTAAGGGACAAAAAGGACAAAGTATATATTCACGGCGACGATCTTCCAAAACAGGTGGGGGATGCAACTGGATGCAAATTTTACTCCAGATGCCCATTCAGGCAGCAAGAATGTAAAGACGAAAGACCAAAACTGAAACAAGTAAGTCAGGATCATTTTGTTTCGTGTCATTATCCATTACAATAAAATTTTTTTGAAAGGGATGTTAAATTATATGAAAATAGCAGTTATAGGCTCCGGAATCGTCGGTGCAAGTGCAGCCTATCACCTCGCAAAGGAAGGGGCAGAGGTAGTCATTGTTGATAAGGAACATCAGGGACAGGCAACTGCAGCAGGCGCAGGAATCATTTGCCCGTGGATTTCCAGAGTAGATCATAAAGACTGGTACGCCATTGCAAAACGAGGAGCGCTTTACTATCCATCTTTAATAGAAAATCTTAAACAGGATGGTGAAGGGGATTTTGGATATAGAATGGTAGGAGCTCTGTCAGTCAGCAGCAATTCTGATGAGCTGAATGCGATCGAGGAAAGTGTCCGTCAAAAAAAAGCTGAAACCCCTGAGGTTGGGGAGATTACGAGATTAACAGCAGCGGAAGCCAGGGAACTTTATCCGCCGCTCCGTGAGGATCTGGAGGCTGTCCATGTTACGGGTGCAGCCAGATTGGATGGCAGGCTGTTAAGAGACGCTATGCTAAATGGCGCAAAAAGACATGGTGTTGTCATTCTTAATGGTGAAGGTGACCTTGTATCCCAAAATAATAAGGTTACAGGAGTAGAAGTGGACGGGAATGTCATTGCTGCCGATGCTGTTATCGTTACAGCAGGTGCTTGGGCTAAGGACCTGCTTGCACCGTTGGGCATTGATCTTAAAATCGAGCCCCAGCGCGGGCAAATTGCCCATTTGGAAGTGAATGGTGAGGACACTTCCAATTGGCCGGTTGTTCTTCCGGAGAGCACTCATTACTTAGTTGCTTTCGACCATTCTAAAGTGGTGGTTGGAGCTACCAGGGAAACGGGATCCGGGTTTGATTATAGACTAACGGCGGCAGGTGTGAAAGAAGTGCTGGATGAAGCATTATCGGTTGCACCAGGATTAGCTGAAGGCACGCTAAAAGAAGTAAGAATTGGCTTCCGTCCGGCTGGACCTGATATTTTGCCGCTGCTTGGTACGGTTCCTGCTGCAGAGGGACTGGTTATCGCAACCGGATTAGGGGCATCGGGGCTTACAATGGGCCCATACGTGGGCAACCTGGCTGCAGATCTTGCTTTGAAAAGGGAATTGGAACTGGATCTGTCACCTTATGATCCATTAAGAAAAGGCCTGGAAGCAGGCATAAAGTGATTTATTCAGATAAAGCTGCCATACTGTTTAATGGCAGCTTATTGGTTTTCTTATTCCTTAAGGCGATCCGGCAATCCTTGAATGGACGACACAACAACATCGAGTTTGGCTTCAATTCGGTTCAGCAGAAAAAGGGTGACGACAATTGGAAAGCCGAGCTCGCTGATCAAAGTGACCATCTGTTCCATGGCAGCTGCTCCTTTCTGGCGTGTATTGTAAAAATGACCGGGTTCCAAGGAATCCGGCCACTCATGATTATACTAATTCGTAATCAGTTACATTTCGCTCTACTAACCTGGCACTTTCCGCTAAAACCAAATCACCGCCGTTGCCATCAAAGGCATTGGCAGCAATGATTTGCTCCATGGCAGCTTTTACCGCAGCAGGATCAATTGGTTCAATCGGGTTATCAACGGATAGTTTTGTTGTCTTGCCCAGTTCAGTGACGAAAGTCATTTCTAATGATTTAGCCATTTACTATTCCCTCCTTATGTTTTCCGGTTTTTTTAATAGATTGTGATTAACCTAAGATATTGTAGCTGTCATTTCTATTAATCTCAGTCAATGGGTATTTGCTTAGGCCTGCGATCGCTTGTCCAACTGTAAAAAGCTGGTCTGCTGTGGCAGAATGCTTGATGTTGCTGTAGGTTTTTGACTTAAGAACCGGCTTGCCCTGCCCGTTAAGGCCTGTTTCATATACCATTCGAAGTTTGGAATCAGTCTTATTTGCTTGTGCCATGTTTATCACCTCCTTTCACCCTTTATATATAGCTTTGAGGGCGAAAAAGACAGGGTGAATTTTAATTATTTTTCAATATGTTTTTCAGCTTTTCACGGGCACCCTGCCGCCAGTTTTTGACTGCAGACAAGGAGACTCGTTCTTTTTCTGCAATTTCCCTGACAGACAGCTGATCACATAAAGTATATTGGAGCCATTTCAATTGATTTTCAGATAACATGCTGCATTTTTTATAAAGCTCTTGTGTTATCTCTGAGCTGGGGCTTGAAGAGGTGTCTTCGATGAATTCCCAGAAGGCTGCTTCCGGATAGACATATCGATCCATCTGCTTAGTTTGTTTGGTTAATTCAATCATCATATGTCCTTTTACCATACTGTAAGCATATGATAGGAAGTTCCCTTTTTCTTCGTTATGATTTTTCCACGCCTGCCATAGTGCAATTAAACCAAGCTGATGGAATTCCTCATAGTTTTTATAGATGTTCAGCCTATGGATGATGTCATAAATCATAGGGTCATATTTTGCTGCAAGCTGTTCAAAACTCTCCATGAAAGTTCCTTTCAGGAAAGCGCGCTCTCTGTGAATTCCCGGGTAGCTCAACAATAGCCTGACCGCAAATTTTTTGCGAATTGAGTAAATGCAGGAAAACAGCCAGTTAACCCCCTTAATTCCGGAGTTAAGGGGTCTAATTCAGAAGTTAGGGGGTGTAACTCCCAAATTAGGGGCATTTAGCATGTTTTTTTATTTTTTGTAAAAAAAGTTTAGCGAGACGTCCTTTTCCTCAGCCGAAAACCCCATTTCATGCAATTCCTGAAAGTATTTTTCTTCAAATTTCTTATTCAGGATTCCATAGAAATATGCGATGGGCTTAGCAATGACGCGGGTTTTCATTTTCCGGATCAGCTGCTTAAAGGAAAGGATGGCTGTTTCTAGAATAGTGTTCAAGTTTTGTTCACAATTGTTTTTATATGCTGCAAGTGATGCCATTCTCCAAAACTCCTCAATCTGATTGGCTTCTGAAAAAAAGTACTTTACAGTGCTGATAAATGATTGTGGCACACGGTCACTTGTAAAAGAGTAATCGAGGCCGTTTTCGCTACGTTTAGTAATCTTTTGATTTTTATTAGTTTTAGAAAGATTGATAGTTTTATTAGGGTGGTCCAATATTTCCTGCTTAGGTGGTTCACTCTTGGGAAAACGATTGAAAACATACAGGTTGCTGGATTGGGAACCGTTTTTTCTCTCTGTTTCATGAACCGTAAAAATACCGATTTTTGCTGCCTTGGCAATCATTCTTTTAAAAGTAGAGCGGGAAATGCCATTTCCGTTATATTCTTCGTGAATTGCTTTCAAAACAGTGCCAATCTTGGCGTTGGATACCCCCGGAATTTTTGCAGCAAAACGAACCAGCCTCTTTAATCCGGCAAGTTCGCCCTTAGAAAACGAGTCCTTATGAGCCGCTAGCCACATTTCTAAATGGGTATTAAACTCCTGGAGATTCTTAAACTGAGAAAACTGCTTGAACTGATCTAGATTGCCTGATTTCAAATTCATGAAAATGCACCACCCTTTCTCCTTCTATATATTGAGCAAGGGAGGATTTGGTCATGGTAGTTATGGGGAGGGTGTGACGGATTTGTGAACTGGGGGTTTGGGCGGAAGAGGTGGGATTAGATGGAGTTTGGTTTACATAATACTATTATGGTAGAGGAGATACATCTCCCCATCCAGGTAGGTGGTTCAGGCTGCCCTATGAAAGTGAAAACTAAGGAGTTCATGGTCCCTAAAAGTTAAGAGCGGTGGAAAACTGTGCCAATAGAGGGATTATGACGACCTAAAAGAGGAGGCCTAGGTAAAACGGTCGCCATAGAAGGTTCATGACGCCGAAAAAGAGAAGGCACCATTAAAAATGGTCGCCATAGAAGGTTCGTGACGCCGAAAAAGAGAAGGCACCATTAAAAATGGTCGCCATAGAAGGTTCATGACGCCGAAAAAGAGAAGGCACCATTAAAAATGGTCGCCATAGAAAGCTCATGACGCCGAAAAAGAGGAGGCACCATTAAAAACGGTCGCCATAGAAGGTTCATGACGCCGAAAAAGAGAAGGCACCATTAAAAACGGTCGCCATAGAAGATTCATGACGCCGAAAAAGAGAAGGCACCATTAAAAACGGTCGCCATAGAAAGCTCAAGACGCCGAAAAAGAGAAGGGACCATTAAAAATGGTCGCCATAGAAGGTTCATGACGCCGAAAAGGAGGAGGCCGGAAAAAAAATGGTCGCCATAGAGAGTTCGTGACGCCAAAAAAGAGAAGGGATCAATAAAAACGGTCGCCATAGAAGGGCTATGACGCCGAAAAGGAGAAGGCACCATTAAAAACGGTCGCCATAGAAGGGCTATGACGCCGAAAAAAAGGAGGTACCAGTAAAAACGGTCGCTATAAAAGGTCTTGACGCTGAAAAAGAGAAGGCTCCAGTAAAGCGGTCGCTATAAGACTTCCA
The DNA here is from genome assembly GCF_059758675.1 of Cytobacillus sp. GQ23. Lineage (NCBI taxonomy): Bacteria > Bacillati > Bacillota > Bacilli > Caryophanales > Bacillaceae > Cytobacillus > Cytobacillus sp. GQ23. Next base: position 92,543 of record NZ_JCAXER010000001.1, read on the forward strand.
TTGAAAATAGGAGCCGAGGAAAAGCAGCTGTTTCCATGCCTGAAACTTGGCGCGAATAATAACATCCACATTTACTTGACATTGATAATCATTTTCATCTAAAATAGGGTTTATCAATGATAATCATTATCAATAAAGTCGAAAATTACATAGGAAATCCACTAAAAAGGAGGGAGCTACGTCGATTGAACAATCTATTTGCGGCTGGTGTGGGTATTTAGCGGATATGGAAGCGGATGAATGTAATGAAGACAGCTGCCCTTGCTGTGGTTTGGATCTTATCGGAGCAGCTGAATTTGATGTATGGGAGAGTTGAATTATGAGTGAACTGTATATTGCAATCGAGCCATTTGAACATCAAGTAGATTGCTTTTGTCCCGATGCTGATCATGTGAATATACTCCATTTTAAAAAGGGAGATTTAATGGAGGTTACGCCTGACCGGAAATATACCTTTATGGGCTGGTATGCGCTTGTGGTAATCAATGGACAGCAGGCGTTTTACATGGCGCTGGAGGATATAGAGAGATATTTTTTGGAGGAACAGATATCATCACAGCTAGATATAGACCTGAAAATTAATTACCTGCATTATAAAATTGATCAGGATCTGGAAGCGGGGGACAAAGTCTCTTTTGCTGAGAATAGCCGAAAGCTTAGAGAAACCTGCAGCCTGAAAGAGGAATTAGACTATTACATAGCCAAGGCAATTTAAACTGAATAATCACGATAGGGCTAGCGTGAGCGCGTTAGCTTTATTTGGCTTGTTCACGGTTTATCCTTCAACTGGGAAAATTGTCTCAAAAGTAATTTAATAATTGACACTGATAATCATTTTCAATTATCATCAGTGTAACAATAATTGAAAATCGTTATCAATTAGGAGTCGATGATATGAAAGTGTTTATTGGGTATTTAAGTATGTCAGGAAATACCGAAGATATGGCTTCCATTCTGAAAAATGTTCTTGAATTTAAAGGGTGTGATATAGATATGGGATGCCTGGATGAGACAGAGGTAGACAATATCCTGGCTTATGACTGTATTTTCATTGGAGCTTATACATGGGGGGATGGTGATCTTCCTTATGAAGCTGAGGATTTTTTTGAGGACTTGGATGTTCATGATTTAAGTGGCATACAGGCTGCATGTTTTGGTTCTGGCGATCATGCTTATCCAAAATTTTGTGCAGCGGTGGATGAGCTTGCTGACAAATTGAGTGAAAGAGGAGCCAATGTATTTCAGCAGAGGTTAAAGATAGAACTTAACCCTGAAACAGAGGAGCAAATTCTGGAGTGTCAGCAATTTGCCGAATCAGCCTATGAATGGGCAGTCAGAAATAAGGAGATGGAACATGTTTGATAAGGGTTCTACGGCAGTGCTGTCAACTCCGGATCTGCCATTCATTGTTGCAGTTAAGCAGTCTGGCATTTATTCCTTTGAGGATGGAGACTGGTTCCTGGAGTACGGGCTGTCACAAAATATATATAAGCTTGTGAAGCTGGGCCATTTTATCTTCGGAATCGGAGACCATGGCACAATTATCCGATATGATCTGCATCTTAAAAAATGGAATCAAACCTCATTCCCGACTGCCCAGCGGCTGTGGGATATTACTGGAAACCGTCAGGGATTAATCGTGACACATGGCGGCAGCTGCCTATACATATCAACGAATTTCGGGTCAGATTGGTCTGTTATTAAACCGTTTCAAGATTTACAGCAAAGGCCCCTGATTCGGTCGCTGCTCTATCATCAGGGAAGCATCTATATTGGCACGCAAATCAATGAACAGTATGGAGGTTTATGGAGATATCATGTTGAAAGCGGGGAGTTAAAGCATATAAAAAAAGAAAAGCATTCGATGGTTTCCTCCATTTATCGGGACGAAAATGATCTTCTCTTCATTGCTAAAGGAAACGCCCGCTCTGGTGTGGGAACGATTGAAGTGCTGAATCCTTTTTCAAATTGCTGGGATATATGCCAGCAGCCTATTGCAGAGAGAGCGTTCCTGGATATCTTTGAAGCAAATGAAAAGATCTATGCGACAACAAGCCAGGATGAAAATGGCTTTTCAAGAATCTACGAAATTGATAAAAACAGCTTGTCCCTGATTCCGATTGAAACCGTAACTGGCCATGGATTCAGAGGTGCAGGCTTTGAAGACCAGCTTTTTATTTGTTCACATAGAGAAAGTAAATGGATCACTCACAGATTTAACACATCAGCATTCATTCATTGATAGGAGTGGAGAGGAATGAAAATAGGGGTATTTTATGCCAGTATGTCCGGTAACACGGAATCAATTGCAGATATTATCGCGGAGGAGCTGAAAGAACAGAATCATGAAGTGGTAGTGGAAGATTTCATGAGTGTTCAAACTGCTTCCGACCTGCTAAACTATGATCTTACTTTTATAGGCATGTATACATGGGGAGAGGGCGATTATCCGGATGAATGCCTCGACATCATTGAAGAAATCGAACAGCTGGAACTCGACAGTCAGCCCTTTGCCATCTTTGGATCCGGGGATACGTCCTATCCTGAATTTTGCGGCGCACTGGATCAGCTTCAGAGGCTGATTGAAGAACAGGGAGGAACAGTAATAGGGAATCCCTTAAGGATAGAGTTCAATCCGGAGCCGGAAGATGAAGAAGGGATCAAAAAGTTTGTTGCGGAAGCATTGTTGTTAAAGGCAACGTGCTGAGTGTACGATTAAGCTTAGAACGGAGGGCTATTTATGAAAAAGAAAACATTTCATAAACTCATAGAAGAAAACATGAAAAATATCCTAAAAGATAAAGAACAATTGGAAGAAATCTATCGGAGAATCGATGAAAATATTTTGCTGAAGACTAAAAAATCAAGAATAAATTAAAAGGAAAAGTTAATGCGTATCTGCAATTTGCAGGGACGCATTTTTTTGTGTGAGGCCCGGTTCTCAAAATACCAAAAAAAAATCCCCAATGGGGAGAGAAGAAATAACGCATTATTTTGTTTTTTTCTCATCCGGCTTTTCCTTTTGAAGCTTCTCTTGCTCCAGACGTTCCGCATCCCTCTTAAATGCCTCCATCGCTTTGTAAAAAATGATGGTCATCGCTAAATCTCACCTCCTTACTCTTCTATTTCGGTTATTTTTTACAGTTTCCTTTGAAATTTGAAAAATTGTTAACATTTGGCAGGTAATAACGTTTCTTAAGTGAATTCATTGTTAAGGAGATCAAAACAGAAGGTGATGAACTTGAGCCATCATTCACGGAGAGAATGCTTTGAATAATGAAGTGTGCAGAAATATAAGCCAGCTTGTCAGATTGTAAAATAGTCCATCCTCTCAACTGCTAATTGGCTGTCTGAAAGAAAGATCAGGGGGCATCGGGGGAGAATTGGAGGTGCAGGGCCCATCGAGTTTTATAAAAAAGCGTGTAGAGCACTTGTGATTCCATCAATATAGAGAGCTTTTCATAAAAATTTTAAAATAAATAAAGAATATTATTGCAATTTACTTTCAACTATTGGTATGATAATTCTCCGCGCAAATGACATACATACGAAAAATGAACGTAAAGGGAGCTGATTGTGTGAAGCAGGAATTCATTGAAATTGTTAATGCGAGAGTAAACAACCTGAAGAATATCAATCTTCAAATTCCAAAGGGAAAGATCACAATATTCACAGGAGTGTCCGGTTCCGGCAAATCATCCATCGTGTTTGATACGATTGCCCAGGAGGCTGGCCGGCAGTTAAATGAGACGTACAGCAGTTTTCAGCGGCTGTTTCTTCCGAGATATAGCCGTCCGGAAGCAGATGAAATCAACAATCTTTCTACAGCTGTTGTCGTCGATCAGAAACGGCTCGGCGGAAATGCCCGGTCCACACTTGGAACTGCTACAGATATTAATCCTCTTCTTCGCCTGTTATTCTCCCGGTTTGCAGAGCCTCAAATAGGGTACAGCAATGCTTATTCCTTTAATGATCCGAGCGGCATGTGCCCGAAATGTGAAGGGATTGGGAGAATTATCACCCTCAACTTGGATGCTGCTCTTGATAAAGAAAAAAGCTTAAATGAAGGTGCTATTCTGCTTCCGGGCTTTGGACCTGGAACATGGCAATGGAAAGCGTATGCGGAATCCGGATTCTTCGATCGTGATAAGAAAATTAAGGATTATACAGATGAAGAGTTTAATAAGCTTGTCTTTGCTGAACCGGAAAAAGTGACTGTCAGTTATATGAATAATGATATGAATGCCACCTATGAGGGTCTGGCCGTCAAATTTATGCGCCAGCATGTGAAAAGGGACAAGGAGACGTCTAAAACGGGCGAGAAGCTCCTGAAGACCTTCAGCACTATGACTGTTTGCCCTTCCTGCGGAGGTAAGCGGTACAACGAAAAGGTGCTTTCATCTCAGATCAAAGGCTACTCCATTTATGATCTGACATCCATGCAATTGGATCAGCTTATTCATACTCTTCCAAAAATCATTTCACCGGAAGCAAAGCCAATTGCTGACGGGGTCATGGAACGTCTGCAAAATCTGTGTGATATTGGTCTGGGCTATATGGATCTGACAAGGGAAACGCCAACCTTATCGGGCGGTGAATCCCAAAGGGTGAAAATGGTTAAATATTTATCCAGTAACTTAACAGGCCTTATGTACATATTTGATGAACCCAGCACCGGACTGCATCCGCGGGATGTCCACCGGTTAAATGAATTGCTGGTGCGCTTAAGGGACAGAGGCAATACCGTTTTAGTTGTGGAGCATGATCCGGATGTCATCCATATTGCTGACCATATCGTTGATGTGGGGCCGCATGCGGGGACAAACGGGGGAGAGATCATGTATACAGGCAGTTACGGGGAATTCTTATTTTCTGATACATTGACTGCCAATTATTTAAACCGCAGTGCAGAGCTGAACACAAATCCGCGCCCGGTCTCTGATTTTATGGAAAGCAGGAAAAGCATGCTGCACAATTTAAAGGATGTGAGTCTTTCTGTTCCAAAAGGGGTATTTACGGTGATTACCGGGGTAGCAGGTTCCGGAAAAAGCACACTGGTGAATGAAGTGTTTGCAAAAGATTTTCCGGAGGCTATCAGAATCGACCAAAGTCCGGTTCATGCCAACATACGGTCCAATCCGGCCACTTTTACCGGCATTATGAACTCGATCCGTAAGTCATTCTCTGATGCAAATGGAGTGGAAAGCGGATTATTCAGCTATAATTCAACCGGCGGATGTCCGACATGCGGAGGCACCGGGACTGTTGAAATCAACTTATCCTTTATGGATACAATGGAAGTCGAATGCAGTGAATGTCATGGAAGCCGTTTTAGGCAGGACGTGCTCCAATACTTATATAAAGGCAAGAATATTGTTGAAATCATGGAGATGTCTATTGCGGACGCTGCGGAATTTTTTGATGCAAAAGACATCCAGAGAAAACTCAAAGCTCTTAACACAGTCGGTCTTGGCTATTTGTCACTGGGACAGCCGCTGACCACTTTGTCAGGAGGCGAATGTCAAAGGCTTAAGCTGGCAAAGGAACTGAATACAAAAGGCAATATTTATATACTGGATGAACCGACAACAGGACTGCATATGTCCGATGTCGCCAATATCCTGGAAATCATTAATAAATTGGTGGAAAAGGGCAATACCGTTATTGTCATTGAACATAATCTCGATGTCATCCGGAAAAGTGATTGGATCGTCGATTTAGGTCCGGATGGAGGCGCAGGAGGCGGAGAAATCCTGTACGAGGGACCGCCGGCAGGAATATTGGAGTGTGAGCGCTCGGTTACGGCACAGCATTTGTAAAGGAATCACTATACGAAAGAAAACGGCCATGGAATGTTTTTCGATGGCCATTTTCTTTATAGGTTATTTAGGGGGATTACTAGTTACTTGGCTTTATAAGTCGAATCATTCGATTACTTATGGCTACAGGCCATTAGTGGGTTTTAACTAGTAACATATAAAGAAAGAATGTCCTTGCATGCAGGGACATTCTTTTTTCTATTCATTCTAAAGTCTATTCTTTGTAAAAAACGTACGGAATCTATTGGAAAATAAGATGAATTTTTGTACAAAACAACCATAGTGATTTAGTATTCAATCATTTAAATTAATAGTATGAACGATTAATTTTCAGAATTTACGAAAATTTATTTGGTCAGGATGGTGAGCCTTTGAACTTTACATCAGACAGAGTGGGGCAAATACCTCCCTATTTATTTGCAGAAATCAATAAAAAGAAAGAAGCTATGAAAAAAGCGGGTATCGATGTCATTGATTTAGGGATTGGAGATCCGGATTTGCCTACTCCAAGCCACATTATTGAGAAATTTGTACAAGAGTCTCAGAATCCCGCCAATTTGAAGTATCCCAGTTTTACAGGATGTATGGAGTTCAAGCAAGCGGTGGCTGATTTCTATTGGAGGGAGTATCAAGTAAGGCTGGATCCTGAAACAGAAGTTCTTGCCTTAATCGGTTCCAAAGAAGGGATAGCTCATTTGGTTCCAACTCTAGTGGATCCCGGTGAATATGTGCTTATTCCGGATCCAAGTTATCCGGTTTATCGTATGGCAACGCTGCTGGCAAATGGAAGGTATCATAACATGCCGATGTCCAGGGAGAATGATTTCAAGCCAGATCTGACTGCTATCCCTGATGATATTCTGAAGCAGGCAAGGCTTATGTTTTTAAATTATCCCGGAAACCCGACATCCGCCACAGTGGATATTGAATTCTTTGAGGAAGCGGTTGAATTTGCGCATAATTGCCAAATTCCGATAGCGCATGATTCAGCCTATAACATGGTTACTTTTGATTCTTACAAAGCACCGAGCATTCTTCAAGCGGAAGGAGCCAAAGACATTGCTGTAGAGTTTGGCTCCTTATCGAAAACTTATAATATGACAGGCTTTAGAATAGGCTATGCGGTTGGAAACAAAAAGATAATTAAAGCGCTTTCTGTATATAAGAGCAATACAGATACGGGTCAGCTGACTTCCATCCAGAAGGCAGCAGCCTTTGCATTAAACAGTGATCAAATATGTATTGCAAAGCATAACGCTATCTACAAAGAGCGGATGAATGCGATGCTTGACGGTCTGAGCCGTATTGGGATTGAAGTTAATCCCCCAAAAGGAAGTTTCTTCATATGGGCTCCAGTGCCTAATGGCTACACTTCTGCCGAATTTGTTTCGAGCGTTATGGAGCAGACTGGTGTTATTCTAACTCCGGGCAATGCTTTTGGGCCTTCTGGAGAAGGGTATTTCCGAGTTTCCCTGTCTGTGCCGAATGAGCGATTGTATGAAGCAGTTAATCGAATAAAAGAGAAATTAAAAATTGTAATAGGATAATCACTAACTTAACTATTGGAGGTTTTTTTATGAAAAAAGTATTAAATTTTATTAATGGTGAATGGTGTAATTCGTCAGCCGGCAAAACTGCTTCTGTTTTAAATCCTGCAACAGGTGAGGTTCTTGCTGAAGTAACACAGTCAGCAAAAGAAGATGTTGATAGAGCTGTAGAAGCTGCAAAAACTGCTCAGAAATCCTGGCGATTAGTACCGGCCCCAGAGCGTGCTGAAATTCTTTATCAAGTTGCTTTTTTACTAAAAGAAAGAAAAGAAGACTTGGCTCAAATTCTTACAAGTGAAATGGGAAAAGTGATTGATGAAGGCCGAGGAGAAGTACAGGAAGCGATTGATATGGCGTACTACATGGCAGGCGAAGGACGCAGAATGTTTGGAGATACCGTTCCGTCTGAGCTTCGCAATAAATTTGCCATGAGTGTCAGGGTGCCTGTTGGCGTGGCAGGGTTGATCACTCCATGGAATTTCCCAATTGCGATTGCTTCATGGAAGTCACTGCCTGCTCTTGTTACCGGTAATGCAATTGTATGGAAGCCGGCAACTGAAACGCCAATCCTTGCAGCTGAATTTGTGAAAATTTATGAGGAGGCTGGTCTGCCAAAAGGGTTAATTAACCTTGTTCATGGGTCGGGAAGTGTGGTTGGAAATGCAATGGTTGAACATCCGGATATCGATTTAATTTCTTTTACAGGATCGAACGAAGTCGGCAGAGAGATCAATGGCAAAGCAGGAGCTTTATTAAAGCGAACTTCTCTTGAAATGGGCGGCAAGAATGCCATTACTGTGCTGGAGGATGCAGATCTTGATCTTGCTGTAGAAGGAATCCTTTGGGGAGCTTTTGGAACAAGCGGTCAAAGATGCACCGCTACTAGCCGTGTTTTGGTGCACAAAAATGTAAAAGAAGAACTTGAAGGGAAGCTGCTGGATCGCATTGGAGAATTGAAGCTTGGCAATGGGCTGGACGAAACAGTTAAGGTTGGTCCAGTGATTAATCGCTCTTCCCTTGAAAGAATCGATGAGTATGTAAAAATAGGCCAGGAAGAAGGAGCAAAGCTGCTTGCAGGCGGTAGAATTGCCACTGGTGATGGTTTGGACAAAGGAAATTTCTACTTACCGACTATTTTCACAGATGTAAAACCAAATATGAGAATCGCAATGGAAGAAATCTTTGGGCCAGTCGTTTCAATAATACCAATTCAAAGTATGGAAGAAGCCATTGAAATTAATAATATGGTAGAATTCGGTCTTTCCAGCGCCATTTATACCCAGAATGTCAATCAGGCTTTCGAAGCTATGAGAGATTTGGATACTGGTATTGTTTATGTGAATGCAGGAACAACCGGAGCAGAAATTCACCTTCCATTCGGCGGAACGAAAGGAACTGGCAATGGCCATAGGGATTCCGGTGTAGCTTCACTGGATGTCTATACAGAATGGAAATCCATTTACGTGGATTACAGCGGGAAGCTGCAGAGAGCGCAGATTGATAACTATTAATTTTGTAATGAGATAGTGATGACACATGAGGAGTTTAAGAAGTTTTTAAACTCCTTTTTTTATATAAAACATAAAGATTAATGAGGGAAACCACCATCATTTCGCAAAAGGAGCAATTTAGTATGGAAACTTTAACAGTTGTCGGTTCTGGTGTGATGGGCAGAGGAATTGCTTATACAGCAGCACTCGGAGGCTTTCATGTTTTTTTACATGACGTGAACGAAGTGAATCTGGAAAAAGCAAAAAATTATATTGAAACAGAAATGAGAAAAAGTGCAGAAAAAGGCTACCTGAACCATGATCAAGTTACAGCTGCTCTCAGCAATTTAGAATATACAACAGATTTAAAATCGGCTGCTGAAAATGCAGATGCAGTTATAGAAGCTGTTTTCGAAATGATGGAGCTAAAAATTGATATTTTTAAACAGCTTGATCAATATTGTCCGGAACATACGATACTCGCAACCAACACTTCCACCATGAGCCCCACAGAAATTGCCGCACAAACATCCAGACCGGAAAAATGCATTGCCATGCACTTCTTTAATCCTGTTCACAAAATGAAGCTTATTGAAATTATTAGAGGTCTGCAGACATCAGATGAGACCGTTGAAAAAGCCAAAGAAATAGGCAGTTTGCTTAACAAGGAGACAGTCGAGGTAAACGAGTTCCCTGGATTTGTTACCAGCCGGATGAACTGTCTGATCGGCAATGAGGCGATGAATCTTCTTATGGAGGGTGTTGCCTCTGCAAAGGATATTGATAAAGCTATGAAGCTTGGCTTGAATCATCCAATGGGGCCATTGGCTCTCGCTGATTTGGTTGGGTTGGATACCAGACTGAGAAACATGGAGTATTTGCATAAGACCCTGGGTGAAAAATATCGTCCTTGTCCGCTCCTGATTAAATATGTTAAAGCCGGAAGACTCGGGCGCAAATCAGGACGCGGATTTTACGAATATGAAGTCTAGTATAGTCCATGATTGGAGGCCGGTAGTATGAACAACACTAACAACTGTGAAAAACTTGCCACAGCAGAAGAAGCCGTACAGTTTATTCAGCAGGGAGACAGTGTATTGGTAGGGGGGTTCGGTCTTTGCGGTACTCCGTTTACACTAATAGACACAATTACAGAAACAGATCATGCCCGCGAATTAACGATTATCAGCAATAATTTAGGGGAAGCAGGCAAAGGCTTAGGAAAACTACTAATCTCTAAACATGTAAGAAAAGCAGTTGGTTCGTATTTTACATCGAATCGTGATGCAGTAAAAGCATGGAAAAACGGCGAACTGGAGATTGAACTTATTCCTCAGGGTACTCTTGCAGAGGCGATTCGTGCAGGTGGTGCGGGGATAGCCGGATTTTATACAAAAACAGCTGTTGGAACTAAGCTGGCAGATGGAAAGGAAGAACGCACTTTTGATGGGGAAAGGTATATCTTCATAAGAGGCATAAAAACAAACGTGGCTCTTATAAAAGCTGAAAAAGCGGATACACTTGGGAATCTTATCTATTCAAAAACTGCCCGGAATTTCAACCCGATGATGGCAACGGCTGCCAAACTGGTTATTGCCGAAGTGGATGAGATAGTTGAAGCAGGTACGCTTGATCCTGAAAAGATAGTTACACCCCATTCCTTTGTTGATATGGTCGTTATGAATGATCGCTATGAAAAAATAGGTGGTGAGTATGTTGAGCGTTGCCGGCAAGAAATTGGATACAGATAAAGTAAGGGTTGCAAAAAGAATTGCCATGGAGCTCCCGCAAGGCTCTGTTGTCAATCTTGGTGTAGGTATACCTACCTTAATTCAGAACTATTTAAGGCCTGAAAGCAAAGTTTACCTGCAATCAGAAAACGGTCTGCTGGGAATGGGGCCTACTCCTCCAGAGGAGGAGATAGATATGGATTTGATCAGTGCCAGCAAACACCCGATTTCATTGGGATTAGGCGCCAGCATTTTTTCAAGTTCTGACTCATTTGTCATGATTCGCGGCGGGCATATTGATGTGGCCGTTTTAGGTGCACTTCAAGTAAGCGGATCAGGAGAAATAGCGAACTGGGCAGTTCCGGGTCAGGATATTTTGGGAGTTGGCGGTGCCATGGATTTAGTAGCGAGTGCAAAAAAAATTATAATTGCAATTACCCATGTAACTAAAGACAATCTCCCGAAAATTGTGAGTACCCTAACTTATCCTTCAAGTGGAATTCGTAAGGCGGAAATGATTGTGACAGAAAAAGCTGTATTTAAAGTGTACAATGGAGAGCTGTTTCTTGAGGAAATATCTAATAACACCACTATTGAGGAAATAAGAAGTATGACAGATGCAGCTTTTATCATATCAGAAAATCTTAAGAAAATGCCTGTTTAATAGAAAGGTGCTAAAAATGGATCTAAATAATATTCTGGTTCGTGAAGAAGAAAGTATTGGTTTTATCATTATTAACCGTCCTGAATTAAGAAATGCCTTAAATCTTGATACCCTGCTGGAAGTAGAAAAAGCACTGGATGTATTGAGGGAAAATGAAAACATCCGTGTCATCATTTTTACGGGTGCTGGCGAAAAATCTTTTGCCGCTGGTGCAGACATAAACCAGCTAAGCAAAAGGACCATGATTGATGCCCTTAAGCCAAATATGACAGCAACTTACCGGAAAATAGAAGACTATGAGAAGCCGACCATAGCTGCAATTAATGGATATGCTTTAGGAGGGGGATTGGAGCTTGCACTTGCCTGTGATATCCGTATAGCTTCTTTAAATGCAAAGGTGGGGCTTCCAGAAGTAGGCTTAGGGATTATGCCTGGAGCCGGCGGTACACAGCGCCTTTCCAGAATTATAGGAAAGGGCAAAGCAATGGAACTCATTCTAACTGGTGATGTAATTACCTCAGCAGAAGCGGAAAGATTGAATATAATCAGTAAAGCCGTTCCGCAGGAAGAACTGATTGATACGGCAAAAGAATATGCAAGAAAATTAAGCTTAAAAGGGCCCCTTGCATTAAGAATGGCGAAGGCTGCTGTAAATCGCGGAGCAGACATGGAAATGGAAACAGCGCTTTATTTGGAAAAGCTTGCTCAGACTATATTAATTGGCTCGGAAGATAAATTGGAAGGAACAGAAGCCTTTTTAGAGAAAAGAACACCACAATTTAAAGGTAAGTAACCAATTTCAACAATTAGGGGGAAAAATGATGGATTTTACATTTTCAGAGGACATTCAGCTTCTAAAAAAAGCAGTTGGAGACTATGTGCAAGGCGAAGTAGAGCGGGTGGCGATGGATATTGAGGAGAATGATGAAATTCCAAGCCATATCGTTGAGAGCTCGAAGGAAATGGGATTATTCGGGTTAAGTATACCAGAGGAATATGGCGGGTTGGGCCTAAATTGGGTTGGGAAATGTGCTATTTATGAAGAATTGGGAAAAACCCATAATGGATACACAACGTTAATCGGCGCCCATACTGGCATCGGTACGGCGGGAATTGTGGAGCTTGGAACAAAGGAACAGAAGGAAAAATATCTTCCTAGGATGGCAAGCGGTGAATGGATTGGCGCATTTGCGCTAACGGAGCCGAGTGCAGGTTCTAATGCCTCGAATCTGAAAACAAAGGCAGAAAAAAAGGGAGATAAATATATATTAAATGGTTCTAAACATTATATTACGAATGCGGTCTGCGGAAACGTCTTTACGGTAATGGCTGTCACCGATCCGAGTAAAGGGGCAAAAGGAATCACTTCATTTATAGTGGAAAAAGACTTTCCTGGATTTATTGTTGGTGCAGTAGAGCGGAAAATGGGACTTCGAGGTTCCCATTCAGCTGAACTTTTCTTTGAAAATTGTGAGGTGCCTGCAGAAAATGTTCTTGGAGAAGAAGGCAGAGGGTATGTGAACGCACTGAAAATTCTCGCAAATGGCAGAGCTGGGCTTGCAGCCAGAAATCTGGGCTCATGTGAAAAGCTTCTTGAACTCAGCATGAGCTATGCTATGCAGCGGGAACAGTTTGGCAAACCGATTTTTGAACAGCAAGCTGTTCAGCATATGCTTTCAGACATGGCATTGGAGATTGAAGTGCTCCGTTCCATGACTTATCGTGTAGCCTGGATGGCTGATCAGGGTAAGAGGGTTGTCAAAGAAGCAGCCATGGCAAAGTTATATGGATCTGAAGTATATAATCGCGTGGCGGATTTAGCTGTCCAAATACACGGTGGCATCGGGTATATGAAGGATTATCCAATTGAGCGCTTTTACCGGGACGCGAGAATTACGAAAATTTATGAAGGCACAAGCCAAATTCAAAAAAACATTATTGCCGGCGAACTAAACAGGGAATTTCATAAAAAAATGCCTGTAAACAGTCGCTAAGTAGCGAAACACCACATCTAACAAGGGGGAAATGATGAGAAACGCAGTTATAATTGAAGGTGTACGAACTGCCATTGGAAGGATGGGCGGTACACTTAAGGATATAGAGGTTGATTTTCTTTCAGAAAAAGTAATGAGGGGAGCACTTGAAAGAAGCCGGCTGGAAGGTTCAGAAGTTGGTGAAGTGGTTTGGGGACATGCGAAACAAAGTTCAGATGTCCCCAATTTAGCCAGGCTGGCAGCTTTAAGAGCCGGACTTCCTGTCGAGGTGCCGGGATATACCGTTCACCGCCAGTGCGGATCAGGATTGCAGGCGATCAATAATGCAGCACAGCAAATTCAGTGCGGATTATCTGATATTGTGCTAGCCGGCGGCGGGGAAAGCATGAGTACGGCTCCCTATTATTTGAGGAAGGCTAGATATGGGTATGGTGCAGGAAATGCAGAAATTGTGGATCCTAATACAGAAAGCCAGCCAAGGGCACAGCCGATTGAAGTATATGGGAACCTGACAATGGGACTGACAGCTGAGAATCTCGCTGAAAGATATCTCATCAGCAGAGAAGAACAGGACGAATTTGCCCTTGAAAGTCAGCAAAAGGCAGCTGCCGCTATTCAGCAGGGGAAGTTTAAAGAGGAAATTATTCCATATGAAGTGAAAGTGAAAAAAGAAAAGATTGTTTTTGATACAGATGAGCATCCACGCTTAACGAGTTTAGATAAACTTGCTTCTTTAAAAGCCGTGTTCAAGCAAAGAGGCACTGTTACAGCTGGAAATGCGAGCGGACGCAATGATGGAGCTGCAGCATTGGTGATGATGGCCGAGGAAGCAGCCTTAAGCAGAGGGCTTAGCCCTCGCCTCAGGGTTATTTCACAAGCAGCTGCCGGGGTATCGCCGGAAATTATGGGTATTGGTCCAGTGCCAGCTGTCATGAAGGCACTTAAGCTGGCGGGGCTGACTCTTGATGAAATAGACCTGATAGAGCTGAATGAAGCCTTTGCTGCTCAGGCACTGGCTGTTGTTAAAGAGTTGAATATCGACAGAAGTAAATTAAATGTTAATGGCGGTGCTATTGCGTTAGGCCATCCAATTGGGGGAACCGGAGCCATCTTGACTGTCAAAATCATGAATGAGCTTGAAAGAAGAGGCGGCCGCTATGGTTTAATCACGGCCTGTATTGGCGGCGGTCAGGGTATCGCAACGATCGTTGAAAATTTACGAGTATAAAGTGCTGGAGGGAATTTAACATGCGCCTACCCCGTGTTTTGCAAATACTTCCGATGTATCATCCAGAAGGAGAAAAGCTTCTTCGTGAAGGTGCAGAAGTAATTCAAACTGACAATTATAGCCCAGACCATTTATGTGAAATGGTGAAGGGTGCAGACGGAATTGTTTTGAGAGCACCTGCACGAATTACTAAGGAAGTGATTGATGCGAATCCTTACTTAAAAGTCATCTCCGGTGCCGGAGTAGGGCTTGATAATATTGAGGTGGAATATGCAACACAGAAGGGAATTCCCGTACTGCATGCACCTTCTGTCAATAAAGTATCAACAGCTGAGCATGCAGTCATGCTTCTGATGGCACTGGCTAAGTCGGTTATTCCGCTTCATGACAAGATGAGGAAGGGAGATTACAATTCGCGAAATTATCTTATTCCTCATGAGCTTAAGGGCAAAAAAGCTGGTTTGATTGGTTTTGGAAACATTGCACAAGAAGTGGCTAAACGTTTAAAGCTCGGTTTTGAAATGGATGTAACTGCATGGGTAAGGGAGTATCATCCAGAAAAGCACGGCTTATCTAAAGGACTCGGTATTAGAGTTAGTACAAACTTGGAAGAGGTATTCCGGGAATCGGATTTTATATCCCTGCATATTCCCTTAAATGATTCAACAAGATATTCTATTGATTATAAGCTGTTCTCCATCATGAAGCCAACCGCTTATGTAATCAATACTGCACGGGGAGCGGTTGTAAACCAAGAGGATTTATATGAGGCATTAAGAGATGGAAAAATTGCAGGAGCTGGATTGGATGTATTTGATCCGGAGCCGCCAGCCCGGGATCTTCCGCTGCTTTCTTTGCCTAATGTGGTTCTGACACCCCATGTAGGCGGTACAACGGCTGAATGCAATTTCCTCACGTCTACTACCGTTGCTAAAAATGTAATTAATGTACTTAATGGAAAAAAGGCTGAATTTCTTGCAAATCCTGAAGTGCTAAATAAAAAAATATTAGAATAGGAGCTCAAGTATGGATCATTATTCAATCGCCTTGATTCCTGGTGATGGTATTGGAGTGGATGTTGTTCGGGAAGGGAAGAAAGTATTAGATACCATAAGTGATCTTCATGGCGGATTCTCCTTAACTTACAAAGAGTTTGATTGGAGCTGTGAATATTACGCTAAGTATGGCAAGATGATGCCGGAAGATGGTCTGGAACAATTGAAAGACTTCGATTCTATTTTTCTGGGAGCAGTTGGTTATCCGGGAGTGCCAGACCATGTTTCGCTTTGGGGCTTATTGCTGCCAATCAGGCGTCAATTTGAACAATATATCAACCTTCGTCCTGTTAAGCTTTTAAAGGGACTGGATTCTCCATTAGCGGGAAAAACATCTGATCAGCTCGATTTCATTGTCATTAGAGAAAATAATGAAGGAGAGTATTCCAGTATCGGAGGGAGAATGTACGAAGGAACAGATCTTGATATGGCAATGCAAACCAGTGTGTTTACTCGTAAGGGAGTAGAAAGGGTTCTGAGATACGCGTTTGATCTTGCCGAAAAGCAAGGGAAAAGGAAGCATGTAACTGCAGCTACAAAGTCGAACGGCATTATCCATACGATGCCTTTTTGGGACCAATATGTTGAACGGATTAATCAGGAGTATCCCCTAGTGACAAGCAATACAGTTCATATTGATGCCTTAGCAGCCTTTTTTATCAGCAAGCCGGAGACGATGGATGTTGTTGTAGCTTCCAATTTATTTGGTGATATTCTAACAGATTTGGGTGCAGCCATTGTGGGGGGCTTAGGCATTGCACCTTCTGCCAATATCAATCCCGAGAAGAAATTTCCATCCATGTTTGAACCCGTTCATGGCTCGGCACCGGACATAGCTGGTAAAGGTATTGCTAACCCCATTGCATCTATCTGGTGTACAAGTATGTTGCTTGATCACTTGGGGCAGGCAGAGTCAGCAAAAGCTATAATTGATGCCATGGAAGATGTATTACAGGAAAAGGAAGTGCTGACTCCTGACCTAGGGGGTAAATCGACGACAGAGCAAGTTGGTGACTACATCTGCAAGAAATTGAAAGAGCGTCTCAGATAGTCGTGTGCAAAGTGTCTAAAAGTTAAGTATAGGAAAGAAAAAGCAGCAAATTATCTTTGCTGCTTTTTCTTTTATTCTATATCTATCTGGTTGAAGGGGAGGCATCTCTGGTATGTGCTGCTGTCAGCGTGTCCTTTGTTTCCTCACACCCTGGAGCCGATATGCCTGAATTCTTAATCGCGAAAAATAACATCATACAGTGATCAAACCTTGAAATATCCAAACAGGTAAGTTCATTAATTTTTTCCATGCGGTATACAAGTGAGTTTCGATGGAGAAACAGCATACGTGCAGTTTCGCTCATATTCATACTGCATTTGCAATAGGCCAAAAAGGTTTGCGCAAGGATTGGAAAATTTACATGATTAATAAAATCCTCCAATTTTTCATGTAATCTCTCATTAACATATTGATTTAAACCATTTCCTAACAGTTCAAAAATAATGTTCCAATCATTATAGTAGTAAATTTTTGGAGAGTTGTTTGACTGTTTTCCAGCCGTTAAGGCGTGTAAAGCTGTCTGGTAGGAAACTTTTATTCCAAGAGCTCCTTTTTCTGAGCTGCCAATGGAGATGCTTGCTGTACAATTATTTTCGTTTTCTAAATATCGCAGTAATCTTTGAATTTTATGTTCCAGTCTTTTGATAAAAAGTTCATGAGACTCTTCCTTGCTCACAACTTTAATCAGCAGAAATTGATCAAGTGTCAGTGGAGAAAGAATATCTTCTTTACTATCCATCAAATAATAGCCTAGTATCTCGGAAAAATTATTTTTGAGGAATGGCCAGGAATACTTTTCGGAATTCTGTCTATCTGTAACTAAATGGCTGTCATCCAGGTCTATTTCGAACTGGATTAATAAGCAAATTCGGTTATGATGCGACTCCAAATTGTATCCAAGCATTTTGGCATATCTTATACTGTACTCCAAATCCTCCGGCTTTTGAGAGTTTAAAAGATAACGGATTAAGTTATCCAAGGTTTTTGACTCAATCGCAGTCATTTCTTTTTTTAGATACTCATGGCACATTAATTCCACATGGCTTTTTACGAGCTGTGCATATTTTCGCACTTCTGCAGGCTCTCCTACAATCCCCAGAACTCCAATTGGTTCATGATTGATCATGATCGGCGCAGCTACACCCGGCAATACGTTATCGAGTTTTTTTGCTTCGTCTACTTCATAAGCAATGGTTGTTTTTCGCTCCACTATCTCAAGAGAAGCCTGATGAAAACTTCCTAATCGGCAAATGTCGCTGGAACCAATGATAATGCCTTTATTATCGCTGATGCTAATTGGGTATTCTATTATATTTGAGGTGTTATCTACAATTACTTGTGAGATTTCTTTTAAAAAACTCAAATGGATCACCCTTTTCTGCTAATTCTTAATAGATTCTTCTTCCATAATTAAAAACCCTTGTTAAAATACACAATTAAAAATTTTCAAAATATTCTTTTTCCGTGTATTTTGCACATAGCATCCCAGACTGCTAATCAGTAACATTATAACTAAATAAATGCTAGAAAGAAGGGTAGGGAAGCGAATTGTCAAGCCATGCAGATATTCTTATTATTGGCGGGGGAGTCATCGGATCAAGCATTGCTTATAATTTGTTAAATGACGGATTCACGGGTAAGATTGTGGTATTTGAGAAGGATGGGCTTTATGAGTTTGCTTCGACGCCAAGAAGCGCTGGAGGATTCAGACAGCTATATACTACCGTCATTAATATGCAGCTCAGCAAATACAGCCTTCAGATTTACAAAGATTTTTCAAAAAACATGTCCATTGACGGAGATGCAGCAGAAATTGATTTTAAGCAAAGGGGCTACTTATTTTTAGCGACTGATCAAATGATGTCCCGTTTTGAAAAACACTTAAAGCTCCAAAATCAAAACGGCATACATTCACAGCTTCTAGAAGGGCCAAGCCTGTTGAATATTATCCCGGAGCTAAATATAGACGATATTGCCGGTGGGCTGTACTGCAGTGAAAGCGGCTATTTAGATCCTTATTCTGTAATGCTGGGCTATGTCAAATATGCCAAAAAACTCGGTGCAGAATATGTTTACGATGAGGTAGATAGTTTGATTACTGAGACAGGGAAAGTGAAGGGCATCAAACTTGCTGATGGGCGGGAATATCATGCCCCTGTAGTTGTAAATTGTGCAGGGGCCTGGGCATCGATATTGGGAGATAAAGCCGGACTGCCGCTTCCTGTTGTCCCGCTTCCAAGACAAATTTTTCAATTTGATATTAAGGAGCCGCTCAAAAATTATCTCCCATTAACAATGGACCCAACAGGTGTTTATTTCCGGCATGAAGGGGAAAAATTTATATCCGGCTATGCGGAGGAAATTGAACCTGGCATCAGCTTTAAGTGGAGAAGATCTGCTTTTGAGGAACACATTTGGCCTGTGCTGGCAAACCGGATCAAGAACTTCGAGCATGCCAAGATCGAAAGAGGCTGGTCAGGACTGTATGATTTTAACACGGAAGACCATAATGCCATTCTTGGTGAGTACCCGTCAATGAAAGGCTACTATGTTGCCTTTGGCTTCACCGGACATGGTATGCAGCAGGCTCCTGCAGTCGGTAAATGCCTGTCTGAGCTGATTCGGACGGGAAAATACGGAACACTGGACTTATCTCCATTAAGAGTGGAACGTTTTGCAGAGAAAGACCTTATTATCGAGGATGCGATTTATTAAAAAAAACACCTTCGTAGGAGCCAAGCTCTTACTGAAGGTGTTTTTTGTAATTTCTTAACGGCATGATGTCTGCATCTCTTCATAGCATTTGATGGCTGTGAAGAGCAGCATGCAATGTTCGAAGCTGCTGGTATTGAGGGAAGTAATTTCGCTTATTTTTTCCAGTCTGTAAATGATGGTGTTCCGGTGGATAAACATATTCCTTGATGCTTCACTCAAATTCATATTGTACTTGCAGAATCCAATAAAGGTGGACGATAATACCTCATAATTATCTTGCTCTCTTAAAGAAGATATCAAGTTTAAGAGCTTTTGCTTATAGTCAGAAGAAAGCTCTCTTGGCAAAAGACTCAGCATGGCTTCCCTTTCTATATACAAATTAATATGAGGATGATCTTGAAATTTCAGTCCAATATTCATTGCTTTCATTGCATTTTGGTAAGATTCATAGCATCCTTTATGGCCATTTTGAACATCTCCCACACCAATCTTTGCTGAAAAATTGTATTTAGCATTAAGGAATGAATTGATTTTTTCCAGTCTTTCACCCAAAGTTTCCAGGAAAGAATCAAATGATAGAGGAAAGGGCATGGATTTAAAAATAATGAAACGTTTGAAATCGAGAAATGACAAGATATCATTGTCATTTTCATTAAAGATTAACTTTAAAAAGCTCAGCACTTCTTTTTGAAAGTATTGAAACGAAAGATCCTCAAAAAGGTTCCGGTCACCTGAAAGAGGGTTAGTTACATCAATAATAATACAGGTCCGATTGATGGCGAGATCAAAATCGAGCAGTTTAGCATACTGGAAAATATCCTTTTTTTCTTCATGCCCAGAATCTGTATAATGAATAAGTTGATGAACCAGCATTTCTGCCATCTTATCTTTCAATTCCAGCATTTCTTTTCGGAAAGCATCCTGGCACATCATTTCCACTTGATTTTTAACAAGCTGTACATATTTTTCGACCTCTGCGGGATTGCCCACAATTCCAAGCACACCAATTACTTTATTGTTAAATTTTAAAGGAGCAGATACACCAGGAAGAATTTTTTTCTCTATTTCATTCCTGCAGACCACCGTGGTATTTTTATTAATTACGTCAAGAGAAGGACGATGAAAGATCCCAATTCTGCTTTGGTCTGTTGATCCAATAATGTATCCCTCATTATCGGTGATGCTGATTGGATACTCCAATATCTCACTGGTTTTTTCCACTATGTCCTGTGCAATATTTTCAAGGATTTTCATTCTTTTTGCTTTCCTTTCTAAACTCTTACATTTTCAAGAGATCCTCATCTGTAACTAAGTTATTATGGTGCCTAAAAGATTTCATCAATCTCTTTAGAGCGTTAATAATGAGTTGCCAGACTGGTTATGGGACTTTGTATGGATTCTCTGCATCTTTATCTTCAATAAGAGAAAGGTTTTTGTTTTTGGTTTGAAAAAATCAACAAAAAGGAATAGATAGATACTCGCCTGCGTGATAAGCCTTAAAATAAATTCGTTCAACACTTATTGCCGCCTGATGGGAGCGCGGCTCACACCATGGAACTTCATAACGTATTCCTACGGAAAAAGAACTCAATAAAATTTATAATATTTATAAAATATCGACAATTACATAACCTAATTTTACATTAATCTAGTAGTTTGTTCTACAATTTAGAACAACAAAAAAAGTCCGTCTTGGGGAACGATGCCACGATTATCCTTCTTAGCTATCAAGGTGCCAGAGCAGCGTTTAGCAATAACACTAACACTTTTAATCAGCCCTATTGTAATGCTTTTCTATGAACCTTCGGCATTAGATTCTGACCTTATCAAGGAAGGATTTGGGTATGGAAGGGATGACCATGGCAGCTGTCCATATGAAGTGAAATTTGCAAAAGAGGAGTCCAACTGAGTCTTCTTCATGATGGCGGGTTATAGTAGAGGAAGTATTTTTAAAGAAATAATTGCTAACCTAATGCGCGTTAATGCTGAGTTTTAATTGAGAGGTGAACTGCAGAGCTAGCACCTGCAGTTTTTTTAGACCAAAAAACCAAAAATAGTTTTTTATCATTCTCTGTTTTTTGGTCAATTTAAACATATAATTCAGAATATTTTTAATTTAAAATAAGTTTAATACACTGTTATGCACTAGATGTGATTTGTAAAAGGGAGGGCGAAATTCGTGAAAGAAGTTAGAGTCAGTACTGACATAAGTGAAGCACATACACTGCCA
Organism: Cytobacillus sp. GQ23; assembly: GCF_059758675.1. Taxonomy (NCBI): domain Bacteria; kingdom Bacillati; phylum Bacillota; class Bacilli; order Caryophanales; family Bacillaceae; genus Cytobacillus; species Cytobacillus sp. GQ23. Next base: position 114,066 of record NZ_JCAXER010000001.1, read on the forward strand.
TCGTGGATCTATACAGATCCAGAAGTTTTGGAGGCAGAAAAAAGAGAAATCTTTAGGAAGACTTGGCAGTATGCAGGGCATATGAGTCAAGTCAGTAGTCCGGGAGACTTTTTTACGGCTGAAGTTGCTGACCGTCCTATAATTATTAGCCGCGGACAAGATGGAGAATTGCGTGCGTTTTATAATGTATGTTCTCATCGCGCTTCCAAGCTAGTGGAAGGGGAAGGAAATAAGGCCGTTTTTACTTGTCCTTATCATGCCTGGACATACCGGACAGATGGTTCGCTCCTCAGTGCTCCGAACATGAAAGGTTGCGGGCATTTCGATCACCAGGATTTTTGTTTAAAAACGATTAAGCTGGAAATTGTGCACTCGTTTATTTTTGTCAATCTTAATCCTGATGCTGTATCAATGAAAATTCAATACCCTGATCTTTTTAAGCATGTGTCAAAATATGATCTGGATCGTTTAAACCGTGTGTCTGTAAAAGAGACCATTTGCCGTTCAAATTGGAAAATAGGAATTGATAACTATCTTGAGTGCGATCATTGTTCTATTGTTCATAAGACACTCGTTTCAAAACTGGATATGAAACAATACGAAATGACCATGTCCGATTATTATTCTTACCAGGGAACACCGTTAAAGGGGAGAAATTTGGACTTTGAGATGGGGCAGGGCGGCAGATATTATTGGCTTTATCCAAATACATGGTTTTCTTTCGATCCTGGCCCGCCTAATCTCTCCATCCATCAATCTATACCAATTGATGCTAAAACTACAAAATATGTGTACACAACTTTTTTCATGGGTGATGAGGTCACAGAGGAAGAAAAAGAGCTAATGAACATGGATGAGCTTGTCAGAAAAGAAGATCTTGATATATGTGAGATGGTACAAAAAGGGATAGAGACAGGGGCTTATTCACAAGGAAGATTCTCGCTTACCGAAAATCTGGTTCACCATTTTCATTTAATGATTCAGAGAGATCTAGAAAAAGTATTGCCGCTTCCCAAAAATACTGCTTCTGCCATAGACTAAAATTTTTCACCATTTTGTAAGCGCTTACTATAAAAGCGATCTATTTTAATCTGAAAGCAGGGTGAAAATGTGAGTCAATCAAAATTAAAAAGGCAAATGAAAAGCCGCCATTTATTTATGATGTCATTAGGGGGAATTATCGGGACAGGATTGTTCCTGGGGTCTGGGTATGCAATAGGAGAGGCAGGGCCCGCAGGTGCAATAATGTCATACCTTGTTGGCGGCCTTCTCATGTATTTGGCTATGGTCTGTCTGGGAGAATTGTCAGTTGTTATGCCTGTTTCAGGCTCTTTTCAGGCGCATGCGACCAAGTTTATTGGTCCCGCAACAGGTTTTGTCGTCGGATGGATCTATTGGCTGAGCTGGGCCATGTATGTCGGACTTGAATTCGTGGCAGCGGGATTGCTGATGAAAAGATGGTTTCCAGATGTTCAAACATGGATTTGGTGTGCCATTTTTATAGTTCTATTATTTTCAATCAACTCTCTTACAACGAAGGCATTTGCAGAGACAGAGTATTGGTTCGCTGGTATTAAAGTCCTGACTGTCATCTTATTTATCATTGTTGGATTAGGTGCTATTTTTGGCATTATTTCTATGGACAGCTCCCCGGCCCCTTATTTAACCAATTTCATTGGGGACGGTATGTTTCCTGCAGGCTTGGTTGGGGTCTTCATTTCAATGATGTCTGTGATCTATGCATTTCAGGGTTCAGAAATTATGGGTGTGGCTGCAGGAGAGACAGAAGAACCGGAAAAAAATATTCCAAGAGCCATCCGTACGATCGTTTTTCGAATCCTGATATTCTATGTTCTTGCTATCTTTGTTTTATCAGCCATTGTTCCATGGCAAGAAGCAGGGGTAATGGAAAGTCCGTTTGTAACCGTTTTTGATATGGTAGGCATTCCATATGCAGCGGATATTATGAACTTTGTTATCCTTACGGCCATCTTATCAGTTGGAAACACTGGTCTCTACGCCTGCACAAGAATTATGTACTCGCTTTCAGAAACAGGAATGGCTCCAAAAGTCTTTGGAAAGCTGAATAAAAGGGGTGTTCCTTCATATGCCCTATTAGTAACTCTTGGTTTTGCATTGTTATCGCTATTAACAAGTTATGTAGCAGCAGATACTTTATTTGTTGTTCTGCTGGCTGTCAGCGGATTAGGCGGCACTCTCACATGGCTAGCCATTGCTGCAGCACAAATAGGGTTCCGCAGCCAATATACTAAAAATGGAGGAAAAGTGGAGGATTTAAAATACAGGGTGCCTTTATATCCTTTTGTTCCGATCCTATGCATTGTCATGTGCCTGTCCATTTTTGCAGTTATGGCTTTTGATCCTACACAGAGAACCTCTTTATACTGGGGTCTTGGCTTTATAGCCCTTTGTTATGTGTATTATTACTTCATGTACACACGCAAAAAGATCACATTACCTATTAATGCAGAAAATGTAACCCCAGCTGTGAGAGATGAAATATAAAAATATGTAACTGCAGTTCGCCTCTAAGGCCCTGCAGTTTATTTCATGAAACTGAGAGGAGAATAAAAATTATGAATATAAAAGAATATGATGTTATTATCATAGGCGCAGGTTTTTCCGGATTGACTGCTGCAAGGGAGTTAAGTATGCTTGGCAAAAGAGTTCTAGTCCTTGAGGCTCGGGATAGACTCGGAGGCAGAACATGGGTGGATCACCGTTTAGGAGCAGACCTCGAAATGGGAGGCACATATGTTCATTGGCATCAGCCTCATGTATGGGCTGAAATAACAAGATATGGGCTCGAACTGGCTTCTGGGCCGAAAGCCGAAAAAGTGTATTGGATTACAGGCGGAAAGACGTATTCATTACCAGCGGGTGAGTTCAAAGAAAGGCTTAGAGCAACTGTTGAAAGGGTAATGAAGGAAAGCAGCAAACACATGCCATTTCCATTTGACCCTCTTCATACTGACAGTTTTCGAAAATTGGATCATATATCTGGAGAGCAATTTTTAAAAGAAATCAATTTAACAGCAGAGGAATTTGATGTATTGCATGGCTGGATTGCATCAGATTATTGCGGTGACCCTGCAGAGGGTGCGGTTACCCAAATATTTCGCTGGTGGGCATTTTCCCAAGGAAACTGGGATACACACAGTGCGATGGTTTCAAGTTACCGCTTAAAACAAGGAACAAGAAGGTTAATCGAAGCAATAGCTGAGGACAGTGGTGCGGAAATCAAGTTATCTGCTGTTGCTGGACGAATAGAACATAAAGATGGAGCGGTTAAAGTCTTTACGGCAAATGGAGATTGTTATGAATCTAAGGCAGTAATCGTTACAGTCCCATTAACGACTTTGAATAACATAGAGTTTGAGCCAGCGCTTTCAGAAGCTAAACGGGAGTCTTCAAGAGAGGGACAAACCTCAAAAGGAGTCAAAGTATGGGCGAAAGTGAAAGGGGAGTTAGAGGCATTCGATGCACTGGCCCCTGGCAGCTACCCTTTAAATTCAGTTCATTTGGATCGATATGTTGATGGCAATAGCATCCTCGTCGGTTTCGGGCCAAGTGCAGCGAAGCTGAATCCTAATGACAGCGAAGCGGTAGAAGCCGCATTGAAATACTGGATTCCGAATATACAAGTACTTGAGAGTACTGGCCATGACTGGGTCAATGATGAGTTTTCAAAAGAAACTTGGCCTATGCTGAAACCTAAGCAGTTAACTGCTTATCTTGAAGAATGGAACACACCAGAAGGTTCTGTGTTTTTAGCAGGAACCACATATGCAAATGGCTGGGCAGGCTTCATTGACGGTGCAATAGAGAACGGAATAGCTGTAAGCAGAAAAGTGAATAAGTATTTAATCAGCAAACATTTTGTACATGCTGAGTAAATAACTTAAAAGGTGCCAGATAAACCATCAAATGATGGTATCCGGCACCTTTTTTTATTAAAAAATGTATTAAGTTAAGATCCTCGATAACTGTCTGAGCTCCGTGTGCCATCTGCTCGAGGTCTTAAGAAAATCATTTTGCAGGCAAAAAACTGTTTCCAGCACTTGTCTTAAGCATGTCCCAGGCAGGCGGATCATGTGCTTTTTTTACTTATCATCGTAGTCTGTTGTAAGGGTTCTAAAAACCATATATGAAAAGCCTCCCCAGAATAAGCTCAAGGTTAAGATCATCATAATTATTGCAGATGCTGTCATTATAATTCCTCCTTGATGTCTATATTTGCAGAAATCGGAGTATCTTGATCGTTCAGTCCTTCTTCTTTTACAGAGCTTCTTAATCTTTTATTAAATCGGAGCAGCACGAATGCAAGCAGGAAAGTAATCCCGAGCTGAAGGAATATTGTTCCGACATTGAATTCTTCAAACGGCTTCCACCAAGTGTCCGGATACCATGCCACACCTTGATATAGCCACCACCCAGTTACTATGACAAACAGAGCGGGTATAAAATATTTAATAGAATAAACCCACCATTTGTTTATCTTAATGAAGCTGACTTCATTTATTTCGTCACGCATTCTTTCGACCCCATATTTTATCGCAGCATATGCATACAGGAAGCATGAGAGCAGCAGTGCAACTCCCCAAACCCAATCCTGATTATTAAATATTTTCATATTAATGGCTGAAGGGATTCCGCCTAGAAAAATCAAAACAACAGTCAGCACGATTGCTTTGTTTCTGCGGATCCCATAGTCTGATAGGTTCCTGGTTATCAATTCCACCATTGCAACTAATGAAGTAAATGCGGCAAATGCCAATGCTCCAAAAAACGCAATGCCAAAGAAATAAGCCTGCGGCATGACACTGAGCAATTCCACCATATAAATAAAGGTTAACCCGGTATTGCCTGAACTTGTAGCCTGGGTAATATATTCCTGTGAAGGAGCTAAAGCAAAGATAGCAGGAATGATGGTTAAACCGGCAAGTAATTCGACTGAGTTGTTTCCTAGGCCTGCTGTTAACGAATTTTGGGCAATATCGTCTCGCTTTTTTGTATAAATGGCATAGGTAGCATATAATCCCCAGCCGGCCCCTACTGACCAGGCAGATTGTGATAAAGCCTGAAGCCATGTTGACGCTTTCCCAAGATATTCCCACTGTGGTGTGAACATATATGAAAGCCCTTCCATTGCACCCGGCAAGGTAATGGAACGGACAGCAGTAAAGATGAGCAAGAGGAATAAAAGTGGCAGGAAGATTTTAGACATTCTTTCAATTCCCTTTGTAATCCCTATAAAAACGACAAGTCCACAAAGGGAAGCGGCAATAAAATGGTAAATGACAGGTTCTGCTGGATGACTCGTGAAGTTTTCCCACTGAGCAGCTGAGTCAATTTTTTCTGCAAAAGTTCCCTGTAATGCTAAGATGAAATATTTAAAAGTCCAGCCAACTACTACAGAATAATAAAATGTGATTCCGGCTAAAACGATTGTGATTATAGGTCCAAACCAGGCAAATTGTTTGCCGATAAATTCTCCAAATGACCCCATTGTTCCCATTCTCGTTCTTCTTCCTATGAAGATTTCAACCATGATAAGCGGTAATGACCAGACAAATAAAAATATGGCCCAGCCAATTAGGAAAGAACCTCCGCCATGTTCAGCCACCATTCGCGGGAACCTCCAAATATTTCCCGTACCAACCGCCATTCCCATAGCAGCTAATATAAATCCGATTCTTGAACCCCAAACTACCTGGTTCTCCTTCAAATTTAACAACCCCTTTGTTATCAGGACTCAAAAGCATAGGATCTTTAATACATTAATAGGGCACGTTCTGTATAAATAGATCGACCTTTAAGAAAACCCTCCTTCATTAATTATTAATCTATTTATTTTAAAAATTCTGTAATTTAAATATATTATCTTTGGAATTCATTATCTATGTGCAACTTTCATAAAAAATAGAGCTCTTTCAAGCAGAAATTAGACTATAATTACCATATTTCCAGTTTAGCTTTAAAGTTTTTCACTAGAGAATGTAAAATACCACAAAAAATTCAGTTGAAAGTTATTTTTTATCATATATATTGTACATATTATTCGGAAAATTCTACCTATATAATTATGGTATAAATCTATCTAAATTTATTTATTAACTGGAGGGAAGGGAATGACGAAGGCTATCATTATAGGCGGAGGAATTATTGGCTTAGCATGCGCCTTTTACCTGAGGAAAGAGGGGAAGGAAGTAGTATTAATTGATAAAGGTGATCCCGGATCGGAATGTTCCAGTGGAAATATGGGATGGGTGTGCCCCAGTTTATCTGATCCCGTTCCTGCTCCCGGTCTGATTAAGTCAAGTTTGAAGTGGATGGTAAAGCGGGATAGTCCTCTATATATTAAGCCATCCATTGTCCCCTCTTTATATCCCTGGCTCAAGCAATTCTGGAGGTTTTGCAGTGAGGAATCCTACCAAAGAGGGTATACCGCATCCTTAGAATTGAGCAGAAAAACATTAAGTTTGTTCGATGACCTTGAGAAAGAGGGCAGTATCGAATTTGAAATGCATCGAAAAGGACTGCTTTTTGTCTTTTTAGATCAAAGTTATATTGATGAAAAGTTGGATTCCTATAGTATTGTTGAAAGCTACGGTTTGCCGGCTCCTGTAGCAAAAACAAAAAAAGAAGTAATGGAAATGGAACCTGCCCTTGCTGGTACAGTGGCTGGTGGCGTTTATCTTCCTTCTGAACGGCATGTTAGGCCTGAGTCTCTTACCAAAGCTCTAAAAAAATGGCTTATCTCAAATGGGGCTGAGATTCTTTCTCATACAGAAGTAATCGGATTTATCCAAGAAGGGGACAATATCTCTGGAGTTAAAACGCGGAAGAAAACCATTGAGGGAGATCACTTTCTTGTCACTGCAGGAGCCTGGGCGGGACTGGTTTTAAGACAAGTGGGCATACACATCCCCATGACAGCAGGGAAAGGCTACAGCATCACCATGTCTAATCCTTCTATTCAGTTTCAGCAGCCGCTTTACTTAGGTGATTCAAGGGTGACTATTAGCCCTTTTCATGATTCTGTAAGAATTGGAGGAACCATGGAACTATCTGGCCTTAATACTAATCTGGATCAGCGTCGAATTGATAGTTTAAAGAGTTCTGCTGCTCAATATTTGAGGGAGTCTATTCACGGAGAAGAACAGGCGTGGTGCGGAATGCGGCCTATGACTCCTGATGGATTGCCTATTATTGGAAAAACACCTTCGCTGAATAATTTATTTATCGCATCCGGCCATGCAATGAGTGGAATTTCCATGGCATTATCAACTGGGAGTGTTATATGTGACCTCATAACAAAGGGAATGTCAGATATTGATTTAACTCCGTTTAGACTGGACAGGTTTTCTGCTAAGAAGGCACTTAGCACTCAAACTAAAACTGTCAATATGTAGAAATGGAAGGAGCTGCGGCGAAAAGCAATCCATTTAATATACAAATATATGAAAATTTCATATTGGAGTGATTTCCTATGTTATTGATCAATAAAGAGACCATAAAAGAATTGTATTCAATGGAAGAGTGTATTCAGGATGTTGAGAAGGCCTTTTTTTATGGTTACAGAAATAAAACTTTAACACCTGTAAGGATGTCTGTCCCGCATTCAAAATACGAAGCAGAAACATTATACATGCCTTCCTATATTGAACCGGAAAATTATACAGCCGTTAAAGTTGTAAGTATTTTCCCGCATAATTCAGGCAGGGGCAAACCGGTTCTGCAGGGAGTGATTCTGCTGACTGATGCAAGGACTGGCGAGCATGTTGCCTTAATGGATGCCAGCTACTTGACGGTTTTAAGAACCGGTGCTTCAAGTGGAGCTGCAACGAAATATTTAGCTCGGAAGGATGCGAAAGTCTGTTCAGTTTTAGGGTGTGGAGCACAAGCATATGGCCAAATTGAAGCTGTAATGTCCGTAAGGGATATTGAACACATCATTTTATATAATCGCACTTTAGACCGAGCGAAAATGTTCAAAGACGAAATTTATTCGCTGTATCCAGATTGGAGGGGGACCATTTCCATTCAAGCGGATGCCAATGCGGCTGCAGCTCAATCAGATATTGTCATCTGCAGCTCAAAAAGCTCAACACCTCTTTTTGATGGATCGGTACTGAGGGATGGAACTCATATTAACGCTATTGGTTCTTATCAGGCACATATGCAAGAGGTCGATGCTCAAACACTAATCAGGAGTAATAAAGTAGTGGTCGATACATTGGAAGGAGCCATGCACGAAGCTGGTGATCTCCTTGTTCCTCATAAAAAAGGAGATTGGAATACGGATCTTATTTATGGTGAAATTGGTGAAATCGTTTGCGGGGAAAAAATTGGACGTGAAAACACAAGTGAAATAACCTTTTATAAATCTGTCGGGGTAGGATTTCTTGACACAATGGCAGCTTCTAAGGTATATAAAAAAGCTTTGAGTGAGGGGAAAGGTGACTCCTTTTCACTGTAAAAAAACATGTAACTTATTTAAGTATGACACCGGAATATTCAATTGTGAATAATCCGGTGTTTTTTTTTCGAAATTCCTAAGAAATGAGAAACTTACTTAAGTTCAGCAGGAGTTTGATCAACCGGATAAGCACCGCACCCTATTTATTCAAATGCTCCTCCAGATCCGAGTTCAAAAAGCTCTCAGTAGCATATGCTGAAGCCCCAAGTGCTGCTGAATAAATCGTTAATTCGGCAAATGTAATATTGACATTTTCCTGATTAAATCTTAAGGAACGATTCCTGACAACTTCCATAATCGACTCGGATAGTAATTCTCTGGCAATGGCTAAGCGATTGCCAATGATGATTTGCTCGGGGTTGAAGGTATTGATGATATTGTTTATGCCAATACCGAGGCCACGGCCGATATGACGGAACACATCCTTTACTTCCTCATCTACTTCCGCCATGTCAATTAATGACTCCAGGTTCAGATCCTCTTGTTTGGAGTTCTTTGCCTGGTTTAGCAATGCCTGTTCAGAAGCGTACAATTCCCAGCAGCCTTTGCTGCCGCAGCTGCATTCTTTTCCATCTATATCAATGACCATATGGCCCATTTCACCTGAGAATCCTTCAGCTCCCCGGTAAAGGCTGTTTTGTAAAATAAAGCCGACACCTATCCCAATTCCAGCACTTACATAGATAAGATTTTCATAGTTTTTTCCGGCACCAAATCGCTTTTCCCCGTATGCTCCAGCGTTCGCTTCGTTGTCAATGATGACGGGAAGGTGAAACTCTGACTCAATTTCTGCTTTTAGATTAATATCTGTCCAGCCCAAGTTAGGGGCCAGCAGGATATTGCTGCCTTCTTTATTTACGATTCCTGGCACTCCAATACCGATTCCAACCACACCGTAGGGGCTGTCAGGGGCAGAGTCCACAAGGGATTGGATGACTTCTTTTATCACAAGAATGGTTTCTTCGTACCTCATGCTATTCATATGCTTCAAGTTTTCGTTCACAATATTGCCTGACAAATCAGTTATGACACCTAAAATATAATTGACCCCTAGATCGATTCCAATCGCATATCCGGCTTTCTCATTAAAGAGAAGCATTACCGGACGCCGACCGCCGCTCGATTTGCCTGGCCCTGTTTCGGAACAGATTTTTTCATCGATCAGCTCGTTCACCAATGAGGAAACGGTTCCTTTCGTCAGTCCCAAATGCTGTGAGATATCAGCCCGGGAGAGAGGGGATTGGTCGATGATCGTCTGCAGGACGCGTGATTTGTTTTTCATTTTTACCAGCTGCTGATTCCAAGTCATTATTTTCTCCTCAAATCCTCAATATCTTTGTCTAGTACATATTCCATTTATACCATAATTAAAAATAAAAATAAAACTTAGTTCATTCAATAGACAAACTAAGTTTATGGTGTTAAAATCAATTTGTAATCAAATGAAAGCGATAACACACAGAAAAATCTGTAAAAACTGGAGGAATGAAAAATGAACTATTTCGAAAATGTAAGCGGAGTTAAATACGAAGGTCCAGATTCTACTAATCCATTGTCTTTTAAATATTATAATCCTGAAGAAATGATCAACGGCAAGAAAATGGAAGACCTAATGCGTTTTGCCGTTTCATACTGGCATACGTTTACGGCGGAAGGAAATGACCCTTTCGGAGAAGGTACGATGATTCGTTCATATGACAGATTTTCCGGAATGGATTTGGCGAAGGCACGTGTCGAAGCTTCCTTTGAATTCTATGAAAAACTGAATGTTCCTTTCTTCTGCTTCCATGATGCTGATATTGCACCTGAAGGCGATTCATTAAGAGAAACGTTTAAGAATTTAGATGTAATTACCGGTATGATTAAGGACTACATGAAATCCAGCAAAACAAAGCTACTATGGAATACCGCTAATATGTTCTCACATCCGCGCTGGCTGCACGGTGCTGCGACAGCTCCAAATGCTGATGTATTCGCTTATGCTGCAGCAAAGGTGAAAAAGGGACTTGAGATCGGCAAGGAGCTTGGCGCTGAAAACTATGTATTCTGGGGCGGCCGCGAAGGTTACGAAACATTGCTGAATACAAATATGAAGCTTGAACAGGATAATCTTGCGCGTTTCTTCCATATGGCCATCGATTATGCAAATGAAATTGGATTTGATGCACAATTCCTGATCGAGCCAAAGCCGAAGGAGCCAACTAAGCATCAATATGATTTTGATGTGGCTACCAGCTTAGCATTCTTGCAATCTTACGGTTTAAAAGACTACTTTAAATTTAATATTGAAGCTAACCATGCGACACTTGCCGGTCATACATTTGAGCATGAACTGCACACAGCACGCATCAATGGCATGCTTGGTTCAGTGGATGCCAACCAGGGAGATACTCTGCTCGGATGGGATACGGACGAATTCCCGACAGACATCTACTCAACCACACTGGCAATGGTTGAAATCCTTAAAAATGACGGTCTTGGAACAGGCGGCCTGAACTTTGATGCGAAGGTGCGAAGAGGTTCATTTGATCCTGAGGACCTGTTCTATGCTCATATCGCTGGAATGGATGCCTTTGCGGTTGGTGCAAAAGTGGCTCAGCGTTTAATTGATGATAAAGTATTAGACAACTTCATTACTGACAGATACAGCAGCTACACAGAAGGCATTGGCCTTGACATTGTTGAAGGAAAAACAGACTTCCATAAACTTGAGAAATATGCGCTTGGAATTGAAAAGATCGAAAACAAATCCGGAAGACAGGAACAGTTAAAAGCGATTTTAAATAAATACATTCTTGAAGCCTATGCGAGTGTAAAAGCATAAGAGATTGATAGAAAAAGGTAAATGTACTGGGATTCCGATATGGTCCCAGTACATTTTTAAAAACACAGCTTAGCATACATTTCATTATCTAAAGGATGATCAATCATGAAATATGTAATCGGGGTTGACCTTGGCACGAGCTCGGTAAAAGTACTACTAATGAATCAAAAGGGAGAAGTTTGCAGCGAAGTCTCCAAATCCTATCCGCTCATTCATGAAAAGTCAGGCTACAGTGAACAGGATCCGGCCGAATGGATTGATAAAACAGTCGAAGCTCTTAGAGAGCTTACTGGCCAGTTCGCTGGAAGAGCTGAAGATATAGAAGGAATTAGTTTTTCAGGCCAAATGCACGGCCTTGTCCTTCTGGATGAAGAGAATAGGGTGTTGCGCAATGCAATCCTCTGGAATGATACCCGCACGACAGAGCAGTGTAATCAGATTTATGAGATGGCCGGTGAGGAGCGTCTCCTGGAAATTACTAAAAATCCGGCGCTGGAAGGCTTCACATTGCCTAAATTGCTATGGGTGAAGCAGCATGAGGCGGAACTATTCGAAAAAGCAGCTGTCTTTATGCTCCCTAAAGATTATCTCCGTTTTAAACTGACCGGAAAGATTCATAGTGAATATAGCGATGCAGCGGGCACCTTGCTCCTTGATGTTGGCGAGAAAATGTGGAGTGAGGAGATGTGCAGGCTAACCGGAATAGATGTGGATATTTGTCCTCCACTTGTTGAATCCCATGAATTTGTAGGGTCGCTAAAGCCGGAAATTGCTGAGGAGACCGGGTTATCTCCTGAAACAAAGGTATTTGCAGGCGGAGCTGACAATGCCTGCGGTGCGATCGGTTCAGGAATTCTTTCTGAAGGCAAGACCTTGTGCAGCATTGGCACTTCCGGAGTTGTTTTATCTTATGAAGAACAGAATGACAAGGATTTTCAGGGGAAGGTCCATTATTTTAACCATGGTGAAGAAAATGCCTACTACACAATGGGTGTAACCCTTGCTGCTGGACATAGTTTGAGCTGGTTCAAAGATACATTTGCCGAAACGGAATCATTTGATTCCCTGCTGTCTGGTGTAAGCGACGTTCCCATTGGATCAAACGGTCTTTTGTTTACACCTTATCTGGCCGGTGAGCGAACGCCACATGCGGATTCACAAATTCGTGGCAGCTTTATCGGCATGGACTCTTCTCATAATCGGAACGACTTTGTCCGCTCGGTTATTGAAGGAATTACTTTTTCATTAAATGAATCGATTGAAATTTTCAGAGAAAGCGGAAAGCTGATCGATACCGTCATTTCTATCGGCGGAGGAGCCAAAAGTGATGCCTGGCTGCAAATACAGGCTGATATTTTCAACAGCACCATTGTTAAACTTTCAAGTGAGCAGGGCCCTGCTGTAGGTGCGGCTATGCTTGCGGCATACGGATGCCAATGGTACGAATCTCTTGAAGCTTGTGCAAATGAGTTCATCACATACGAAAAAACGTATTCGCCGATACCTGAAAATGTTAAGAATTATCAGGAGCTTTTCCAGTTATACAAACAAGTTTATGCAGAGACCAGGAAGCTGAATGAGAGTCTGGCCGGATTTAGGAAAAAGTAAGCGGACTTGAGGGAGACTTACATGAACATAACGGAGAGTATCTTTGGAAACTTGAATGGAAAGCGTATTAAATCTTATACCATCAGCAATGACCATGGAATGAGTGTAACGTGTATCGAATACGGGGGAATCATCACGGATATTTCGGTTCCTGATCGTGAAGGAAATATAGAAAATGTGGTCCTCGGGTTTGACACCATTGAAGAGTATATCAATCATTCACCATTTTTCGGTGCTATTATCGGAAGGGTGGCCGGAAGGATAGCGGGATCTGCTTTTACTCTTGATGGGGTTGATTACGAGCTGCCAAAGAATGATGGGGAACATCAGCTTCATGGAGGCAGCGGCGGCTTTTACAATGTCATTTGGGAATCGGCCGCCAAAAAGAGCCTGAATGAAGCGAGCGTCCAGTTCTTCTATATCAGCCCAGATGGGGAAGAAGGGTATCCCGGTACACTTGAGGTGATGGTAAACTATACTCTGAACAATGAGAATGAACTCATCATAAGCTATGAAGCGATATCTGATAAAAAAACGGTTATTGACCTGACTAACCATACTTATTTTAACCTGAGCGGAAATTTAAAAAGGGACATCCTTGACCACGAGGTGACCATAAAAAGTGATCACTTTCTCGAGCTTGATGAAACCTTAATTCCGACCGGGGAATTCATCCCTGTTGGAAATACTCCGTTTGATTTCAGAGCAGGGAAGAAAATTAAAGAGGGTGTAGAGTCTTGCCATCAGCAGAATCTGCTCGTGGGCGGTGGGTATGATCATCCCTTTCAATTAAACTCAGGTGAATTGACGCTAGTGGATTTTGAAAGCGGGCGAAAACTGGCAGTGACAACGGACAGGCCGAGTGTTGTTTTGTATACATCGAACATGCTTGGAAACGATTTTCAAATTAGAGGCGTGCAGTCCAAAAAGCATTTGGGACTGTGCGTCGAAACGCAATGTCTGCCTGATGCTGTTCACCATGAACATTTTCCTTCTATTGTATTGGAGAAAAATGAAGTCTTCAAAACAACGACCAGTTATAAGTTTCTCGTTGTTTAATAACCAGCAGAAAGGAGTATAGACAGATTTGAGTAACAGGTAAAAATGTAAGCGTTCTATTTTATTCAAATCTGTCTTACACACTATGAAACAGAATCGGAACTCACTATATATTGGTTCACTTACATTGGTTGCTGCGATTGGCGGTTTGCTCTTTGGATATGATACGGCTGTTATTTCTGGGGCTGAAAAGTCACTGGAAATTTATTTGATTGAAAGCATGGGATTAGGATCGCTGGCACATGGGGCGACAACCTCCAGTGCATTAATTGGCTGCATTATTGGCGGTTTGATATCCGGTTATTTTGCGTCAAAGTTTGGGCGTAAAAAGTCACTGATTGCTGCCGCTGTCCTATTCTTCTTATCTGCTTTAGGTTCTGCTTTTCCTGAATTTTTATTTTTCACTAAAGGGGAGCCGACTATTTCTTTATTGCTGACCTTTAATCTTTACCGCATTATTGGCGGAATAGGGGTTGGCCTGGCGTCAGCCGTTGTTCCTATGTATATCGGTGAAATTGCCCCTGCCGATATCCGCGGACGCCTGGTTTCATTTAATCAGTTTATGATCATTTTCGGAATGCTTGTCGTGTACTTTGTCAACTGGGGCATTGCCAGTGGCCGGCCATTGGAGTGGATCAATGATATTGGCTGGAGGTATATGTTTGCTTCAGAAGCGATTCCGGCACTTGCCTTTGGTCTTCTCCTGCTTTTGGTTCCGGAAACCCCCCGGTACCTGGCCATTAAAAACCAGGATAATAAAGCGCTGGATGTACTGACGAAAATTAACGGGGCAGCTGAGGCTAAAACGATCCTGGGAGAAATCAAAAAATCAGTCAGAGCCTCTGCCAATCTTCCGGCAGAAAAGCTGTTTGCTTATGGAAAATTAGTGATTGTTATTGGAATAATGCTGTCTGTATTCCAGCAATTTGTCGGAATTAATGTGGCCCTCTATTATGCACCTCGTATTTTTGAAAGCATGGGAGCGGCAAAGGATGCGTCCATGCTGCAGACGATTGTTATGGGTGTCATCAATGTCGTCTTTACAGTCGTGGCTATTTTAACGGTAGATAAATGGGGGCGCAAGCCATTATTAATCACAGGATCCATTGGCATGGCGATCGGGATGTTCGGCGTTGCAGGGATGGCCTTCTCCAATATCATTGGAATAGGCACGCTTATTTTCATTATTATTTACACAGCATCCTTCATGATGTCATGGGGTCCAATCTGCTGGGTATTGATCTCGGAAATATTCCCGAACAAAATCCGCGGACAGGCTGTTGCAGTCGCTGTAGCAGCACAATGGGCTGCCAACTATTTCATTTCATCCACTTATCCGATGATGATGGAATTCAGCGGCGGCTTAACGTACGGCTTCTATGGATTGATGAGTGTTCTGTCAGCAATCTTTGTATGGAAGTTTGTACCGGAAACAAAAGGGAAGACCCTT
Organism: Cytobacillus sp. GQ23; assembly: GCF_059758675.1. Taxonomy (NCBI): domain Bacteria; kingdom Bacillati; phylum Bacillota; class Bacilli; order Caryophanales; family Bacillaceae; genus Cytobacillus; species Cytobacillus sp. GQ23. The sequence goes on from NZ_JCAXER010000001.1 coordinate 129,510, forward strand.
GAGAACATGGAAAACATGTGGAAAAAGACGGCCTGATAGACAAAAAACGCTTGAAAGTGTTCACTGAATACTTCAAGCGTTTTTCTTATGTTCTTCTATAAATTTCTTAATTTTTTCAATAACTTCTGTTTCCATATGCATTTCAACTTCACTGACCTTATTTCGGATCAGTTTGTCTTCAACGCCAATTAATTGGTAAAACTCCATTAAAACCAGATGATCCTCAAACAGCTTTTTGCCCATTTCTTTTCCCAGTTTTGTCAGAGTAACGGTTCCATAGGGCTGAAAGTATATGTAACCGTCCTCTCTAAGCTTTCCGGCCATTTTGGATGCTGCTGAGGCGGTGACCTTTAATACCTTGGCAAGGCCGGAAATGGTTGCATGCCCATGGGCTTCCTGTAAGATATAAATTTCAAGAATATATCTTTTAATACGAATGGGGATCACATGTTTCACCTGCTTGCTGGAATTACTTCGTCAAGCCTTCTTTAATGGTTTTAATATTCCATTCCATCATCGAGATGTACGTATCTCCGTCTTCACCCGGTTTTGCCAGAGAGTCGGTAAACACTTTTCCCATGATCGGTACATTGGTTTCATCGGATACAGCTTCCATGCTTCTGGCGTCAATGCTGGTTTCCAGGAACAATCCTGTAATGCCTTTTTCATTGATGATATCTACAATTCTTGTAATTTGTTCTGGTGTTCCCTGGTTTTCCTGGTTGATTTCCCAGATGTATTCTGCCTGGAAACCGTAGGCTTCGCTGAAATATTTAAATGCACCTTCACTTGTGACGAGAACCCGTTCGTTTTCAGGAATTTTATTAAATTGTTCGACTGCTTCATCATGCAGCTTCTGAAGCTTTGCGATATATTCTTCCGCGTTCTTTTCGTAAACTTCTTTATTGTCTGGATCTACTTTTATAAGTCCATCTCTGGCATTTTCCGCATATTTGATCCCATTACGGATGTCGAGCCATGCATGAGGGTCTTCTTCACTTTCTTTTCCCTTTGTTGTTAAGTGTCTGGCATCAACACCTTTGCTCATCAGGAAGACCGGCGCATCTTCACCGTCTTTTCCGGCGGTTTCCATAAGCTTGTTAAACCATGAGTTCCCGGCTTCGAGATTCAGGCCGTTATAAAATACAGCATCAGCATCCGTTGTTTTTTGCACATCCTCAGGAAGCGGGTCATATTCATGGGGATTGGAGCCGATAGGAGCCAGGCTATGAATCTCAACCAAATCCCCGCCTACATTTTTTACAATGTCATACACAATCGAATAGGTAGTGACAACCTGTATTTTTCCATCTGAATTGGCTGTGGTGCTCTTTTCGCTGCTGCAGGCTGACAAAAATGACAGGAATAGAAGGGATGCAGCCAGCAGTATGAAGCTTTTTTTAAACATTGGGATAACCTCCTAAATTTTTTTATCACACTAATGAAGCTCTCTTTTTCTTTACCTTCAGCGTTTTCCAGATTAGCCCATGCTTAGGGGAGAATAAGAAAACGAGAATGAAAATAACGGTGGAAGATATGACAATCGTTGCCCCAGAAGCTAAGTTATAGGTGAAGCTAAAGTAAAGCCCTGTGATGGATGAAATCACCCCAATGCCGGACGCCAGGAAGATCATTACCCACAGCCGCTCGGTTAACAGATAAGCTGCCGCAGCCGGGGTAATCAGCATTGCAACCACGAGCACTATTCCTACTGTTTGGAGGGATGCGACAGTTACCATTGTTAAAAGAGTCATCAGGAAATAATGAATAAAACGGACAGGCAGACCGTAAGCTGCGCCCATTGTCGGGTCAAATGATGTGACCAATAACTCCTTTAAAAAAAGGTAAACAGCCCCCAATACAATCAGACTGATGGCAAGTGTAATCCACATATCGGATGATCTTACGGCCAGTACATTCCCGAATAAAATATGATACAAATCTGTACTGCTTTTCAGCATCGTAATAATGATGATTCCTGAAGCAAAGGCAGCAGTGAACATAATGCCAATGGACGTATCATGCTTTATCCGGCTGTTTTGCGAGACGAACCCGATAGCGATCGCCGTGATGACACCGCTGATTACAGCCCCGAAGAAGAAGTTAACACCGAGCATATACGATATTGCGACACCTGGAAGGACGGCATGTGAAATGGCATCCCCCATGAGGGCCATTCCTCTCAGGATAATAAAACAGCCAATCACTCCGCAGATAATTCCGACCATAATCGAGGTTAATAGCGCCTTTTGCAGAAAACCATATTGCATTACCGCTTCGATAAAAGCCATTATAATGACACCCCAATCTCTTTCATAAATGCAAATTGCCCCTGATAGGCTTTTGCAATTACTTCCGGTTTAAAGACCTCTTCAACCGTCCCGAAGCTGATCAATTCCTTATTCAGCAGGATTAACTGATTGAAATAATCGTTCGCCTTGCTTAAATCATGGTGGACGACTATCACCGTTTTTCCCTGACTGCACAGCTCCTTCAAAATGTTCACAATCGTTTCCTCGCTCGATACGTCGACCCCGACAAACGGCTCATCGAGGAAAAACAGTTCCGCTTTCTGGGCAAGGGCTCTCGCAAGAAAAACTCTCTGCTGCTGGCCGCCTGACAGTTCGCCGATTTGTCTTTTGCTGAAGTCCTGCATGCCGACCCGCTGAAGGCATTCCATGGCCCATTCTTTATCCTTCTTCTTCGGCCGGCGGAACAGTTTTAGATGGGGGTAGGTCCCAATCAGAACGGCATCCAGAACCGTGATGGGGAAATCCCAGTCTATGTCATTCCGCTGCGGGACATAGGCGATGCTTTTGCGTACTTCCGTGATGGGTCTTCCCAGCACTTTAACTGCGCCTTTATCCTTTGGTATGAGATTAAGCATGGCTTTTAGAAAAGTTGATTTACCTGCGCCATTCGGACCGATGATGCCCACCAGATTGCCGGTATCTACCGATAAGCTGACTCCTGTGACCGCTTCATTTCCAAAATAGGAGACATGCAAATCCTGTATGCTGATCGCTGGATCCTTCATTTTTTATCCTCCTGTATTTTCTAAATTTAAACATATTCAAATTAATTGTCATAACGCAATTTAACGTCATATGGACAAGATTTATGGATATATTAAAAAGTTTTGCCTTAATGCAAATTATATGCGAATGCTAAACAATGTCAACACAAAAATTTATTATTACTGAAAATTTAGAGATGCCATAAAATAGCGATTTATGATTTATGACTCTGGTATATTGGTTGTTTAATGGTAAAATTAGGTGAGATTCAAGAAAAAACTGATTGTAAATTTGTAAGTATATGAAACTTTTTACCCTTTTTGATCGTTTAATTAGTAGAGGCGGGGTAGGTGTATATGATCGATGATGTTTGGTCCGCTCTGATCGTTATGATCCTTTCATACGCATTGGGGTGTATAACAGGAGCTTATTATGTGGTTAAATATTTAGCGAAAGAGGATATAAGGTATATAGGGAGCGGGAATGCAGGAGCTACGAATGCCGGAAGAGCGCTCGGGAAGAGCGGGTTTTTGCTGACCATTGCAGTGGATGCGGGAAAGACCTGGGGAGCATTATATGCAGCTGGACTCTTTTTTGAGGGTGATGCTGTATTCATTCTTAGCGCTGTTTGCGTTTTGCTGGGCCATCTTTTTCCTATTCAGATCGGTTTTCGCGGCGGAAAAGGAGTGGTTGTCTATCTGGCTTCTGCCTTGTTTATGGAGCCGCTAACGATTGCCATCATGGCTGCCGTAATGGGAATCATGTACGCAGTTATTCGGAAATATACATTATCCGGTTTAATCTCCATATCTTCTATTCCCATTGCAGCATGGATGATTGGGGATTCATTCATTATTGCGGCAGGCCTGTCTGTGATGCTAATTATCGTTCTGCTTTCCCATACAAATTTCATCATGCCTAAACATAGGAGGTAAACTATGAATATTATCTGCAAAATCGCAGCTGAACCTGATGAATTTAAACAAATCCATCAGCTGAACTATCAGACATTTGTGGAAGAAATTCCGCAGCATAAGCAAAATGAAAATCAGGAATTAATAGATAAATTCCATGAAGAAAATACATATGTGATTGCCAAGGCTGGCAATGAAGTGGCAGGAATGATCGCCATCCGTGCGAAAAGGCCGTTTTCGCTAGACTATAAACTTCCCAATCTCGAAGAATACTTGCCTGTTAAAGGGGAATTTTGCGAGGTACGCCTGCTGTCAGTCAAGAAAGAATACCGCAGCAGCCGAGTCTTTTATCAGCTTTGTGAAAAGCTTGTTGAGCTTTGTCTTGAACAAAATTATACGATGGCACTGATATCTGGGACTGTGAGGCAGCTGAAATTATATAAGCGGATCGGCTTTTTGCCGTTTGGCCCTCTGACAGGAGAAGAAGGAGCCCAGTTTCAGCCCATGTACTTAACAAAAGAGAATTTCGAACGTTCCACAAAGGTCTTTAAACGCTTAATGGCCAGAAACTCTGAGCACTCTTTTTTACCTGGACCGGTTCCTATTCATGAGAATGTGAAAAGAGCTTTTGCCAAGGAAGCCGTCTCTCATCGCAATCATGATTTTATCCAGGGCTTGAAGGAGCTGCGTGCACAATTATGCAGTATGACCGGTGCCTCCTGCGCGCAGGTAATTGTTGGGACCGGAACACTATCCAACGATCTTGTCGCTGCCCAGCTGAAAAACTTGGAGGGGAATGGGCTGATCCTGGCCAATGGTGAATTTGGCTATCGTCTCATTGATCACGCCAGAAGATTTCAGTTATCTTTTCAGACGATTGAAAAGGACTGGAATGAGCCGATTCAGCATGAAGAAATTGCCTTCATGCTGAAAGAAAATCTTTCTATAAAATGGGTCTGGACTGTCCACTGTGAAACCTCGACCGGATATTTATTTGATATCAGCGGAATTCAAGAAATATGTGAGAAGCATGGTGCCGAGCTTTGCGTGGACGCATGCAGTACAGCAGGGATCGTTCCGCTTAATCTTGAGAAAATTTATATGGCATCCACTGTAAGCGGAAAAGGATTTGGCTCATATCCTGGCCTTGCGATCGTGTTCCATAGAGACAGATTTAAGGGGAATAGAAGTGTTCCCAGATACCTGGATTTAAAGATGTATGAGGACCATGAAAGCATCCCATACACCCATTCTTCCAATCTGGTTAACGCATTAAAAGAGAGTGTAAAGCTGATAGATTATGAGAAAATAGCACGAATATCTGTAAAAGTTAGAGAAGTACTGGAGGAGAAGGGCTTCACCGTTCTGGGCGGGGACGATTATTCACCGGGCATCCTTACTGTCCATTTGCCGGAGGGCATATCCAGCAGGGAATTTGGCGACTTATGCAGACAGAAAGGCATCCTTTTAAGCTATGAAAGCGGGTACCTGCTTGAAAGGAATTGGGTTCAGGTGGCACTTATGGGGGCACAGGAAGAAGAGAAGGTCATGACAGCTATCGAAATGATGGCAGACATAATTAAAAAACAGTCTGAAAAGCGGTATGATTATGAAGCTATTTAACAAGCTTTCACCGATTACGGCTGCCGTCATCCTGATCTGGATCAAGACAGTTGCTGTCTCCTTTATTGGATTCAATATGCACCCTGAGAACTGGACCGATGTTTTATTTATGACTTTAAGCCCGATTGGTGCCATCATGGTCATTCTCGGAATCCCTTTCTATTTTAAGCGGAAGGTCAAACCGGGAGCAATTTTTGCAGTGATGGCCGTTCTGACCGGCATTCTTTTTGGCGATCTTCTATATTATCGTTTCTATACAGATTTTGTAACCGTTCCGATCCTTTTTCAGTTCAAAAATGTTGGAGGGATTGGACCGAGTACTTTTGAATTGATTAGTCCATGGGATCTTCTGTTATTGGTGGATCTGGCTATTTTTTGGCTGTTTTATGTAAAAAGGAAATCAGGAGGCGTGAAGGCTGAAAATAAATCAAAAAGGCTTTACGGTGCAGTCAGTCTAATGTTTGTTCTGATCACCATTACTCTCGGGATGGTGAAGGTGCCTCATTTATTCTCGGAATCCTATAATCGCCAGCAGCTTGTGAAGCATATTGGCTTGTATCAGTATCATCTTTATGATATCGGCATTGCTGCTGCAACCCCGCTTAACCGCGTTTTTGCGAGCGCGACCGACGCTAAGGCTTCGGCTGATTATGTTCAATCCCACGAAGAAAAGCAATCGGATTACTTTGGTGCCGCAAAAGGGATGAATGTCGTTCTGATCAGCATGGAGTCCACGCAGAATTTTGTGATCAACCAGAAGGTGAACGGCCAGGAAATAACCCCTTTCCTTAATTCCCTGATAGAAGACAGCTTCTATTTCAGCCGGATCTATGATCAGACAGCACAGGGCAAGACGTCCGATTCGGAATTCATGGTAGATACAGGCTTATATCCGTTGTCGAGCGGCTCGGCATTTGTCCGAAAACCTGGCAATACCTATCGGAGCCTGCCCCATATTTTAGCCGAGAAGGACTACTACTCAGCCGTTTTCCACGGGAATGACGCTTCATTCTGGAACCGGGAGACCATGTATGATTCTTTAGGCTATAATCGTTATTTCTCAAAAGCAGATTATATGGTCAGTGCTGAGAACTCTGTGAATTACGGGATTAAGGATATCCCATTTTTCCAGCAATCCATTCAGCATCTGGAGGAACTGCAAAAGCCTTTCTATGCAAGGTTTATTACATTAACAAACCATTTTCCGTTTTTGCTGGAGGAGGAAGATCAGTTTATCTCTGAGGCCAATACCAGTGAAACAGTGGTCAACCGCTATGTCACAACCGTCAGATACCAGGATGAAGCCATTAAAACGTTCTTCCAGGATTTAAAAAAGAGCGGACTCTATGAAAATACAATGTTCGTCCTGTACGGCGACCATTATGGCATCTCAGACAAATATGAGCATGGCGTGATTGAGCTGCTGGGCCAGGAAGATACGATGGTTAACCGCATGAAGCTGCAGAGTGTGCCGCTGATTATTCATGTGCCGGGTCTTGAGGGCGGTAAAACGTTCTCCAATGTTGGCGGAGAAATCGATATCAGGGCAACCATTCTTCACCTGCTCGGCATAAGTGCTGAAGATAATTTCAGCTTCGGACAGAACCTGTTTACCAGGGATCCCCAGCATCCTGTTACCTTCCGGGATGGAAGTTTCATAGCTGAAGAGTATTTATACAAATCCGGAAAATGCTATAAAACCGAATCGGAAGAAGAAACAGATATTACGGGCTGTGAACCCTTAATGGATATCTCCAGAAAAGAACTTGGATTCTCCGATGATATTGTACATGGGGACTTAATGAGATTTATGGAGTAATCTTTGGAGGAGACGCATGAAACTTTTTGGCTATTTACTAGTAGGGGGACTTCCCTTGCTATTGCTTTGGAGCTTTATCTTAACCATGATTCATGTGAAAAAAGCAGGCGAGAAAAAAGAGTTCCTTGGGAGAACCTTCACCTTCCTGGGCTGGATGTATGAGTACACGCTCTCTTCATTCGCAGCATGGTTTGGCATCATCATCCTTTTATTCAGCATTGGCCTGCTGTTTACTGGCGGCTTTTTGCTGGCTATTTTTACAGTGCCATTTGGGATATTTTTAGTGAAAGAGTTTTTCCCTCGGCTGAATATGCCGGAGTGAGTGAGGGGCATGTCCTTTGTGGGCATGCTCTTTTTTTATGGGGCTGGGTGAGTGCAGCTTCTGATAGAGATGGCGGGTTTGGGGGTGGCAGAGTCATAGACCGGGCCACCTTTTGACACAGGAAGGAGAAAAGAGGCAGGTAGAGTGCTCGCCGGAAGCACCTTCTGACACAGGAAGGGGAAAAGAGGCAGGTAGAGTCAGAACCAGGTCCAACTTCTGACACAAAAAAGAGAAAAGAGGCAGGTAGAGTCAGAACCTGAGCCAACTTTGAACACAAGAAGGGGAAAAGAGGCAACTAGAGTCAGAACCGGAAGCACCTTCTGACACAGGAAGGAGAAAAGAGTCAACTAGAGTCGGAACCTGGTCCAACTTCTGACACAAAAAAGAGAAAAGAGTCAACTAGAGTCAGAACCTGAGCCAACTTTGGACACAAAAAAGAGAAAAGAGTCATCTAGAGTCAGAACCTGGTCCAACTTCTGACACAAAAAAGAGAAAAGAGGCAGGTAGAGTCAGAACCTGAAGCACCTTCTGACACAAGAAAGGGAAAAGAGGCAGGTAGAGTCAGAACCTGGTCCACCTTCTGACACAGGAAGGAGAAAAGAGACAGGTAGAGTCAGAACCTAGGCCAACTTCTGACACAGGAAGGAGAAAAGAGACAGGTAGAGTCGGAACCTGGTCCAACTTCTGACACAAAAAAGAGAAAAGAGTCAACTAGAGTCAGAACCTGAGCCAACTTTGGACACAAAAAAGAGAAAAGAGGCAACTAGAGTCAGAACCTGGTCCAACTTCTGACCAAAAAAGAGAAAAGAGTCAACTAGAGTCAGAACCTGAGCCAACTTTGAACACAAGAAGGGGAAAAGAGGCAATCAGAGTCCTAACTTAACATAGTGTCCCAACCACCCCCATTACCCCTAAGCCTCAAGACCTATCTCCAAATACAGCGCAGGCTTCTTAATCTAAAATACGCATCTCTATATCATAAAAGTATATTCATATTTTTGATAAGGAGATGCGTTATGTCTAACCAAAAAATCTATATACTCCTTACGGATACCGGAACGTTATTCACGCGGCTTATTAAGCTGTACACCAAAAAGTCTTATAATCATGCTTCTATCTCACTTGATCCAGAATTGAAAGAAGTGTACAGTTTTGGCAGGAAAACGGCGAAAAATCCATTCATAGGCGGTTTTGTTCAAGAAAATACCAGAGGTGAACTTTTTAGCAACTCCAGATGTACCGTTATTAGCTGTTCTGTTACAGATGAACAGCACAGCAGGCTTAAAGCACTCATAAATAAGATAGAATCTAAAAAACAAGACTACAATTATAACCTCCTTGGCCTTTTTGCCATTATGTTTAATAAACAGCTTTCAAGAAAAAAGGCTTTTTTTTGCTCTCAGTTTGTAGCAACAGTCCTGCAGGGATGTGAAATTGTCCAATTATCTAAACCGCCCTCGCTTGTTATGCCGCATGAGTTTATGGAACTGGAAAATGTAGATGTTGTTTTTCAGGGAAGCATGGCCGAGTATCTTATCAGTTTAGATTGCCGGATTTCACCCCATGTCCAGGAAAGGTTCGGGCCATCTTTGGCGATTTCCTGACCTCAGTTCCGCTTCTTTTTATACGCTAAAGGTGTCATATTCATCGTCATGCGGAATTTTTCAATAAAGTAGCTGCTGCTGTTGAAGCCTACTTTATAGGCAACTTCTGTAACATTCGAGTCTGGCTCCTGAAGCAGGGGAAGGCTTTTTTGCAGGCGGTGCTGAGTCAGGTAATGAATGGGTGTGGTCTTTAGTATCTTTTTAAAATATCTGCAGCATTCCGATTTGCTCAGTCTGCCGGCTTTGGCAATATCGCTGAGGGTGACTTTTTCAGCATAATGCTCATGGATCCAATTCAGCATTTCCTTCATCCGCTTGTGTTTTTCACCCTCAGTCCGGGTGTGTTCCAGCTGGAATCCGTTCCTGATTAACTGCTGCCAAATATGTGCAAGCAGACAGGCAATGTCCATCTCATAAAATGGCGGACTCTCATGAATTAAGTCCCTGATTTCAAGTATGCTGTCTACTATATTTTTCCCCCATTCCTTGCACCCGTCCAGAACGAGGTATGATAGATTGGCGGCTGAAATATATGGAGTAACATAGCTGCTGAATAGTTCCTGGGGAAGCAGGAAATGAGGGGATACATTTAAACAAAGGTAAACGCAATCACCGCTAATATCCTGGGCCGAATGAAGACATCCGCTATTAATGAAAAGGCAGTCTCCTTCTTTAACCGAAAATTTTTCCTCATTGACCTGAACCAGGGCGTCGCCTTTGAGTGTCAGGAGAAATTGAATTTCCTCATGCCAGTGCAAGGGGATTTTTCCATGGATATTATCTGCAATTTTCGTTTCGTAGCAGGCAACAGGGATGACCACCGTCCTGTGTTTCGTCATTTCCTTCAGGCTTTCATCCACTTCAAAATCTGTAATCTGCATAAAAGCCACCTCAATATTGTTATATTTTTTTATGATATCTAGCTATTTTTATCAATTAATTTGGTTTATTATAACACTATTATTATATTTAAGGTGGCTTCGCACATGAAAGGACGTTCAAGGACTACGGGCTTACTGCTCGTTATATTTGGAGCTTCATTCTGGGGAGTTGGCGGGACAGTTGCCCAAAAGCTCTTTCAGGAATTTGGAATATCTGTTGATTGGCTTGTCACAGCCCGGCTTCTGATTGCTGGTGTTCTTCTTTTGGCCGTCCAATTTTCACTCAAAGATCGCTCACAGGTGTTTGGTGTGTGGAAGAATAAAAAAGCAGCTGGTATGCTGCTGATTTTTGGATTGGCGGGAATGCTGGGTGTACAGTATACCTATATGGCATCCATTCATCATGGCAATGCGGCTGTGGCCACGCTGCTTCAATATTTGGCACCGGCTATGATTATCATTTATCTGGTCCTGCGAAAGCAGACCGTGTTTACCAGACAGGACATGGTGACCGTTTCCCTTGCTTTAGCGGGATGCTTTCTGTTATTGACCAATGGTTCTGTTTCCCAGCTGTCCGTACCGTCACCTGCGATTGTATGGGGAATTCTATCCGGCGTGGCACTGGCATTTTATACGTTATATGCCATCCCGCTGCTTAAGGAGTATGATTCCCTAGTGGTGGTTGGCTGGGCGATGGTGATTGGCGGAACAGCATTGAGCTTCATCCATCCCCCTTGGAAAATGGAGTTCGGCAGCTTAACGGCTGAAGCATACCTGTACTTGGTTTTCGTTATTATTTTTGGGACGATGCTGGCGTTTTGGTTTTATATTGAAAGTCTCCAAACGCTGTCTCCATCAGAAACCAGCCTATTAAGCAGCCTGGAGCCGCTGGCCGCAGTGTTTACTACGGTACTCTGGCTGAACGAACCATTCGGTATGTTTCAATGGGCGGGTACTGCCTGTATCTTTGGCATGATTCTGCTGCTGGCATTGAATAAGAAAAAACCGGCAAAAACCAGTGATTCTGTTGAAAGTGAAGAACCATTAAGAGTAAGCTGATAGCCAGTCCCTTACAGCAGGGGGCTGGATTTTTTGTATTAAGCACTGGCGGTTAAATTGATATCTTCCCACTCCATTGCAGAAACTCCTCATAAAACCACAGCTTTTCATGAATTCTGCTCACACTAAGCATTAAAGTTTCCTTAATTTATTTCGGTTGTTAAAATAAAATCAATTCTTCACAAAGGAGATCATAAAATGACGAATATACAAATACCTGTTTCTGTTTTGAACCTGGCACCTATCAGGGAAGGGAAGGACAGCAGGCAGGCAATCGAGGATCTTGTTGATCTGGCTCAGGCAACAGAGGAGATGGGCTACGAGCGCTATTGGATTGCGGAGCATCATAATACCCCTACACTGGTCAGCTCTGCTACTGCCATTTTAATAAAGCATGCCTTGGAGCATACAAAGAAGATCCGCGTTGGCTCCGGTGGAATTATGCTGCCGAATCATGCACCATTAGTGGTTGCTGAGCAATTCGGAACGATGGCAACTATTTATCCGGATCGGGTCGATTTGGGACTTGGAAGGGCACCTGGCACGGATATGATGACAGCTAATGCGCTTCGCCGTTCAAAGAATGACTCTGTTTATACATTCCCTGAGGATGTGAAGCAGCTGCTGACATACTTTGGCCCTTTAGAGGAGCAGAGCTATGTGAAAGCACACCCGGGGGTTGAAACAAACATTCCCATTTATATTCTTGGTTCTTCGACAGATTCAGCGTATTTGGCTGCTGAGCTGGGGCTTCCTTATGTATTTGCTTCACACTTTGCTCCAAGATGGATGGAGGACGCCATCCGGATTTACCGTGCCAACTTTAAGCCTTCACAATTTCTGGATAAACCATATATGATGGTCTGCTTAAATGTCATTGCGGCAGAAACGGATGAGGAAGCTGAATACCTGTCAACGACGATGAAACAGTTCTTCCTGAACGTGGTCAGAGGAACTTCCATGAAATTGAGCCCTCCGGTGGAGGACCTGGATTCTATCTGGAACCCAATGGAGAAGGAAGCGGCAGAGGGAATGTCAAGCGTGACCCTGATGGGCAGCAAAGAAACAGTTAAAGGGCAGCTGGAGCAGTTCCAGAGTATGTATAATGTGGATGAAATCATGGCGGTATCTTATATCTATGATGAAGAAAAACAAAAGCGTTCCTATGAAATATTAAAACAAATAACGGACGGCAAATGAGCGGGGAAATGATTTCCCTGCTTTTTTTGTTTTCAACTCTCCCAAATCTATGCTTTTCAGCATTGTAAGCGCTTTATCAACATTGTATATTTCTCGGGAAAGCGCAGGATTAGACTTTTCCTGCGCCGGAAGGTCGGAAAATGGCTCTTTGTGGCGAAACAGGGTGCCTGCCTGAAAAAAAGATATTTGAATGGATGTTTATAGGCAAGAAGTGGAAGCCTAACTACATAATGCAGTATATTTTAGGTAATTTAAAGGGTGAGTAAAATGTGGAAAACCGTCATTTCCCATCTGCCTGAATGGGAGATATATTTGCAGAGTTTTGCCGTCCTGATTGTACCACTAGGAATTTCAGCATTCTTCAGGAAAATTGGGCCTTCAAAGGATGGTTCGCCAAAATGAAGATCTTCCGGGTAAGAAAGAAACCATTAAAAACCAGAACCATTCATGACATGATGAATGAAAATGAAGTTCCGGACAGACTATCTGGTGATTTACAAAGGGATCTGGAGGCATTTAAAAAAGAAATCGGCCATAATTCAGACGTCCATTTTCGCGGGTTCAATCTTGGGCTTACAAATGTTCAAGGCGTACTGATTTTTGTTGAAGGCCTTTCTGATAAAGATCTGATTGATAAATATATCATAAAGTCGCTAATGCATGGGTTTACAGATATACAGCATGATGGCCGGCTTGATGAAAAAAAGAGATATACCATTGATAATATAAAAAAACATATTCTTTTCCTTAGCGATGTTCAAACAGCCGCCAGGATAAATGAAACGATACCGCATATATTTAAGGGCTTTGCTGTTCTTCTCCTGGATGGTTCCTCAGAGATGCTTGTGTTAGGAACAGCAAAGGGGAAAACACGAAGTATTGAAGAGCCTGTTTCCGAGCAGGCTGTCAGAGGGCCTCGTGAAGGCTTTAATGAAAACCTTTGTGATAACACAGCTCTTTTGCGGAAGAATGGCGGACCTAAGCTTACGTTCTCCAAGTTCATTGTAGGAAAGCGCACCAAAAAGGATCTTATTGTTGCTTATATTGAAGATATTGCAAATCCATCCATTGTTGAGGAAGTAAAAACAAGAATCAGGGAAATTGACATCGACCATGTGATGGAATCAGGGTATGTCGAACAGCTTATAGAGGACAATTACATTAGTCCATTTCCCCAGGTGCAGAATACGGAACGGCCTGATAGGGTAATGGCTGCTCTAATGGAAGGAAGAGTGGCCATTCTCCTTGATGGCACCCCATTTGCACTCCTGGTTCCTGTCACATTCAGCATGATGCTTCAAGCTTCTGAGGATTATTATGAACGGTGGGTTTCCGGCTCACTCATTCGATTATTGCGTTTTGTTGCGATCTTTGTTTCGCTTTTTGGGCCGGCACTTTACATCGCTTTCGTATCGTTCCATCAGGGTCTGATTCCGACTAAATTAGCTATGTCCCTAATCGGCACCAGAGATGGAGTGCCATTTCCTTCCATAATAGAAGCTCTGATCATGGAGGTGGCCATTGAAATTCTTCGTGAGGCCGGGCTTAGATTGCCGAAGCCGATTGGTCCTGCAATCGGCATTGTCGGTGCTTTAATTATTGGAGAGGCAGCAGTTTCAGCCGGCATTGTCAGCCCGATTATGGTTATTGTCGTTGCGGTTACTGCTATTTCATCCTTTGCTATTCCGGAATACAGCCTGGGGATTTCCCTGCGCTACCTTCGATTTGGATGTATGTTTTTTGCTGCTGTGTTTGGGTTGTATGGAGTGATTTTGTTTTTCCTTTTGCTCAGCAGCCATTTAGTCAAGCTCAAAAGCTTTGGTGTTCCCTATATCAGCCTGGCGGTCCCATATCGTCTAAGCGACTGGAAGGACTTTATCATACGTTTTCCGTTAAAAGTATTGAAACAAAGGCCAAGTATGCTTAGTCCAAAAGATCCCGGCAGGAAAGGCTAATCTGATTCACAGGAGGTCATTTGCTTGAAAATCGGTTCCAAGGAAAAGCTATCAAGTGTACAAGCAGCAGTCATACTGGTTAATTATATTCTTGCTGCAGGCATACTTACGCTTCCGCGAACTGCTGCAGAAAAAATAAACTCGCCTGATGTTTGGATAACCGTTATTCTGGGGGGCCTTTTGGCTATGTGTGCAGGCGTTATCATCGTAAAGCTCAGTCAAAGATATCCTGGCAGAACCTTTTATAAATACAGTCAGGAAATTGCAGGCAAATGGGCAGGCATTTTTCTCAGTTTGCTCATGGTCATTTATTTTTTTAGCCTGGCTGCGTATGAGGTAAGGGTACTTTCAGAGGTAACCAGTTTATTTTTGCTTGAAGGCACTCCGATTTGGGCCATCATTATGCCTTTTATGTGGATAGGGCTTTACCTGATCTCTGGCGGCATTGATCCCATTGCCCGGTTATTTGAGCTGATTCTTCCGATTACGGTCATCATCTTTTTGATTGTCATCAGCATGAGTTTTGGGATCTTTGAACTGGATAACCTCCGTCCCGTTTTAGGTTCAGGTATAATGCCTCTGGTAAAAGGTGTGGGTACAACCGTTTTCGCATTTTTGGGAATTGAAATTATGCTTATTATTGTTGCATTTATGGATAAGCCATCACAGGCAGTAAAGGTTGTCTTAATTGGGACGGGAACTTCGATGTGCTTTTATTTGATGACAGTGGTGATGGTTATAGGAGCGCTGTCTGTAGATGGAGTAGTAACAAAAACCTGGCCAACGATCGATCTGATTAGAAGTTTTGAAATTCAAGGCCTCATTTTCGAACGATTTGAGTCTTTATTGCTGATTATTTGGATCATGCAGATCTTTACCACCTTCACCATCACTTTTTATGCCGCTTCCCTGGGCCTTGCACAAATCTCAAAAAAGAAGATCGGACCCATTCAATTTGCCCTTCTGCCTGTTATCTACCTGATGGGCATGATTCCGCGCAACATGAATGAAGTTTTTGCGATGGGCGACATGATTGGAATCACCGCCTTTTTATTATTTGTTTTATTGCCCTTCGTTCTGCTTATCATTTCAAAAATAAAGGGTGTTAAAGCATGAGGCGAAAACAGGCTGTACAACTTTTTTTAACTTTGACCCTAGTCTTCATTACATTAACTGGCTGCTGGAGCAGCAAAGAAATTGAGGACCTTGGCCTGATCATAGCTACGGCAGTTGATTTGGAAACCAATGAACAGGATACTGGCAATGTTTTCAAGCTGACGAATCAGCTGGTTACGGCAGAGACAGCCAATAATGCCACAAATGGCGGGCAAGCACAAGTGAGACCCTATAAAAATATAACCGAAACAGGCGATGCGGTTATACCAGCTTTAAGAAATATGGTTCTGCAATCTGACAAACGTGCTTTTGGTGAACATGCAAAAATCGTCGTTCTTGGTGAAGAACTTGCCCGCAGCTACAATCTTGAACAGGTGCTTGATTTTTTTCGCCGGGAACAGGAATTACGTCCAAGTACCCTTTTTGTTATTGCTGAAGGAAATGCGAGTAAAACCCTGGAATCAGCCGAACCCACTGTAATACCTGCAATCCAGCTTGTTGAAATGATACAGGGTGCGGATCGAACCACGAAAATCCTTACACATATGCCAATGGCTAAAATAGAAGGGCTGCTGAATTCAGGAAATAGCTTTCTTTTACAGTCCGTTGCGGCAGAAAAGAACGGCAGAAAGCTTTCAGGCGCTGCTATGATTGATGGAAAAACGAAAACCCTCCGTGCATTTCTGGACGATAAAGAGGTTGAAGGCGTGACCTGGATAAAAGGGAAAGGAAAAGGCGGGCTTGTAAATAGCTACGATGAAGAGACCCGCCAGCCCATTGTGTATGAAAGTATGTCAATGAAAAGTAAAATTAAGCCTTCAGTAAATAAAGGGTCGATTTCGTTCACGGTTAAAATTGAAACGGAGGGGCGTATAGCGGAGCAATGGGATATTAACAGAAAGTCATTTGACGAAAAGAACATGAAAAAAGCAGAGAAAGCTACGGAAAAAGAGATTAGGCGTCTGGCGGAAAAGGTATTAGAGAAAACGCAGAAAGAGTATAAAATGGATGTGCTCGGATTTGGAAAAAGCCTTCAAATCAGCTACCCTCAAGAGTAGAATAAGGTTAAAAATAATTGGGATGCCACGTTTAGCGAGGTACCGGTAAAATTCATCATTGATGTTTCAATAAAAGAAATGGGGACATCCGGTTAAAATGGAGGGGCCCGCTGGGATTAGGAGGAGCGGCCCTATTGTGCTTCTATTTCTTCCATTTTATAGAGGGCAGAATTGGCTGAAGTATTCAAGGTCTGTGCAGAAGCCCATAAATTGGCCAGGAAACGCGGCATCATCTGCTGTGAAGGAAGTCTGCCATATCTGGAAAAGTAAACAAAAAGCTTCAAATAGGTTCGTGCATTTTTCGGCAGGTGAATTTCTCGTGCATAATATTCATTCTCTGTAAGCGTTGCAAAAGAACGTGTTTCAAAGCCGGAAATAAACCGGGTGCTTTCTTCTTTGTATTCGTTTTGGATATAATGAATTCTTTTTATAATGGTGGGGTCATCAGAGCCATCATAATTTGCCAGTCTTGCCTGCCGGAAAGCGGGAACAGATGAGAGATTATCAGTAAGAGCCAGTGCATGGCCGTAGGCTTTGTCATGGCCTTCATAAAGAGGATGAATATCAGCTCCCTCCATTAAATCCACTAGAGGCAAATTCTCGTTATGTAAATAGGGCGGTCTGAAAATCTGCCTGGAAAGCTTAAGTTCATCAAGAGAATCACATCCAAATGACTTGAATAAATACCACTGGCCATTGTCATCCTGGCTGATGTCATATACCTGCCCATCCTTTTCGATCTGGCAGTCGATAAAGACGTCTTTCCGGTCGAACGTAAAATCAAATGGTTCTTGTTCAGCCGGTTTAAATCCAAATGGAGTCTGAATGGGCACACAGATCTCTGAGAAGAAATTATTCATGCTGATACACACCTTTCGTTTTTACCTGCTATAGAAAATACCCTGCGGTTTTCATTATCATGCCAAAAAGAGAGGATAATTTTCATTCGTTATACAAAAATATTAAAAACCGGATGGAAAGGACATTCAGTATGAAAAAATGCATGATTTTTTTCCTCAGTCTCGCAGTATTCTGTCAAATAATTGGGAGCACTGCACATGCCGAAAACAGCCCGAGCCATATCTATGAAGTAAAGAAGGGGGATACCCTGAAAATCATCGCTAAAAAATATGGATCAGCAGAAGGGGACATAAAACGATATAACGGCCTGCAGTCAGACAGACTAATTGCTGGGCAAAAACTGCGTGTCCCAATCTTTCATAACGTGGCTCCAGGAGATACACTCTGGGGGCTGGCGGATAAATATGATTCAAGTATACAGATTATCAGGGAAACAAATGGACTGTCCTCCGATGCGTTACATGCGGGGCAAAAGATAAAAATTGCACCTGAGAAAATGGCTATGGATGGCAAGTTTGTCCTTATGACAAGAGAGGAATTCCAGGAATGGATTTTCAATCACAAATTCAAACGAAAAGTGGCCCAGGTTCAGCAGCATCACACCTACAGGCCATCCTACAAGCAGTTCAATGGCAAGAATCATTTTGCGATTATGAAGGGGATGGAGGAGTATCATGTCAGCGGAATGAAGTGGAAGATGATCAGCCAGCAGCTGACCACATTCCCGGATGGAACGGTGGCTGTCGGACGGCCATTTGATTTAGCACCAGAGGGCTCCTTCGGCCTGAAGAATAAAGAGATAATGCACAGGATAGAAGCGGTTGTCATAGCAATCGAAAATATTGGCGATTTTGACTCTGATCAAATGACGGCTGAACAGAAAGAAACGATTGTGACCGTCACAGCTCTACTCATGCTGAAATATGGCCTGACGCCATCCATTGACAGCATCACCTATCACCATTGGTGGGATATAAACACGGGGGAAAGAGTCCTGGATAACTCCCGGGGCCATGCAGTTAAAACCTGTCCCGGCACTATGTTCTTCGGCGGGAATTCCACTGACAGCGCTAAAAATAACTTTTATCCCCTGGTCAGAAAAAAAATGCAGGAGATTAGAGCAGACCTGCATTAACATGGAAACCCGCAGATTTCTGCGGGTTTCTATTATCTTTTCTTTTTCTTCTTTTTATCATCTGCTGCCGCAAGCTTCGCTTTGTTTACACTTTCAAGTTCTACCTGTACATGAATTTTGCTTTCCTCCACTGCCATTACACTGGTTACTTTTCCTTTGCGCCCCTTGATTCTGACCTCTTCACCCTCATGTGGAACACTTTTGCGAAGCTGATTTAATAAAACATTTTTCCCATCAAGATAATAGACCGCAAACATTCTCATCTCACCTTTGCCTATAGAATGTGGTACAAGTTCCAGCACCATTTCTATAAAATATAAACTTAGGGAGAAAAGTAGACCGTTTTTTTAAAAATAATTATTGCGAACATGTGTTCTTTTTTGTAAAATCAATCTGTAGTAAGTTTTAAGAAAAATAAAACTATTTTAGGGGCTGATGAGAATGACAGTGAAAGTGATACCTTATTTAGTGATGGACGGAAATGCGAATGAAGCAATTGAATTTTACAGAGAAGCGCTGGAGGCAGAAGTATTGTATAAGCAGACGTTTGAGGAAGGTCCTGAAAACCCTGAATATCCTCTTCCGGAAGAAGCCAAGGACCGCATTATGCATGCCACAATAAAGGTTGGGGAGAACGAACTCATGTTTAGCGACACATTCCCTGGCCAGAATCATCAAACAGGGAACCAGGTGACAATCTGCCTTTCTACATCAGACCCTGAAAAATCGAAGAAATTTTTTGATGCACTTCAGCAGGGCGGGCAAGTAACCATGCCTCTTCAGGAAACATTCTTCAGCCCTTCATATGGCAGTGTAATTGATAAATTTGGAGTGAACTTTCAAATTTATACAGAGGGCGAGCATTAATTTTTGAAAAGGCAGCCAAAGCTCGTAAATAGATATGCAATGATTTGTTATTAAATCATCCAGATCAGCGCTCAGATTATGCTGTTGCTGAGTGTTGATCTTTTGATATTCAATTCTCGCCTCGATTACGGCAAATAACATCATGCAGCTTCTCAGCAAACTCATGATGAACCTCTGAATTGTAACCCCCATGATGACCAGGGAACTCAATGAAGTTTGTTTCCAGCTGTTGAGGTAATAAAATCGAGCATCCATAAGTGAAAGATTCCCGTGAAGCCCTGCCGGCTGCAGGAAGTACCTGAAACAGCGAAGAGGTTAGTGCAATCTTAAGTGCATGGCTATCTAATGTATAGTTGAGTATTCCTAGAATTTCCTTTTCAGCAAAGTAAGTTGAATTACTTAAAAGACGGTTTGTAAGTTCGGAATCTTTATTATCGAGTTCAGATGATGCCAGTAATTTTAATATTTCTTTTTGCTGATTTTTTTGCAGAGATTTTAAAAAACACTTTGCCTGTTCGAGTTCATCTCCTGATAATAGCTGAACTAAAACTGGTTCGTGAGGTATTAAGGCGGATGATGGATGCATAAATCGAGGGCAATGACAGCACCGGAGCTGCTGCCAAATACGAATGCCGGTTCAGTTGCCAGTTCGCTAATCAGCAGGTGAGCATCATCGCTGTGCCGGCGTATACTGTAGTCCTCGTCTGGATATTCAAGAATACTCCGGGAGTGCCCGCGGCGGTCATACGTAACAACAGAGTATCTATCAGCAAGATTGTCGGCAACCCTTTGAAATTTCTCAGCTTCTCCGCCTCCACCATGAATCATTAGCAGCAGGGGGCCTGAACCCCTTACTTCTTAATAAATGTTAGCTCCAGGCGCATGCAAAGTCCCTGTTTTACCTTCTAACATAGTAAAACACTAGTAATGATTTAGTATTATTAATTTTATGATTTGGAACTAGCTAAATAAATGGCGAAATTGATTTAGATTCATTTTTTACATAAATAAGCTGATTTCCTTATTAATGCTGATGTTCATTTTTCTTCGATAAAACCATAGAAAAACATTTCTATAATTCCTTTATATATTTTTTCCTTATCTTGCTCCTCTGGTAAATTTCGAAATAGATGCTCGATTGATTTCGTCATCAACTGGTAGTAAATCATTACCATATCATTTGTAATGTTTTCTTTTATATATCCCTGTTTGCGTCCTTTTTCAATCCACCGGATAAAAAGGGGGAGAATTAATGCCTGATATTCTTTTACCACATTATTTAATTCACTATTTTCATTTAAAGTTTCTTTAATGATATCTTCCCTGAACAAATTGGTGTTTTTAGGCTTTTGAAGGAAATAGTTATGCAGCTGATTTATAAACACATCATCACTTTCGACCAGCTGTTTTAGTTTTTGATATTCTTTCTCATAAAATGATTTCAGACTTTCTACAATTAAGTTCTCTTTACTCCCATAATAATTATAGATTGATGCTGGAGAAGTCCCAGCGCACTTTGCGATGTCCCTTACTTTTAAATCCTTTACTCCACCTTCATTAAGGAGTTGAAAGGCGGCATTTTCAATCGCCTTTTTCTTCAAATTTATTTAGTATAAGCTCAGGGTGGCGTGCTGCTAAATAATAGCGCAGCACAAACTCTAAACAAATTAGACATAATAGAAGCCGACTTTTCCAAAGCTATGGAATTCGGCTTTTTTTATTGCATAGGTGTAGGCACTTAGAAATATAGCTTAGCTCGGCCGAGCGCACAGAAATCAAGCTAAGCGCACAGAAATTTCATTATTCGCACATAAATTAGGGCTATGCGCACATAAAACATGGTTATCCGCACAGAAATCAAGTTTAAGCGCATATAGTTGGGGCAACAGGCACACATAAATAAGCTAAACATACGGAATTCAGTCAAATCGCACAGAAAAATCATTGAATTAACTTAAATTCGCACTATGTTCACAATAATCTATCTAAATCGGAATCCTCAACTCTATTTAAAATGCATGGACAGAGCTTATTAAGAAAATACATCTAAATTTGTACTTAGTGTACAGGCACTGCGGAATCCGATTTGCATAAATGCTCTTTTTAATCTCGAAATTTGCTTAGCTATATATTTAGTTAAGCCTCATTAATTAAATAATTCCCTATTCAAACTCTCAAACCACTTCACCATCTTCACTCCGCACCCATTATGAATTGAATGAATACAATTAATCATACGTCAGCTAAGGAGTATGTTATGGACAATCAACTAAAAGAGGTCGTCGGAGCCACTTTAGCTGCCATCGGTACGATCATTTCTGCTGTCTCAACCATACCCGCAACGTCAGAAAAAATGGATAAATTATTTGAGGGCCTTGATATCGTAGGAAACACCCTGCAGGGAACAGGCAACGCGCTTCAGGCGGACGGGCAAATAGGACCTTCACTTGATAAGCTCGGCAATGAGATACAGGCAATTGGCAACAGTATTGTTATTGCCGGCTTAACTTTAGATCTGGAGGATGAAAATGAGGAGAAATTAGTAATCACAGGGAACTGGCTTCAGGCTCTTGGAGGAGCGGCTGCACTTGGAGAAGAATTGGAAGATCCCACTGCACCCGGCCAGGCTTTTAATATAAATGGCAACCTGCTTCAATCTATAGGAAATTCACTTCAGTCAATTGGAGGTACGGCCAATCTCAGGGAAAAAGAGAGTGGTGGACCAGGAGATAGCTCTAATAATATTATTGCCATTGGAAGCTGGATTCAGGCGGTCGGTTCCGTCTTATCCCTAATCGGTGTGCTTGAGGGCGAAAATCAGGATTCTGATACTGAGAGCAGCGAGGTAAACCATGACCCTGATACTGAGGGCAGTGAGGAAAACAATGAACCAGACTCAAAATCTTCTGTGTGGCTAAATGAAGAACTTTTGTAGAGAGGGGTAAGCATGTATCTAGACGGAGATGAGCTACTAACAATTGGAGCGTATTTGCTAGTTGTGGGCACATTTATTTCTGCCGTTGGTGAAACCATAGACCCGGATCAAAACAATCTCAACAAAAAATTGATACGGGACGGAAATGGAGTCCAGGCGGTTGGCAACAGCTTCCAGGGGTTTGGAAGAATTCATTTAGCCGAAGGAAATGAAGATACAGATTTATATGGCATTATCGGGAGCTTTACACAGGCAGGCGGAAACTCCATCAACACCGCTGCAAACAATATCGAAATTCAAAATCCTTCAGTTTCTGTGTCAGGCTTCAATGCACTGGGAAGTACGATTCAATCCGTGGGTGCAGCTTTGGAAGCGGAAGCTGTTGAATACGGGGAAAATCAATTTCTCAGCAGTCTGGAAGCACTTGGCTACTCATTAATTTCAGTAGCGGCAGTTCTCGATGCTATCGGAATTCTTATAGAAGATGAAGAAAGTATTCAAAAAAGAGTCCTGCTGGCTGCAGGGGGATGGCTGGAATTCATCGGTGCGGTTATTGGCGCATATGCGCTGATTAAGGCAGCTGATTAAACACATTTGCTGTAACAAAAAGAGTTATCCACGTGATATCAGTTGATATTTGTCGACTATCAATGTGCTAGCAGTTGATAAAATTGTGCTATTACGTCGGTTTCTGATGAATATCCTGCCAAAAAATAACCTGGAATAACACGTCTCCAGGCTATCTTCAAGCTTTTATTCCACCACTTCAAACAAAATAGCAACACCGACGCCGCCTCCGCTTCCAATGGCAGCCAGTACATAATTGCAGTCAGATCTTCTCTGCACTTCATAAAATAATTTTGTCACCATTACAGCGCCGGAAGCTCCATAGGGGTGGCCTATTGTTAAAGCCCCTCCATTAACGTTCAGTTTTTCATATGGAATAGATACCTCATTGGAGCAGGCCGCTATTTTGGAGGCGAAGGCTTCATTAATTTCGATCAAATCGATATCGTCGATGGTTAAGTAATTTCGTACCAGAATATCCTGGATTGCCGGAACAGGGGCAATACCCGGATAGTTGGGATTTACCCCGGATACTTCACTATCCGCAAAACGCAGGATCGGCCTGTATCCATTTTTTATGGCGGTTTCTTCCTCCATCACCAGCACAGCAGATGCACCGTCATGTATGCCGCAGCTATTGGCTGCTGTTACAGTGCCATACTTTTTAAATATTGGCTTAGCACGGTTTAAAAGACTATCCATTTTTCTTTTTTTAAGAAACTCTTCATCGTATGTATGGCTTCCAAAAGGAATCAGCTCATCTGCCAGGATTCCATTTTCAAAAGCTTTCCAGCTCCGTTCATAGCTTAATAGGGCATAGGTATCCTGATCTTCTCTTGATATGCTGTATTTATCTGCAACATTTTCCGCAGCGGCGCCCATATCCGGATCTCCAATATCGTCAGGTGAGAAACGCGCTCTTTTAGAAAATGGGGAGGTGCTGGCACTTTCCGTACCTCCAGCTATATAACAAGTACCCGCACCGCCCTGGATAAGATGGCATGCGAGCCGAATGGCTTCGAGGCCGGCACTGCACTGTCTGTCCAGAGTTAACCCCGGAACGGACAGTGGGAGTCCAGCTTCCAGTACAGACAAGCGGGCGATATTGCCGCCAGGTCCCACGACATTCCCTAAAATGACATCATCAATTTTTTCCTTCAGGCCTTCAGCCAGATATTTTAACAGCGTGACAGCCAGTTCATGTGGCCCGAAGTCCTTCAGCATGCCATTTGCTTTTCCAATTGGTGTTCTTTTTGCTTGTACAATCACGGCTCTCTTAATGGCTGATCACCTTTCTTTCGATAGAATCCTTCAGCTGGGCCCGGGCGATTTTTCCTCCTGCTGTGTATGGCATTTCTTCAGTGAAAATCCATCTTCTCGGGACCTTATATGAAGCTAAATGTTCTTTGCACAGGCGTTTCATTTCAAGGGCAGTTGTGCTGCCTTTTATGACGGCAGCTGCAATTTGCCCCCAATATGGATCCTCCAGACCTATTACAGCAACCTCCACAACATCCGGGTGCAAGCTGATCACTTTCTCAATTTCTTCAGGAAAGATATTAATAGCTCCATATAAGATCATGTTCTTTTCCCGTCCGCTGATATATAAATAACCCTTATCATCAACATACCCCATATCGTCAACGGTGGCCCAGCCATACTCATCCTGAATGCTCTGTACTGTGTTATTTATTAAGTATCCATCAAAAATGAGTTCGCTCCTGACAAATATTTTTCCAGTTTCATATGGAGCCAGCTTCCTGCCGTCTGCATCTCTAATTTCAATTTCCACTCCATGGCAGGGCTTTCCGACTGATCCATCGATATCTTCATCCGCAAGGAACGTTACATAACTCAATTCACTGGCACCATAAAATTCGATCATGGAGAGGCGGGGGAATATTTTGCAGATTTCCAGCTTTGATGCTTCATCCCATTTCGCACCTGAAGAAAAGATCTTAATCGGTTTCTCTATGATTCTTTTTTCTCTTAAAATAGCAGAAACCATGGTTGGAACTGTATAAAGGGTACTGATAGGGTGCTCCGTGATGGATGATAGAACCTGGGCTGCACTGAATTTTTCAAGCAAATGAACCGTTCCGCCCGTACAAAGGGTACTTACTGCTCCATATAAAAAATGAGAGTGGATGAGAGCTCCAGGAATGAGGACATTTTCCTCTTCATTCATGTTAAAATCATGAGTATTTACCTCAAAGCTTGCCTTCCAGGAATGATGGGAACGGATAAATGCTTTAGGGCTTCCCGTGGTGCCGGAAGTAAACCCCATATAAAACGGAGGGTTGCTCTCCGAGTCTATCGAAAATGAAGTGCTTTGACCGCTGATATCCTCCAGGGCATCATCCCAGATAATAACGGAAGTGTGCAGGCGGTCAATCTGTTCATAGGATTCTCTATCTGTGATGACGATGGAAGGACTGGAAATTTCGATCCGCTCCCTAAGTTCTTCGGCCTTCCATTTTAAGTCGAAAGGCACAGCTGTCCATCCAGCCATGGAGGCACCTGTGAATAATTGCAGAAAAGGAATTCCATTGGGCAGCATAATTGCGGCAGTTTTATTGGGAGCAGAAAAGGAATGAAGCCAGTTGGCCGTTTTGCTGATAAGAGAGCTCCACTCTTGATAGCTTACAGTTTGGCTTTTTGTAATGATTGCCGATTTGTTTGGAGATTTTTCGGCGTATTTATTAATATTGGATGTAATATTCGTCAATGGTACTTCTCTCCTTATCGAAAAGGAGACACTTTATAGTGTCTCCAGAGATTTAGAAAATTGTTTATTGATAATGGGATGCTTCATTAGCCGGTAGACCAGTAACGAGGCGAGAGTTGCTTTCAATACATCTCCAGGAATATAGACCAGGCTAAGTTTGATTGCCTCTGCGAGAGGTATATCCATCATAAAAGCCTGAACAGGGATTCCAAATAGATAGATGAGGAATATGCCGGCAGTCAGGTTGATTAGCATGATATTCATTAATTTTAACGTTTTGAAGCGTGAGAGTAAATATCCAATAACAAATGCGGTAAGCGGATAGGAAAACAAATATCCTGCACTGGGCCCGAAGAATACACCGATGCCGCCGCGGCCTCCTGATAATAGTGGTGCACCTGCAGCAACCAGAAGCAAAAATACGGCCATGCTGATTCCGCCAAGCCGGGCACCTAAAATACCGCCGGCCAAAAGGACACCGAGTGTCTGAAGGGTAATCGGTACGGGGGTAAAGGACAGCATGATTGGAGGAACAAGACCGAGTGCTCCCATTACCGCTGCAAATAAGGCCACGTATGTCATCTCTTTAACTTTCATAATACCTCTCCAATTCAGATTAATAGGTTAACTGTTTTTATTTTATGGTTAACATACTAGTTTGTCAACTTAAGAAAGGTTATAGTTTACAAAAGGATTTCTGACCGGCAATTTCTTCAGTATGCAAAAAATATAGATGTTTATTTTTACTAAAACAAACCAAAATAAGCGGGTAACAAAATATTATTTTTGGGGGTAATGTAATCATGTCAAAGAAAAACAATAGTCCATCTGGCCAGGTTGACCAAAAGGAATTATTGGAGGACAAAGTAGAGGCAGCCAGAAAAAACAGCTTCGAGGAAGATCACGTGCGAAAAGTCACGACAAGTGGAGCACAAGGTCAATAATTGTCACTTTAAGCTGTTATCAAAGTTACTAACCCGATCACAGATGATCGGGTTTTCTGTTGTGTTAGTGTCTTAGAACATGCCTATAGCTAACAACTAAAATTTTTCGATTATTCTGTTGACTATTCCAGAATTTGTTTTATGATAAGGGTAACCGAAACGATGTTTTACTTACAAAACAAACATATGTGGAGGTAATAAAATGCCCTATATTAATGTTAATGATTTAACTATCCATTATCAAGCAGAAGGAAATGGTGAACCGCTGGTTATTCTTCATGGGCTGGGAAACAATTCACAATCCTGGAAGAATCAGCTGGAAGGGCTTAGTAAGGAATTTACTGTTATTGCCTGGGATGCGCCCGGCTATGGAAAAAGTTCAGATCCCAAGGTGGAATTTACACAGTTCAGCCAATTTGCTGAGGTGTTGAAGGGTTTTATTGACGGTTTGCAGTATAAAACGGTTAATCTTTTAGGCCATTCAATGGGTTCAGCCATTGCTCTGGATTTCTGCAGCCGATATCCTGCCAGGGTGAACAGGCTAATAATAGCCGATCCCACACGCGGTGCAGCGGGGCAGAGCCATGAGGAAAACGAAAGAAAGCTGAGGAATCGATTACATAATATTGATACTTTGCATCCGAAGGAATTGGCCCAATTAAGAGTAAAAGAACTTCTTGCTCCTAACCCGAATCCGGAAGTAAAGCGGGAGGCAGAACGGATCATGTCCCAGGTCAGGCCGATGGGTTATCGCTCTGTTGCCTTTTCTCTTTCAAATTTAAATCAAATGGATATTTTACCTTCCATTTCTGTTCCTGCCCTTGTTATTTGCGGGGCATTGGATAAAGTGACTCCTGTAAGCGAATCAGAAATATTCCATCAGTATATCCCTAATTCCATTCTGAAAACCATTCCCAAAACAGGGCATTTATGCTATCAGGAGGATCCGGACTATTTTAATGCTCTTATTTTGAATTTCCTTAAAGGGGCATACAAAAAAGAAGAACTGGCAGAAAGGTAACCATAGAGAAATATTACTTGTTTCTAACGTGGTTTTTGTAAAAAAGTAAATAGGGGGTGACCTGTATGGCTAAAGAGGAGAAAGAGCGATATAACGCCAATGCCCTGGTACGGGGGCTGGAAATCCTAAAGCTCTTTAATGAAGACCGTCCAACACTGTCATTGGTTGAAATTGCAAAAGAATTGAATGTAAGCCGAACAGTTCCGTATCGATTATTATATACTCTCCAATCACTTGGTTATCTTGACCAGGACGAAAATTCAAAAAGATATAGTTTAACGCCCCAGGTATTAGAATTGGGCTTTTCCTATTTAAGTACGCTAAAACTTCCTGAAATTGCCCAGCCATATTTGGAAACATTAAGAGATGAAACAGGGGCTTCCTGCCATTTATCTATTTTGGATGGGCATGAAGTGGTGTATGTTGGCAGTGCTCCTGTCAGAGGAGTATCCGCTATAAATGTCAATATCGGATTGAGGCTTCCCGCTCATGCAACAGCAAATGGAAAATTGCTGCTTGCCTATCAGTCACAGGAAAAGCTGAAGCAGCTTTTTTATGGATCTGAATTGAAGCCTTATACTGATCGGACCAAAACATCCCTGGCAGATTTTCAAAATGAAGTTGAAATCATCAGAAGAAATGGATACTCGATTACAAAAGGAGAGCTTCACCATGGGATTCAGTCAGTAGCGGCACCTATATTTGATAAAACTGGCAATATCATGGCGGCGATTAATGTTGTAGCAACAGAGACAACATTCCATGATGAGTTTATTGAACAAGTAGCACTCCCTAAAGTGCTTGAGATTTCGAAAAAGTTATCAGGATATATGGGATATCATCTATAAATAAAAGAATGATTAAAAGCTTGCACCTGCTGCAAGCTTTTTTGTTTTGTATATAAAACACTATTTAGCAAACAAAACAAATTTAAAAATATCATTGACTCAATTTTCGAAAAACTTTACACTATTACTAAGTGGTAAACGTTGTTTTGTATATAAAACATAGAATGACTGAAGGGAGGGCAAAATCTACCACTCAAAAGAGATATTTTTATAAAGTATAATGTTTGAATAATGCATTTGAAAGCGATTTCATTAATCTTGAAAGGGGATCACAAATGCTGAAAGGGAACAAAAGATGGCTGTATATTGCAGTGCCTATATTCTTTTTCTGGTTTTTTGGACAAATTGATAAACTGGGAATCTCGGTTATTCAAACGGATCCCGGCTTCCTTAGTGATCTGGGGCTTACTGGGGCAGACAGAAATGCCAAAATTGGCTTAATAACTTTTATCTTTACAATCTCCTATGCGGTTTCAAACATTTTTTGGGGCTTTATTATTGATAAGGCAGGTCCTCGGAAAACAGCTGTATTCGGGCTGCTCATTTGGACTGCGACTATGATTGCAGGCGGTTTGGCAACATCTTATGAGATGTTTTTAATCAGCAGGGTCATTCTTGGATTCGGTGAAGGAATGATGATTCCGGTTTGCGGAAAATTCATTTCCAATTGGTTTAACCAGCGGGAGCTTGGCCGGGCACAGTCTACCTGGCTTGCGGGCAATTATTTCGGACCTGCCTGCGGGGCTGTTATTTTGACTTTAGTTCTTGCCACTTTCCATTGGGAAGCTGCGTTTTTCTTCCTGGCTGCTTTTAATCTATTTATTGTTATTCCTATGTTTTGGTTTCTTACGCGGGATACTCCTGAAGAGCATTATGCCATTGATCAAGAAGAGCTTGCGTATATCCGCAAGTCTGATGGCACTAAAAAACCAAAGAAAAGCTTTGCGCAGGACTACCGCTATTGGATCGTTTGGTTTGGGATGTTAATGTCATCGTTTTTGTTTTTCGGAATCAGCATTTGGCTGCCTACTTATCTCGTTGAGGCGAAGGGATTCTCAAGAGAGGCAATGACAGGGATTACTTCATTATCCTGGCTTTTTGCTCTGGGCTTTGTATTATCCTGCGGATTTTTGGCAGACAAAACGAGACGACCAAGCCTGCTGGCCACGATTCTCTTCAGTTTAACGGCAGTCTTCTTAACGGCAGCTATCCTTGCACCACATCCGGTGCTGGCTGGCATTTGTATGGGACTCGCGATGGGAACTCAGGGCGGGGTCTTCCATTTAAGCAATTTGTTTATCGTTAAATTTTCGACTCCTGAAACAGCGGGGCGTGCTGCCGGTCTTATGGGATTCACCAACATATTGGGCGGTTTCTCAAGCTATATCATGGGCTGGATGAGAGACCTTGCAGGCGGGGATTTTGGCCCGTCTATCGTTATGCTTATTATCGCAGCAAGCTTTGGTTTCATCGCTTATATATTCACAATCAAAAAAGAAGCGGCAGAGCTTCGGATTGAGCACATTCCTCCAAAGAGTAAAGTAATCGTTTAATAGTTTTATATTTGAAACGAAGTTTTAATAATTTAATTTTTCTCAATATTTATAATTGACATATTAAATATTGGGATTTATTATTAACCTGTAAGTAAAACATTGTTTTGTATATAAAACATAAAAAGTTTAGGAGTGATAGGATATGTCAGCAGAAAAATTTGATGTGCAGGCTTTCGAAAAGAAATATGTAGCAAGGCTGCAAGATCGTACACTGGATTGGAATGTTCTTAAATTTCAGGAGGAAGTTGATCCAAAGTACAAAAGGGCGCAAATGAGGTATATCGGACGCGGAGCTACTGCGAATAATGATTCAAATGTGATTGCAGCGGAGCATTTCACACTGAGCACAATGGTGCTTCCAGCCGGATGTGTTGGGCCCCTTCATCTTCACGATGATGTGGAGGAAGTGTTCTTTATCCTTAAAGGGAGTGTAAAGGCTCTTATTCAGGAAGAAGGGAAGGACGAAGTACATGAAATTCGCCTGAATGAGCGTGATTGCATCAGCTCACCTCCGGGAGTGTACCGCGGCATTCATAACGATGGCGATGAAGAAGCGTTAATGCTGGTTATGCTTGGAGCAGTAAAGCCAAATCTTCCTACATATCCGAAAGGAAGTGCTCTTGAAGAGCTGCGCATTCAGCGTGCGAAAGAGAGAGAAGCTATCATCAACGGAAAATAATCGTTTCTCGCAAACTGGCATTCTGACCGGGATGATCCGCTGCATATAAGCCGGGTCATCCCGGTTCCTTTAACAAAAAACGTTCATCGCGGAGAATTGAAAATCTATTAATTTGGAGGTGCATGGGATGTTAGGTATAACGCACTTGAGGCACATCAGTCTCATTACTCCAGTTCTTGAGGAGCAGGCTGAATTTTACGAGAAGATTTGGGGACTTGATAAGGTATCCGAAAATAAGGATTCTGTCTATTTCAGAGGTGCAGGTTCAGAGAATCATATTTTACATTTGAAGCGGGGAGAAAAAGCGGGGCTTCACCATATTGCATTTGGTATGGTAGATAAGAACGCTGTTGACAGGGCTGCGGAGATTTTGGCTTCCAAGGGTATCCCGATTATTTCACCGCCGGGCTATTTAGATGAAGAAGGCAAAGGGTACGGACTGCGCTTTGCTGATCCGGAAAACCGCTGCATTGAACTTTCGGCATGGGTGGAAATGCACACGACAATCTGGAATAAGAAAAATGTGGATCCGGTAAAGCTCAATCATGTTGTCATGAATACGGCAGACCTTGATATGATCACAGACTTCTATACTAATATTCTAGGATTTAAGGTAACGGACTGGAGTGAACATCAAATGTCGTTCCTCCGCTGCAACAGGATGCATCATTCAATAGCTTTCAATCAGGACCAGCATGCATCAGTCAATCATATCGCTTATGAGGTAGATACAGTGGACGAAGTGATGCGTGGGATTTCAAATGTCAGGAAAGCAGGTTATCAGGAGCTTTGGGGGCCTGGGCGCCATGGACCGGGGAATAACATCTTCTGTTACTTTCAGGATCCTGCCAAATTTGTCATGGAATACACGTGTTATCTGGAAACCATTGAAGATGAAGAGGAATGGGTGGCCCGAGTATGGAAAAGGGTTCCGCACCTGATGGATCAATGGGGAATAGCCGGACCTCCAAAACCGGAAGCACGTGCAGCGATGGGCGGAAAGCCTGATCCAGGATGGGTTAACGTGAATGCATTAACCTAAAGTGATTTGAAAGGGGTATTGTGATGGACTTTGGTTTAAAAGGAAAAACAGCAGTCATAATGGGCGGGACCTCTGGTGTAGGCCTCAAAACAGCAGAAATGTTCCTTCAAGAAGGTGCAAACGTTGCGGTATGCGGCAGAAATGAAGAGAGGAAGGATAAAGCATTTGACCATTTATTGCAATTCGGATCCCGGGAATCTATCTTTGCCGCCACCTGTGATGTAACAAATAAAGGGGATGTGAATCGTTTTGTCGATTCGGCAGCATCCCGGCTTGAAGGTATTGATATTTTAATTAACGCAGCCGGACAAAGTGTTATGGGCCATTTCTTCGATATTACAGATGAACAATGGCAGGAGCAGATTCAGTTAAAATATTTTGCCATTATCCATGCGGTACGTGCTGTCCATCCATATTTAGTGAAGCGCGGAGGCGGAAGGATCATCAATATTAATGCGACGCTCGCAAAGGAACCTGAAAGACATATGGTTGCTACGGCTGCAACAAGGGCAGGTCTATTAAACTTAAGTAAAACGCTTTCCCAAGAGCTTGCATCAGATAATATCCTGGTCAATTCCGTAAGTCTTGGACTAATCCGCACTGACCAGTGGGAACGCAGACGGATGAAAAACGCACCTGATATGGATGCCGAGGAATATTACAAAGATCTTGCAGCAAAACGGAAGATCCCGCTGGGCAGGGTTGGAGAAGCAGAAGAAGTAGCAGGTGTCATTCTCTTTTTAGCCTCAAAGCAGGCAAGTTATGTTTCAGGATCTACCATTGAAACAGCTGGAGCGCTGGGGAAAGCGCTTTAATTTAAAGTAAAGGCAGGAATGATCAGGATGAGCCAACAGGAACAAATGGTAATGGCACCGATAAAAGCAAGTGAACAAATGGACTTTACTGCAGCAGATGCAGTTGTGAAGGAACTTGTCCGTGCTGGGGTTGAGGTGGCATTTGGGATTGTCAGCATCCATAATATGCCGATTTATGATGCCATCCTCCGTGATGGAAGTATTCATCTCGTATGCTCCCGCGGGGAGAGCGGTGCGGCAAATATGGCAGATGGTTATGCCCGTGCAACAGGGAAATTGGGAGTGGTCATCACGAGTACAGGGACAGGTGCAGGAAACGCAGCTGGTTCCTTGATTGAGTCCTGGGCAGCGGGAGTTCCGGTTCTTCATATAACAGGCGAGGTTGCAGCTCCCTATTTGGGAACAGGACGTGGCTATATTCATGAGTGTAAAGACCAGCTGTCTATCATGGAGGGCTCTTGCAAAAAAGCCATGCGGCTAAGAATGCCTGAACAGGCATCAGCCGTTATCAGGCAAGCGATTAAAGAAGCATCCGCTGCACCGTCGGGCCCTGTTTCAGTAGAAATCCCAATCGATTTCCAATCAGCGATCATACCGGATTATTCGTTGGAAGAGGTGCATGCATCAGTACAGGAAAACAGCTCCATAGCGTATCTTCCTAAAGAGGCTATTGCGAGGATCAGCGAGGCCCGCCGCCCGGTCATTTGGGCGGGAGGGGGCGTCATTAGCTCAGGGGCTTCCAAAGAAGTGCAGGAGCTGGCCGAAAGAATCGGGGCAGCGGTTATTACGAGCCAATCAGGCAAGGGCAGCATTCCGGAGGATCACCCTCAATGCATTGGCCACTTTGCCTCATTTGAATTAACAAAAGAGTTAGTGAAGCAATCGGATCTCCTGATCAGCATTGGGGTCAGATTTAGAGGAAATGAAACGTCCAACTGGAAAATAGAAGTTCCTGAGAATCATATCAGCATTGATGCCGATCTGCAGGCAATGAACAGAAATTATGCTGCCGCCATCGGTCTGGCAGGTGATGCTAAGCTTATTTTAAGAAAAATTAATGAAGAATTGGCAAAGGATGCAGTATCGCCTTCTGAAGAATATTTGGAAGAAGTCCTTTCAGTAAGGAAAGAACTGCGTCTGCAGCTGCGGGCAACGCTTGGTCCATATGAGAAAATAGCTGATGCTATGCGGAACATGCTCCCTAGGGATACTGTATTGGTGCGTGATGTTACGGTACAGGCAAACGTCTGGGGCAGCCGGTTATTTGAAATTTATCAGCCGCGTACATCCATTCATGCTTCAGGCGGTGGAATTGGGCAAGGATTGCCGACTGCAATCGGAGCACAAATGGGATGTAAGGATAAACAAGTAGTTTTATTAGCTGGAGATGGCGGCTTTATGGTCAATGTAGGGGAAATGGCAACGGCCGTACAGGAAAGCCTTCCAATAATCGTCATCCTGTTTGATGATGCAGGATATGGTGTCCTCCGAAATATTCAGGAAGCCGCCTATGGACGGCAGGTTGCGGTCGATTTACATAGCCCCGATTTTGTTTTGCTGGCTCAGTCCATGGGATTTGATTCTGCAAAAATCGGTTCTCCGGAAGAATTTGAATCGGAGCTTGTGAAGGCAATAGACAGGAGAAAACCATCCATGATCGTAGTGGATATGGAAGCAGTCGGGCCAATGGCGAAACCATTTGGAGGGCCTCCTGGCGCGGCGGAAGCGTTCAAACCGAAAAAGTTGTAAGGGAGTGATTTATAGTGATTTCGACGTATCCATTTGTTTCAGGAAAATATTTAGTGGCTGGTGAGTGGATCCAGTCAGAAAATACTGCCCATGTCCTTAATCCCGCTGATCACCAGGAAATTGTGGGAGAAGTGGCTTTGTGTTCTGAAGATCAGGTTGAAACCGCCATTTCTGCTGCAGCAAAGGCCTTCAATACCTGGTCGGGAAGTGAGATTGAGGACCGGGCAAACCGGATGAAGCAGGCTGCCGACGAAATTAGAGCAAGTATCGAAGAGAACGTTACTTTGCTGATCCGGGAGAATGGAAAGGTGCTGGTTGAAGCGAAAAAGGACCTTCTTCGCTGTGTCGATATTATGAAGGAAGCAGCCGATGAGCTGCTGGAATGGTGGAAGCCTGAATCCATTCCCGGTTCACAGAAGGTCCAGATCCGCAAGCGTCCCCGCGGGGTAACAGCGGTGATTTCTCCATGGAACTCGCCAATAATTCTTACCTTTAAGCGGGTGATCCCGGCTGTTCTTGCCGGAAACACAGTCGTCGTAAAGCCGGCGACGAGCTGTCCGCTGACGATTATGTCCTTCCTCAAAATAGCAGCTTCCTATTTTCCTGACGGAGTCATTAATATTGTGACCGGTTCAGGAGGGGTGATTGGCAATAAGCTTTGCTCAGATCCGCGAATCCGGACGGTTGCATTTGTCGGCAGTACGAAGACCGGGAAAGAAATCATGCGGGCTGCTTCAGGCACAGTGAAAAAGGTGTATATGGAGCTTGGCGGGAATGATGCGGCTATTATCCTCAAGGATGCCAATCTGGATGAAGGTGCAATAAAACGTCTGCGTTTTGGTGTTCTTCGGGCAGCAGGCCAGGTGTGCTCAGCCATTAAAAGGATCTATGTCCATGAATCACGATACGGAGAGCTGGTAGAAAAGCTAAGAAAAGAATTTCAGCATATTAAGGTTGGAAACGGCATTCAGCCGGATGCCGAGATGGGACCTTTGAACAATAAATCTCAGTACGACTATGTGAATGGCCTGATCGAGCGTGCCAGAAAATCCGGAGCTACTGTCATCACAGGTGGGATTCAGCTCGATCCGGAGTCCTGGGATAAAGGCTATTTCATACTTCCTGCCATTATTACCGGTGTGGATCAGCAAAGTGAAATTGTCCGCGTTGAACAGTTCGGACCTGTCATTCCGATCCTTCCATTTAAAGAGGATGAGGAAGCCATCACCCTTGCAAATGACAGCGAATTTGGATTAAGGGCTTCTGTATGGACAGAAGATGAAACGAAAGCAATTGAATTGGCAGACCGATTAGAAGCAGGTGCTGTTTTTCATAATAATCATACTGTCTTTCAGGATCTCCATCTGGACTTCCCAGGCTTAAAGGAAAGCGGACTTTCACGTGAAACGCGGCATTGCGGCCTGGAGTTTTTTGCAGATTCCTATGGCTTTGCCAATTAGGAGGATACCGAAATGAAAATAGCCTTAATAGGAGGCGGGAATATAGGCAGGTTCCTGCTGCAAAGCATTAATAAAGACTGCTTAATCCCTAATGCGAAAATTATAGGCCTTCATACCCGCTGCCTGGAAAAAGCAAAGGATCTATCACGGGAGTTTAAAACAGAAATCTTTTCAGACGTGGAATCCCTATTAAAATCAGATGCCGACCTGGTAATTGAAGCAGCAACTGTTGAAGCTGTGGAAGAGTATGCTGCTTCCATTTTGCTTTCCGGCAAAGATCTGGTCCTCAGCAGTGTCGGGGCACTGGCAGACCGGGAATTTTATCATTGCCTTGAAGAGATCTGCCTTTTAAATCATACGAAAATCCATTTGCCATCAGGGGCAATTGGCGGCCTGGATGTACTAAAAGCAGCTAAATCGATTGGGGAACTGAAGTCTGTCTCCATTATCACCAGGAAGCCTCCACACGCACTTCCTGGTGCCCCTCTTGATGAGGAAAAGGTGCTTTTTGAGGGATCTGCGGCCGAAGCTATTCGATTGTTCCCAAGGAATATCAATGTTTCCATCATCTTGTCTCTTGCGGGATTAGGTGCCGAAAATACCGGAGTAAAAATCATATCCGACCCGGCAGTCATGAAAAATAGCCATACGATTGAGGCAGCAGGTTCTTTTGGAAAGCTATCGCTTCAAGTCGAAAATGACCCGATGCCTGACAATCCAAAGACAAGCTACCTGGCAGCCCTAAGCATTCTGGCTTCACTGAAAAATAGGGAAGAAATAATCCGGGTTGGATGAGATGTGAGCCTGGTGAAAAAGCAGGAAGAGAATCGTTTATTCTTTTCCTCTCTCCTTGGAGAAGCTTATTTTAAGACGAAGGGGGAATTTACATATGATCAAAACGACAACCAGAAATGTAGAAGAAATGACCCAAAATGAAACCATCGACTACTTAAATGAAACAGTACAGCCTGAGGCCGGCTCCATTCCTGCCTTTATCCTGGCAGATCCTAAAATCTATGATATTGAGCATAAAAAGGTGTTTATGAAAACCTGGCTTTTTATTGGCCATGAATCGGAAATCCCCAATAAAAATGATTATATGTTAAGAGATTTGGCAGGGTACTCGATTATTATTACAAGAGATTCAGAGAATGAAATCCGCGGCTTTTACAATATGTGCACACACCGGGGGATGAAATTATGCCGTGCTGATAAAGGAAATAAATCCTCATTTGTATGCCCCTATCATGGCTTTAATTTTAAAAACAATGGTGATCTTATTGGGGTCCCTCTGCAAAAGGATATCTACGGAACTGACCTGGATAAGTCCAAATTGGGACTTCACAAAATAAGAATTGAATCGTATAAAGGCCTTATTTTTGGAACCTGGAATGAAGAAGCCGAGTCACTTTCAGATTTCCTCGGGGATTTCAAATGGTATCTGGACATTTTAGCCGGGCGTGCTGAAATGGAAGTCGTCGGCCCTCCGCAACGATTTATCATCCATTCAAACTGGAAGGTGGGAGCGGATAACTTTGTCGGCGATTCCTACCACACAATGGTCACACATGGATCCATTGCAAAATTGGGCATGGTGCCAAGTGCGACCTATTCGAAAAAGGGGTACCAAATCCACACAATAAACGGGCATGGTTTAAATTTGGGCACTCCTAACCCTGACTTCGCATTCCCGGAAGAACTAAAAGCTGAATATAAATCCAATTTAACAGATGAACAATATGATGTGCTGGCCAATTTGAAAAATATGATCGGAAACATCTTTCCAAACCTGAGCTTCCTCATTTCGCATACAAAAGTGAAAGGGCAGCTGATTTCGAATACAACTGTTCGGATGTGGAGTCCGATTGGTCCTGACAAAATGGAGGTAATTGCCTGGTTCCTGGTAGAGAAAAATGCGGCAGAGGACTGGAAGAAGCGTTCAAGGGATTCTTTCATTTTAACGTTCAGCCCATCAGGCATTTTTGAACAGGATGATACAGAAGTTTTTACTGATATAACTGCTGCCGCATCAGGCCACATGCCTGTTATGAAAGAGCTTGTCTACAATTATACGATGGGCTTGCACCGTGAACCGGTC
The DNA here is from genome assembly GCF_059758675.1 of Cytobacillus sp. GQ23. Taxonomy (NCBI): domain Bacteria; kingdom Bacillati; phylum Bacillota; class Bacilli; order Caryophanales; family Bacillaceae; genus Cytobacillus; species Cytobacillus sp. GQ23. The sequence continues at coordinate 167,383 of NZ_JCAXER010000001.1, forward strand.
ACTGATTTCAGCGGTCCTGGTGTTGTCTATGATGATAAGTTTTCCGAAGCAAATCAGCGGAACTTCTATCGCTGCTGGCTCGATCTCATGAATGCTTAAGTAAACAGGAATGATGCCTGAAATGGGGGAATACAGAATGAGTTTAGAGAAAATGCTCGCAACCTATGAATTTGAACAATGGCTCTACAGGGAAGCTGAACTTCTTGATGATATAGATTTTGACGGCTGGTTTAGCCTAATGCATTCATCCCTGATTTATCAAATGCCTGTACGTGTCAATAAAGAAGGCACTGAAAGGCCGGATTATGAGGCAGATATGTTTTCTTTTAATGATGATATAGAGCTGCTGAGTCTGAGAGTCGAACGGTTAAAAACGGATTATGCCTGGGCGGAAATTCCTCCTTCCCGTACCCGCCGCTATGTAAGCAATGTCAGATTGATAGACTATATCCCGAATGAAAAAGCATCTGTAAAGAGTTATCTGCTAATCTATCGCAGCCGCAGTACAGACATCCATCATGACCTGATTTCAGGAGAACGGCGTGATGAATTTATATATGAAGATGGGGTCTGGAAATTATCCAAGAGGGTTTTCATTGTCGATCAGACGACACTTAATACGAGAAATCTAGCTATTTTTGTATAAGGAGGAGCATCCAGTATGGCACGGCTTAGCGGAAAATCAGTCTATTTAACCGGTGGCACCTCCGGCATCGGCAAGGCGGTTACTGAGAGTTTTATACGAGAAGGAGCCTTTGTAACGGTGCTGGATAAGTCAGCAGCCGGCCTTGAGCAATTGAAAAAGGAATTCGGGGATCATGTTCTATGCATGGAAGGGGACGTCACTGTATATGAGGATCACCTTCACGCTGTGGAAGCTGCTGTGGAGGCGGCGGGGAAACTGGATGTGTTCGTTGCCAATGCCGGCGTATTCGACGGGTTTGCCAAATTTAGTGAAGTAACACCAGAGGCCATGTCAGCTGCCTATGACCTGTTATTCAATATTAATGTCAAAGGCTATTTTAATGGGGCAAAAGCTTCAATGGCTGAATTAAAAAAAACAAATGGAAATATAATCTTTACGGTTTCCGGAGCCGGCTTTTACCCGGACGGGGGCGGAGTCTGGTATACAGCCAGCAAGCATGCGCAAATTGGCTTAATGCGCCAGCTTGCCTTTGAATTAGCCCCGGATATCCGGGTGAACGCAGTTGCCCCTGGCGGCACATTGACCGCCCTTAATGTCATCCATCCGCTTAAGCCGTTTGTGAAAGCAGTCGATCAGGATACGAAAGCGAAAAGCATTAAATCCCGGAATCCCCTTCGCATTGCCATGACAAGTGAAGACCATGTGGGAGCATATGTATTGCTGGCTTCAGATCAATCCCGGGCCATAACTGGCGAAGTGATTTCCAGTGATGGAGGACTTGCTGTACGGGGACTATCATGAAGGAGAAGCGTTATTTAGGAGGTGTACTTATGGCAAATAGTAAAACCGCTAAAGAGCCGTTAGCAGGAAATCAGGCGATTAACCAGCTGGCATTTGTTGTTCGGGACATTGAAGAGGCATGTGAGGCTTTTTCGGGATTACTGGGAGTTCCCAAGCCAGAATGGTTTTTAACAGGTGATCAGGAAGTATCAAAGGTAATTTACCGCGGAAAGCCTACTGCATCAAGAAGCAAATTAGCATTTCTAAATACACCAACTGTTCAATTTGAATTGATTGAACCAAATGAGGAACCAGGCACGATGCGGGAGTTTTTGGATAGAGCTGGAGAAGGCATACACCATATTGCCTTTGATGTGGAATCCATCAGCGAGCGGATGCCATTTTTTGAGGAAAGCGGGTACCCATTACTGCAAAGCGGAGAATTTACTTCGAGTGAAGGCAGATATATTTATGCAGATACCTTGAATGACTGCAAGCTATTGGTTGAGCTTCTGGAAAGCTCTGAGGGAAGAAATACTGCAGCTGCCCCTGAATTACTCAGTCCATTGCTTGGAACAAATAAAGTCGAGCAGCTGGCAATCGTCGTAAAAGATCTGGAGGCAGCTGCAGAAGCTTACTGTAAGCTTCTCGGTGCCGATATGCCGCCCATAATACAATCAGGCCCAAGTGAAACGGCACAGGTTATGTTCAGGGGCCAGCCAACAGAAGGTTCATCAAGATATATGTTCATCAATACACCGCTTATTCAAATTGAATTAATCGAACCGGGGGATTCACCAAGTACTTGGCAGGAGCATCTGGAAACATACGGGGAGGGTGTCCATCATATTTCTTTTGTAGTTGATAATCTGGATGAGAAAATCAGATTGATGGAAGGAATGGGATATCCAGTCATTCAAACTGGCAACTTTTATAATGGGAACGGCAAATATGCCTATATGGATACAGCATCAACTTTCAAGGTGATTATTGAATTGCTTGAAAGATATTAAGCTATGAATGAACGGGTGCACGTGAAAGTGCAGCCGTTTTTTGGGGGTGGCTCAAAATATGGATGATTGTTGGAGTTATTGGGATTAACTATTATACTTTTCATTTTTTTGGCTGTTTTTGCGAAGTTTGTTGCTATTTTTATTATTTTTACTGAGCGGATAGCAGGGAGTATTTGAATTCTGTTTGTCTGCAGCATTCTGTTTAAGACTGCTTAGTTCTAACCGCTGCATATAGTTATAAAACAGTTCTTTGAATAAATACAAGTTGACAGGTCGGAATAGTAGGTAATATAATGTGAATAATTAATTCTGAGGGAGGAACAGATTATGACTGAACATTATCCTGTTTTGGACGGTGCAGAATCATTCTACTATGAAGGCAATGAAATCGGGATTCTGATCACACATGGTTTTCTGGGAACTCCCCAGAGTGTACGGTTTTTGGGGGAGTCATTTGCCAAGCTTGGCTATACGGTCTATGCTCCAAGGCTTAAAGGCCACGGCACGCATTATAAGGATATAGAAAATACCACTCATGAGGATTGGTTTGCGGAAGCAGAAAAGGGTTATCTATTCCTAAAAGAAAGATGCACATCTGTTTTTGCTGCAGGCCAATCCATGGGCGGTGCCCTGACTCTTTGGCTGGCAAATAAATATCCTGAAATTGCAGGTATTGCACTAATGAATGCCGCACTAAGGGTTCCATGCTATGAATATTTAAAAGGAAAAACAAATCCAAGATACCTGGATGAAGGGGCACCGGATATAAAAAAAGAGGGAGTAGAGGAAATTACGTACGGGAAAGTTCCTATCCGCTCCATCTTTGAATTGCAGAATGTCATGGAAAATACACCAGACTTACTGCCGTCCATTAAAACACCTGTAATAGGCTTTAAATCATTAGAGGATCATGTTGTGCCTGCAGAGTGTACGGATTTTATTCTGGATAATATTGGCTCCATGGAAAAGAAAGCTGTATCCCTCTATAACTCCTATCATGTGGCATCTATGGACCATGATAAGGAAGAGATTGTGAACATCATCCATCAGTATATCCGGCAAAATATCGCAAGCAGCTTGTCCTTTGTGTAGGGCGGGCTGTTTTCTTATGTCATGAAACTTATTAATCATGATATCGTATAAAAGGAGATTCAGCCTATTATGCAGAATAAGACAGTACATTTAACATGGGGAAGAAGATGATCGAAATGAATACGAGAAGTAAATGGCTCCGCATGTACAAAGTTTTTTCGCTGGCACTTCTCATTATCTTTCAAATTTACTGGTTTAAATGGACACGGAAATCAGAAGCAGAGTGGGAAAAATTATGGTCTGGCATCGGCAGAAAATGCCGGGCAACACTTTTTGAATTGGAAGGGCTGCTGATTAAGATTGGCCAGTTCATCAGCATTCGTTCTGATTTGCTTCCAAATGCGTTCATTCAGGAGCTTCAAGACCTGACGGATAAAGTACCTTCATCGGAATGGAGCGAAATCCAGAGTATTTTAAACGAAGAATGGGAAAGCGGCCTTTCTAAAAGGGTGGTAGCGATTGAAAAAGAAGCCATAGCTTCCGCTTCAATTGGAGAGGTATATAAAGGCGCTCTGCAGGATGGCACAATTATCGCCATTAAAGTGCAGCGTCCCAATATACAGTCCATTGTTCATATCGACTTCAGAATTTTAAGTATTCTTGTTTGGTTCGCGGATCGATTTGCCCCTATTCCTAAGGGATTCATTAATTTAAAAGTCCTTTTTCAGGAGCTTAAGCAGGTAATTGAACGGGAGCTGGATTTTACAAAGGAAAAGGATACCCTGCTGTATTTTAAGGAGCGATTTAAAGACAGTGAGATGGTGAAAATTCCGGACGTGCATCAGGAGCTTTGCACCCCAAAAGTGCTTGTCATGGAATGGGTGGAGGGGAAAAGACTCAATGATTTGGCAGCGATTGAAAACCTGGAGATATCCCGCGAGGATCTGGCACGCCGTTTGATGAAGCTCTTCCTGCCGCAATGGCTGGAGCCTGGTATGTTTCATGCCGATCCCCATCCAGGGAATGTGCAGTTCACAAGGGATGGGAGGATCATTCTTCTTGATTTCGGCATGGCTGGTGAAATTTCAAAAAAAGATGCCGTATCTTTTCAAAAATTAATAGAATCCATTCTCGCAAAAAATTACAGTAAAGCAGTTGAAAGTTTTTCAGAGCTGGGATTTCTTCTGCCGGAAGCGAATGCGGGAACAATGGAGAATCTGCTTTCAGACTGGATGGCATTTGATCTCTCTCAAGTAAAAGAGCTGGATATAGTGGCACTTAAGCTTGAACTTAACGATCTGATTGCTGCTCTTCCGATCCAGGTGCCAACCCGCTTTGTTTTTCTGGGCAGGTCATTTATGACTATAGAAGGGATTGTTCGCCAACTGGCAGGGGAAGATGATCTTCTTGAGCTTGGAAAACCTGTTTTTATGGAATGGCTGAGTTCACAGGGGAATAGGTGGTCCTTTATTTGGAACATTATTCAGTCCCAGCCTTTCTTTAAAATTTTCCATTCAGCAGCGGAGTTCCTGGAAACACCGCGTAAATTGGAAAAACTGCATGAGGCCGGGCAAAGAAGGGAGTTTCAGTTTATAATCTATGAAAATCGGAAAAGACAGCTTTTTCAGCTATTCTTGCTAGGTTTAGCAGGGGCAGGATTTGGTGTTTATACAGAAGAAATGCTAATCACACAGTTTTCTGCAGGTATAGCTGCCATTGCGCTTTTTGGGTATGGAGTGAACAGCTGGAGACTGGGAAAATGGCTGAAATATATGCCGGAAAAACGGAGATAAGAGGAAAGAGCCGATTTTGGCTCTTTTTCACTTTTGATATCCGGATTATGTTAAAATGTATAGTTATCTTAGTAATTAATCAGAAAAGGAGAGTACTCAGTGTGCTGATTCAAATCAATAAACAGCTGGAGAAAATGATGCCATTGATTACTCCAATAAGCGTCGTTCTTGGTGTTATGCTGGCAGGTTATATAAAGGATTATGCCTTTATCATTCCATGGGTTTTTGCATTTATGACGTTTTCGGGCAGTCTGAACTCGAGTTTTGGCAGTTTAAAGGAAATCATTCATCATCCAAAGCCGCTTTTTCTCATTTTGATCTTGCTTCATATTCTGATGCCTCTATTTGCCTGGAGTACTGGTACACTTGCGTTCGGTGATGATTCGTTCACCATTACCGGTCTGGTATTGGCTATGACCATCCCGACTGGCATATCAAGCTTTATTTGGGTATCCATATATCGCGGCAATATTCCGCTGACATTGTCCATTATTCTGGTAGATACCTTTCTGTCACCATTTATTGTACCGCTTACTTTATCGGTATTTTTTCAGAAATCTGTTCAGATTGATACTGTGCCAATGATGGCTGGTTTATTCGGGATGATTGTTCTGCCTTCTTTTCTTGGCATGCTCTTCAATCAATTTGCAGGAAGAACCGCTCAAGCACTAAGCAGCCGTCTTTCACCTTTTTCAAAGCTTGGCATGGCCATTGTGGTTATGCTCAATAGTGCTATAGTTGCCCCGTATCTTAAGGAGGTAAACCTTAAATTAATCTTCATCGCGATTATTGTATTATGTGTGGCATTTATGGGCTATCTGATATCATTTATTATCGCAAATTTACTGAAGTACGATCAAGGCACAACTGTGTCTGTTACGTTTAATGGCGGGATGAGGAATATAAGTGTTGGCTCTGTTCTGGCAGTCACTTATTTTCCGGCACCTGTTGCCGTGCCTGTAGTCATCGGCATACTATTTCAGCAGGTATTAGCGTCACTGTATGGGGTAATTATGAAGCGGCATTTCAGCAGGAAGGTTCTGCAGGAAGGGCATACTAGTAAGATTTAAGAGGTATTTTTGCAGATTAGCAGCAGAACGCACGCAAGATGCAGCTATCTGCACAAAAAAAGCGTTATGTGCACATATCTCTTTTTTCTGCACACAAAAAAGGGCTATGCGCACACAAATATTGTTATCTGCACACAAAAAAGGGCTATGCGCACACAAATATTGTTATCCGCACACAAAAAGGGCTATGCGCACATAAATATTGTTATCCGCACACAAAAAAGAGCTATGCGCACATAAATATTGTTATCCGCACACAAAAAAGAGCTATGCGCACATAAATATTGTTATCCGCACACAAAAAAGGGCTATACGCACATAAAAACACGTTATCCGCACACAAAAAATTTTTTTGATATAAAAGAGGGGATTTCGTTAGCACAATGGCCCAAAATGCAGTAAATTACATCAAAATCACTTAAAAACAGGGTTGAAACCCGCTTATTCCGGGTAGAATATCGGTGGTATATTGCCGGCATTGAAATTATCTTAAAAAAAAGTTATAATAAGACGTTGTTAACACTACCGAGGGGGAAGTTTTTTTGTCAATCGAAATTGGAAGCAAGGTACAAGGAAAAGTAACAGGTATTACAAATTTCGGAGCTTTTGTTGAGCTGCCAGGCGGCACAACAGGTCTTGTTCACATTAGTGAGGTAGCGGACAGCTATGTTAAAGATGTGAATGACCATTTAAAAGTTGGCGATGAAGTAACTGTTAAAGTGCTTAGTGAGAAGGAAGGCAAAATTGCCCTGTCCATCAAAAAAGCAGTGGACAGACCGGAAGGCCAATCTTCATATTCTCAGCGCCCACCGCGCCAGGGAAGAGATGATCGCCGTGGCGGTTCCAGAGATTTCCGTTCAAAAGGAAACTTTAAGCCGAAGGAAAGCTTTGAAGACAAAATGGCAAAATTCTTAAAATCAAGCGAAGAAAATATTTCTTCATTGAAGCGCAATACTGAAGGAAAGCGGGGCGGCCGAGGCGGACGCCGCGGCTAAGCAGCCCTTTAGATAATGGGAAACTCCAATCTGAAGGAACTGATTCGAGTTATCCTGTGATAAAGGCAAGCCGATCAAGGCTTGCCTCTTTTCGTTTAAATTTCAATTATGATTGGCAGGATCATTGGTTTGCGCTTTGTTTTTTCAAATAAGAACTGTCCAAGTGATTTTTTGATGCTCTGCTTGATGACATTCCACTGGCTTTTATCCTGTTCTGGTAGATCGTTGACGGTCTTTTCCGCAATCCTGTTGATATCTCTCAGCAGGTCTTCTGATTCCCGTGCGTATATGAAGCCTCTGGAGATCGTATCCGGCTTTGATATCATTTTGCGTTCACTCTTGCTCATGGTCAGCACGATCACAAGCATGCCATCCTCGGAAAGCTGCTTCCTGTCGCGGAGCACGATGCTGCCAATGTCTCCGACACCCACACCATCCACATACGTATCGCCTGCAGGCACCCGCCTTGTCTGGCGCGCTTCGCCGTCGGCAATATCAACGACATCCCCATTTTTTATGATAAAAGTGTTCCCTTCCTCAACACCGATCGATTCAGCAAGCAATTTATGATGATGAAGCATTCTGTATTCACCGTGAATGGGAATAAAGTATTTCGGCTTCATCAATGTAAGCATTAGCTTCAAATCCTCCTGGTAGCCGTGGCCGGACACATGCATTCCGGTAGAACTGCCTGAACCGTAAATCACTCTCGCGCCCAGTTTAAACAGGTTGTCAATGATTTTAGAGACATCGCGTTCGTTCCCTGGGATCGGGGAGGCAGCCAGAATGACGGTATCCTCAGGATGAATTTCAGCGTCACGGTAATTTCCGGAAGAAAGGCGCGAGAGGGCAGCCATTGGCTCACCCTGGCTGCCTGTACAAAGGATGCATATCTTGTCAGGAGCCAGATGCATGGCTTCTTTCGGATTAATAATCATTCCCTCGGGCACGGTCAGATATCCGCGTTCGATCGCCACTTCCACCACATTCACCATGCTCCGGCCGAGCAGGACAAGCTTTCGGTTCGCTTTGATGGCTGCAGCCACCACCTGCTGGACACGGCTCACATTGGAAGCGAATGTTGAGATGATGATTTTGCGTGGGGCTTTCATAAATGCTTCCTCAATGTTCTCTCCGACAATATGCTCCGTTGGCGAAAATCCGGACCGCTCAGCATTCGTGCTTTCTGAAAGAAGGGCAAGAACTCCTTCCCGGCCGATTTCAGCCATCCTGTGGATATCAGCATGCTCCTGATTAACTGGGGTCAAATCAAATTTAAAATCACCCGTATGAACAACCTTTCCCTCTGGTGTATTAAACACAATTCCCAGACAATCCGGGATGCTGTGATTCACCTTGAAAAAGCTGGCGCCTATTTCACCAAAATCAAGGCGGGTATCAGCGTCAATGGTGATCAGCTCTGACTCACGCAACAGGCGATGCTCCGTTAATTTTAATTCAATCAGCCCGAGTGTAAATCTCGTTGCATAGACCGGCATATTGATTTTTTTGAGAAGATAGGCAACTCCTCCGATATGATCCTCATGTCCATGCGTCACAATCAGACCTCGTATTTTCTCTCTGTTTTCCTCTAGGTATGTAATATCCGGAATGATTAAATCTATCCCCAACAGGGTCTCATCAGGAAATTTTCCTCCGGCATCTATTACAATCAAATCGTTATCGTATTGAATCACATACATGTTTTTCCCAATTTCATTAATGCCGCCAAGAGAAAATATGGATAACTGCTTACCGTTTGACTCCATATGCAGATCCTCCCACATTTAGATTTCTCCTCTTAGCATTCCCATTTGAATGTGTGAAATGTAGAAGAGCAAGAAAAAAAATAGCGCAAAAGCGGTGACAAAAGACTTAACCAATCCCATAAAAAAGCTTTAGTCCTTTAAAGTAGCTCTATTACTGGAATTGGCCCCATTTGCTATTGCATCTTTATCCAACGGAATACCCGTAGATACATAGGAAAAATTCAGACAAGAATATAAATTAGGGATGAACTCCTATTGACGATGATAATCATTATCATTTAAAGTGTCCATGTAAACAGTAATGAGAATCATTTTCAACAAGAATGAAGGGAGAAATACTATATATGAGCACTTTACAAATGGAGAAAACCAACGAATTTTACCTTAAACAGCAGGAAAGACGGGAATCAAACGCGCGCAGCTATCCAAGGAGAATTCCAATTGCGATTGAGGAAGCAGAAGGGATTAATGTGAAAGATGCGGACGGAAAAAGCTATATTGACTGCCTTGCTGGTGCAGGAACCCTGGCACTGGGGCATAATCATCCGGTCGTTACCGAGGCTATTGAGAAGGTTCTTCATGATAAGCGGCCGCTGCATACACTTGATCTGACAACACCTGTAAAAGAAGAGTTTGTAAGTGAAGTATATAAAAGCCTGCCCAAGGAATTTGCTGAGAGGGCCAAGATTCAATTCTGCGGCCCAACCGGCGGAGATGCGATCGAAGCAGCCATCAAACTGGTTAAAACATCTACAGGCAGAAGAAGCATACTATCGTTCCAGGGTGGTTATCACGGGGCCACACATGGAACGATGGCGCTATCAGGAAACCTTTCACCAAAGGAGAAAGTACAGGGATTAATGCCTGATGTCCACTTTATGCCGTATCCCTATGAGTATCGCTGTCCTTTCGGGGTTGGCGGGGAAGAGACACATAAGCTCAGCAGCCGCTATATTGAAAACCTTCTCGATGATCCGGAAAGCGGAATATTGCCGCCTGCAGCCATCATACTGGAAGTCGTTCAGGGTGAGGGAGGTTCGATTCCTGCTCCAGTGGAATGGCTGAAGGAAATTCGCCGAATGACAAAAGAACGGGATATTCCGCTCATCATTGATGAAGTTCAGACTGGGATTGGCAGAACCGGAAAGCTATTCGCCTTCGAACATGCAGGAATTGTTCCGGATGTAGTCGTTCTTTCAAAGGCAATTGGCGGAAGCCTGCCATTATCCGTTGTAGTATATGACCAGTCGCTTGATCAGTGGTCTCCGGGTGCACATATTGGAACATTCAGAGGGAATCAGATGGCAATGGCAGCCGGAACAGCAACTCTTCGATATATCAAAGACAATAAATTAGCAGAAAAAGCTGGGTTTTTAGGTGAGAAATTACTGGCGTCGCTTAAAGATCTGCAGGAGAAATATCCTGAAATTGGCGATGTTCGCGGCCGGGGGCTAATGGTCGGAGCGGAAATAGTTGATCCTTCCGAGCCCAGCGGGCGAAAAGGTGCATTCAAAGCAGATCCAGGCCTTTCGAGCCGAATTCAAAGAGAGTGCTTCAATCGCGGGCTGATCCTTGAAGTTGGCGGCAGACATGGCAGTGTCGTCCGTTTCCTTCCGCCGCTTATTATTACAGAAGCACAGTTGGATGAAGTCGTGAATATTTTTGCTGAAGCGGTTGAGGCAGCAGTCAAATGAATCAATTCAAGGAATTTTTCTTATCTCAGGACGCTGAAAGCCAGAACAGCTTTCAGCACATCCTTTCAGAAGTCCAGATTCTGCTGAGTGAATTTTACCGGATGCAGCCAAAGGTATTCAATGGCAAACAGGCTGAGACGATTGAAAAGGAAATTGCTCTATTAGCAAACAGTTCACAGAACGGAGAATCTTCTTCAAACGTGATGGAAGAGGTTTTTGAAAAAGTGGTCAGCAACAGCATCCATGTCAGCCACCCTGGCAGTATGGCCCATCTGCATTGTCCCCCTATGATTCCTGCCATTGCGGCTGAATTAATTATCGCTGTGCTGAACCAGTCGATGGATTCGTGGGATCAGAGCAGTGCGGCGACGTATCTCGAAGAAAAAGTGGTGAAATGGCTGGCTGAAAAGCTATCATTAGCCAGCAGTGCGGATGGCACTTTTACAAGCGGGGGCACCCAATCCAATTACATGGGATTGCTGCTTGCGCGGGATTACTTTTGCCAGAAAAAGTGGAATTGGGATGTAAAAAAGCTGGGTTTGCCTTCTGAAGGGCATAAGCTTCGGATACTTTGTTCCGAAAAAGCCCATTTTACAGTTAGCAAATCAGCCTCCCAGCTGGGGCTTGGTGAACAGGCAGTGGTGAAAATCAAGAGTGATGCAAACATGAGAATGTGCGTGTCTTCATTAAGAAAAGAAATACAGCACTTAAAGGACAGCGGCTATTACCCTATGTGCATTGCTGCCACATGTGGGACGACTGACTTTGGAAGCCTTGATCCGCTCGGGGAATTGGCAGAAGCAGCCGATGAAAATGGATTGTGGCTGCATGTTGATGCTGCATATGGCGGAGCACTTATCTTGAGTGAAACACATTGCAGCAAATTGGCAGGGATTGAGAAGGCTGACTCGGTGAGCATCGATTTTCACAAAATGTTTTATCAGCCGATCAGCTGTGGAGCATTCTTTGTAAAAAGTAAATCCAGCTTCCAGTTTTTGTCTTACCACGCAGATTATTTAAATCCTGAAGATGAGGACCTTGATCATCTGGTCAATAAATCGGTCCAGACAACCAGGCGGTTTGATGCGCTGAAACTCTATCTATCACTGCGGGTAGTCGGGGAAAGAAACTTCTCGCGGATGATTGACCATACAATCGAGCTGGCCAAACAGTGTGCGCGATGGCTTCAGGAAATACCGGGAATTCAAGTGGCACAGTCTGATCCCGAATTGAATGCCATTGTGTTCAGGTTTTTGGATGAAAATGATCCAGATGGACTCAATCTGCACATTTATAAAAAACTCCTGCACAGCGGAGAGGCGCTAATCGCTAAAACAAAAGTAAATGGTTCTCAATATTTGAAATTCACGCTATTAAACCCGCAGACAACCATGGCGGAAGTGAAATTGGCTGTTGAATCCCTCAGTCTATTTGCAAAAGAGTACAAACAGAAGGAGGAAGTCCTTTGACAAATCATATTAAAACGGCACAGCAGGCAAGCATGCAAAGCTTTTTGAACTGTTACTTAAGAGAAACACAGCATTTTCGGTTAATTGAAAATGAGAAGCCTGACAGTAAAAGTGAGGATACATACAAATGTCTGGAAATTCAACTGGCCCATTTGGATATTGTTATTAAAGCGTCAGTCAGGCACTGGTCTGTTACTGGCCGCCATACCTTCCATTTTCCGCTCTTCCTAAACGTAAATGGCAAGGATGTACCGCTTGATTATGTCACACTTATCGCAGTCATCAGCAAGGAGCTGCTTGTCTCGACTGGCAGAGAGGGAGTGGAAGACGAGATGATGCTTCGGGCGATTCTCAGCTGCAGGAATATCCAGCGGTACCTGACGGAGCGCGAAAGGGATGCAGACCGTCTCCAGAGCACAGACTTTACGTTTATTGAAGCAGAACAGTCGCTTTTATTCGGCCACCTGCTTCACCCAACGCCAAAGAGCAAGCAGGGAATGTCCATGGAAGAGGAGTCCTTTTACTCTCCTGAGTTAAAGGGGACTTTCCAGCTCCATTTTTTTGAAGCAGACCGGGAGATTGTTTCACAAGACTCTACTGATCAGACGAGTGGGGAAGAAATCATTCGCGAGCTGCTGCAGAGAGATGAACATTTCACAGAGAAATTCGGAAGAGATCAGCAATCTGTCTTCATTCCTGTGCACCCTCTCCAGGTGCCCCTTTTATTAAAGGACATGGAAGTGCAGGCATTGATTCATTCGGGGAAGCTGCGCTATTTAGGTCCATATGGCTTGCCATTTGCAGCGACATCTTCCATGCGAACGGTATATAGTCCAGATTTCCGCTATATGCTGAAGTTCTCAGTTCCCGTGAAAATCACCAATTCGCTCCGAGTGAATCTGAAAAAGGAATTGTACAGGGGAGTCGAAGTAACACGGCTGATGAATTCCCAGATAGGGATAACACTGCAGGAACAATATCCGGAATTCCATATCATTCAGGATCCTGCCTTCCTGGATATTCCATTGAATAAAGAAACCTCCGGATTTGAAGTGGTCATTCGTGAAAACCCGTTTTATAAGAATGATAGAAATATAACTTTAATTGCCGGTCTTGTTCAGGATCATGGCTACGGCGGCCGTACCCGGCTGGAGGCGGTAATCCGGGACCTCTCAGAAAAAGAAAATCGGACGATGAAGGAAGTCAGCCGCGATTGGTTTAAAAAATACCTGTCTATTACACTCAATCCTATGATTTGGCTGTATGAAACTTACGGGATAGCGCTGGAAGCACATCAGCAAAATTCCATTGTGGAGCTGGAGAACGGCTATCCGGCCAGATTCTATTATCGGGATAATCAAGGATATTATTTTAGTGAGTCAAAAGCCGGGCTGCTTTCAGAAATCATTCCGGATGTAAGCAGAAAAAGTTCTACCCTCTGCAGTGATGAGGTCGCAATCGAGCGCTTCCGCTATTACTTCTTTATGAACCATCTGTTTGGGCTCATTAATGGGTTTGGGACTGCAGGCCTTGCAGATGAGGAAGGTCTCCTGGCCATTTTGAAGCAGGAGCTCTTAAAGCTTGATCAGACGGGCGGGGGATCCGCCTTGCTTAGAAGCTTGCTTGATTTAAAGGAGCTTCCTTGCAAAGCCAACCTGCTTACACGGTTTTATGATATGGATGAACTGGTCGGCTCTATGGAAACCCAATCGGTCTATACGAAAATACCAAATCCGCTGCAAAAGGTGCTGATTGCTGATGAAGCCGGAGTTTAGATTTTATGACCGGGAAGTGGATCAGGAGATAGCCTTTGTTAAAGTCGCCCTTGAAAGGGATGTTAAGACTCTGCATAAATGGCACCAGGAGCCTCATGTCATTCCATTTTGGAACCTGAACATCCCTATTGAGAAGTACCGGTCCCATTTAAAGGGTTTTTTAGCTGATCCCCATCAGACACTATTTTTAGGCATGATGGATGGGGATCCCATGAGCTATTGGGAAGCGTATTGGGTTCAAGGGGATGTAGTGGAGAGCTGTTATGATCCCCATCCCGGTGATCAGGGAATCCATCTGCTAATTGGCGAACCGGACTATTTGGGAAAAGGATACGGGCTTCCGCTGCTGCGGGCAATGGTTCATTTTCAATTTTTACAGCAGAAAACAGAAAAAGTGATGGCAGAGCCGGACATCCGCAATAAAAAAATGATCCATATTTTTGAGAGATGCGGATTTGAAAAGATAAAGCCCATTGAACTGCCGGATAAGACAGGCATGCTGATGTTCTGTGAAAGAGAACCGTTTGAAAGGAGATGGAAGGATGTCTTTGCAGCAGAAGGTGTATGATCTTATCGGTGTCGGCATCGGCCCATTCAATCTTGGCCTTGCCGCCATGATGGAAGAAACAGGAGGGAAGGATGTTCTGTTTTTTGAGCAAAGTACGGAATTCAATTGGCATAAAGGGATGCTGATTGAGGGAACAACCCTACAGGTGCCCTTTTTTGCTGACTTAATCAGCATGGCCGATGTACAGAGCCGATTTACCTTTTTAAATTATCTGCAAACCCATAACAGGCTTTACCATTTTTATTTTCTGGAGAAATTTCATATTACGCGAAAAGAATATAATGACTATTGCCGTTGGGTAGCGAATCAGCTCTCGTCCTGCCGATTTGGCTTCCGGGTGGAGAAAGTCACTCCATTAAATGAACTGTATGAAGTTACTGTCCGAAATGTGCAGACAGGGGAAACCGGGCATTACTTAACAAAACATGCGGCCCTCGGGATTGGAACCAGCCCGTCCGTCCCTTCACATCTGGAAGAGTATCTTGGTCCAAATATCCTGCATTCTTCTCAGTATATGGAGCAGAGAAGCGAGATTGAGCAGGCAGCCTCGATCACCGTGATCGGTTCTGGCCAGAGTGCAGCCGAGATTTTCTATGATCTCCTGCAAAATCAGGAAGAACGTGATTATGAGTTAAACTGGTTCACCCGGTCAAAAGGATTCTTTCCGATGGAATACAGTAAATTGGGCCTTGAGTATTTTTCGCCTGATTATATCGATTTCTTTTTCAAGCTTCCAGAGGAAAAGAAGGAGGATCTGCTTTCTAAGCAGGACTTGCTTTACAAGGGAATCAGCATGACAACGATCGCTGATATTTATGATCTTTTATATGATAAAACGGCTGGCGGGGAAAAGCCGCCGATTCATTTGCTCGCCATGACAGAGCTGGCCGGAATCGAACGAAGGAATGGCACTCATTTGCTGACATTAAAGCATTGTGTGTCTGAAGAATTATTTCAGCTGGAGTCAGATGTCGTCATTCTTGGGACGGGCTATGCACCATCAATGCCGCATTTCCTTTTGGATATGCAGGATGAGATCGAGTGGGATAAACATAATCGCTTCAAGATAAATCGCGATTATACACTGGAGACTAGGACCAAAAAAGAAAATAAAATTTTCATCCAAAATGGGGAGCTTCATACACATGGCATCGGTGCACCAGACCTCGGGCTTGGGGCGTACCGGAATGCTGTCATCATGAACCAGGTCTACGGAAGGGAAATCTATCAGGTGAACAAAAAGAATGTATTTCAATCATTTGAAGCGGATGAATCCTGGAAAAAAGCCGCAGTAAGATAAAGGAGGAATAGTATGTTATATATCAATGAAATGGAAGAAATTCTGCAGAAGGAAGTATGGGAAAAGGTTAATCAAAATTTGGTGGCTAAAATGCTCTCAGAATTTATGTATGAGGATATGATTAAGCCTGAGTTAGAAGACGGTATGTACTTCTTGCTGACAGCCGCAGGCCGCAAGTATCGCTATCGGGCAGAAAAGCGATTATTTGACAGTTTTGATGTAAAATCAGGTTCTGTTGAAGCCTGCGAAAACGACACATGGCATCCGGCTGTCAATGCCATTCAATTTCTCACTGATATTAAGGAGAATATTGGCATGTCATCCGAAACTGCGGGGCATCTGATCAGGGAACTGAATCAAACCCTGATTGCTGATGCAAATTTGATGGTGCATCACAGAAAAACTGCTGATGCACTAACGGAGCTTGATTATGAAGAGCTGGAAGGCGAAATGACAGGACACCCCTGGATTACGTACAACAAAGGACGCATCGGTTTTGGCTTGGATGATTACGTAAATTTCGCACCGGAAAATCAGAATGAGACGAAGCTGTTCTGGGTAGCGGTCCGCCGGGAGCGCAGCCAATTCCAGAGCGTCACTGACCTGAACTATGAGAAACTGATCGAGAATGAACTCGGTGCTGAAATGATCATGCATTTTTCAGGCATCATCAGGAAATATGGATTAAATCCAGAAGATTACTATTTTATGCCGGTGCATGAGTGGCAATGGAAAAATGTTCTGATCCAAAACTTCCCGGAGGATTTGGCGTATAAAAACATGATTCCTCTTGAAGAAGGAACGGATCATTATCTGCCCCAGCAGTCCATACGGACATTTGTGAATGTGAGTGATAAGAGGAAACACCATGTGAAGCTTCCGATGAGCATTTTGAATACGCTGGTCTACCGCGGGCTTCCTTCTGAACGGACGGTGATTGCCCCGCAGGTTACGGCCTTTATTAAAGGCATTTTTGAGAATGACAGCTTCTTAAAGGAAGATTGCGAGGTTGTTCTGCCGGGAGAAATTGCAAGCTTAAATGTCGACCATCCTCACTACAGCTCATTAAATGGCGCACCCTACCAGTACAATGAAATGCTGGGTGCGATTTGGCGCGAAAGCATTTATGGGTATTTGAAGACGGGGGAAAAGCCAATCACGCTGGCCGCACTTCATCATGTCGATGCCTACGGAAAACCGTATGTTCAGAGTCTGATCGAGCAGTCCGGATTAAGCGCGAATGAATGGATGAAGCAGTTTTTCCATGTCATCATGCCGCCGCTCCTGCATTTCCTTTATCAGTACGGAACCGTATTTTCACCTC
Source organism: Cytobacillus sp. GQ23 (assembly GCF_059758675.1). NCBI lineage: Bacteria > Bacillati > Bacillota > Bacilli > Caryophanales > Bacillaceae > Cytobacillus > Cytobacillus sp. GQ23. The sequence goes on from NZ_JCAXER010000001.1 coordinate 184,611, forward strand.
ATGGGCAAAATACCATACTCATATTAAAAGATTCAAAACCAGTGAGATTGGCAGTTAAGGATTATGTAGATGACGTTAATATTTCAGACCAGCCTTTCCCGGAGCTCGCCGGTTTGGATGAGGATCTGAAAGCCGTGCTGCGCAGTGAACCGCCTGAGGGTCTTACACAATTTATTTTTACTGGCCTGTTCATCTGCCACCTCCGCTATTTATCAAACGTGCTGATCAATCATTACTTAATGGATGAAAAAACGTTCTGGTCATATCTGGCAGAAGCCATTCAGGATTATCAGGCAAAGTTCCCGCAGCTTGAGGAACGGTTCAAGTTATTTGATTTCTTTAAGCCGGAGCTGACCAAGCTCTGCCTGAACCGAAACCGGATGGTGGACTATGGATACGGTGACGGGGAAGACCGTCCGCATGCCTCTGAATTCGGGAAAGTGCGCAATGCCTTGCATGATATTAAGGAAGAGAGGATTATGGTGTAATTAGCAGCTGTCCGGCTGCAGGCTTTTGTCTTTTTGCTGTTTTCGTAAAGTTTGTTGCTTTTTCATAACCTAGTTTTATTTGTTGAGTTGATTGGAGCGGAGGGCACTTGACTCCAGCGGGAGGAGAGGGAAGTGTGAGACCCCGCAGGCGAAGCCGAGGAGGCTCGCATTCCTCCCCGCGGAAAGCAAGTGACTGTAGCGGAAATCAACGGTCAGAATTTTTAAACCAAAACAATAATCTTTTAGAATACATCCTATACTTTAGACCAGCAAATTAATCATTGACATAGAATACAGAAGCATGCATAATAATTCTAATCTTATGAAAATATCAACAGCATTGACAGGGAATCAGTAAATAGAACTCAGGCAATAAGAGAGCGGGATTCACCGGCTGAAAGATCCTGCAGTCTGCAAAGCTATTGAACCTAGCCCTTGAGCTGCCAGGCAAACCTGGCCGAATTCCTGCGTTAAAGGATATTCAAAGCGGGCACTTGCAGTGTAAAGTGCCAATGAAGGTGGTACCGCGAAAGACAAAGCTCTTCCGTCCTTTTTATAGGGATGGGAGGGCTTTTTTTTACATCCTGCTCCATGAAGCGGGAGAAATGATGATTAAGGGAAGGGTGGTGCCCTGTGAAGAAGGAACGGATTGTGGTGAAAATCGGAAGCAGTTCACTGACGAATAACAATGGCGGATTGTGCATGGAAAAATTGGAGGAGCATGCAGCTGCCCTTTCGCGGCTAAAAGAGAAGGGGCATGAAGTTATATTAATATCATCTGGAGCGGTTGCGGCAGGATTTGCAGATCTTGGCTATCCTTCGCGCCCGGTGACAATTGCCGGAAAACAGGCCGCAGCCGCAGTGGGTCAGGGGTTATTAATGCAGGGTTATACGGAAGCATTCAAAATGCATGGCATCGTTGCAGCGCAAATGCTGCTGACAAGGCAAAACTTCCTGCATAAGGAGCAGTATCAAAATGCATATGCCACATTGTCCGAACTATTGAAGCGGAATGTACTGCCAATAATAAATGAAAATGATTCTGTATCGATCGAGGAGCTGGCCTTCGGTGATAATGATATGCTGTCGGCCCTTGTGTGCGGGCTTGTACAGGCAGAGCGCCTGATCATCCTGACAGATATAAATGGAATATATGACTCCAATCCGCGTACAAATACAGAAGCCAAAAAATTCAATTTTATAACAGAAATATCGGATGACCTGATGAATGCTGCCGCAGGGTCAGGCTCAAGGGTCGGAACCGGCGGAATGGTGACAAAGCTTTCGGCGGCAAAGACTGCCCTGGCACTCGGTGTGCAGGTTTTCATTGGCGTCGGACAAGGGGAAGAAAAGCTGATAGAGATCCTCGAAGGCAAAGGGGATGGGACTTATATCGGCACCCGAACTCAGCCAAGGGTCAAGACCTCCAAGCAGTGGCTTGCGCTGCATTCAGTTCCGAATGGGAAAATTGAAGTGGACCACGGAGCTGCGCGGGCCATATTAACACAGGGAAAAAGTCTTCTGCCTGCAGGTGTCACTGGGATTTCGGGCCATTTTCATATACAGGATGTCGTGGAAGTGATTGGACCAAAAGGAGATTTGATCGGCAAAGGGCAGGTTAATTTCTCATCGGATGAACTGCGGGCCATTAAAGGGCTATCCAGTTCGGAAGCCATGCAGAAAGCAGGGAGTGACCGCCGGGTTGTCATACACCGGGATCACTGGGTAAGCCAAAAAAGAAAGGAGAAAAGTTCATGGAATTAGCACTGAAAGGAAAAAGAGCGAAGAATGCCGCAGCAGAGCTGGCGAAAAAAACAACACAGCAAAAAAATCATGCATTAGAACTCATCTCACAGCAGCTGATGCGGGAGAAGGATTTTATTTTAGCCCAAAACGAAAAGGACCTGGAGGCAGGAACGGAAAATGGAATGAGCGAAGCTTTGCTGGACCGTCTGCGGTTAACTGAAGCCCGGCTTCAGGATATGGCGGACGCACTTATTCAGCTTGCGCGGCTGGATGATCCAATTGGAGAGGTCTTATCCGCATGGGAACGCCCGAATGGGCTCAGCATTACACAGGTCCGGGTTCCGCTTGGCGTCGTCGGCATGATCTATGAAGCCCGTCCCAATGTAACGGTCGATGCATCAAGCTTATGTCTGAAAACAGGCAATGCTGTCATGCTGCGCGGAAGTTCGACAGCCATTCACTCCAATAAAGCCATTGTGAAGGTTATTCATCATGCCCTTGAAAAAAGCGACTTGCCCCCTGAGGCCGTCCAGCTTATTGAGGATACGAGCCGGGAAACTGCTTCAGGGTTGTTCAAACTGAACGAATACCTGGATGTCCTGATTCCGCGTGGAGGAGCGAAGCTGATTCGAACAGTTGTTGAGAACTCAACTGTCCCGGTACTTGAGACAGGTGCCGGCAATTGCCATATCTATATTGATGAAATTGCTGATAAGGAAATGGCGGTTAGCATAGCAGTTAATGCCAAAACACAGCGCCCGTCCGTCTGCAATGCATGCGAGACCATTCTTGTTCACAGGGAGTGGAAGGGTCTTTATGATCTTGTAAATGCTCTTAAGGAAAAAGGAGTGGTGATTCATGCTGGTGAAGGTGTTAGCGGGGAAGGGATCATCCCGGCCGCTGAGAAGGACTGGGCTCTTGAATATTTAGGAATGGAAGTCGCCTTGAAAGTGACGGACAGCGTGGATGATGCCATTTCGCATATCAACCGCTACGGCACAAAACATTCTGAAGCGATTATTTCTTCAAACCCGGAAAATGTGGAAAAATTCCTGAATGAAGTCGATGCAGCGGCAGTTTACCATAATGCATCTACACGCTTTACAGATGGCTTTGAGTTTGGGTTTGGTGCTGAAATCGGCATCAGCACCCAAAAGCTCCATGCCCGGGGTCCGATGGGACTGCCTGCTCTGACTTCGACGAAATATATAGTGAAAGGGAATGGGCAGGTAAAGAAATAAGTGGAAAATTCAGGGGCAGTTTCTGAACATGACAACAGCAGAAATGCCCTTGCTGGTAAAATAATGATATCGTTTTCTTCATAATTGATGCTAAAATAAAAGAAAAACACGTAAAGAGGACTATATGAAAAAACATACTGGTCAAATTTCACTTGTGCTTATTTCCATTTTATTTACATCATACCAATCTATTTTACATCAGGAAAAATTTCTTTCCTTTGATTTTTTTCTATTTACATGTATTGCCTGGTTTGTAGGCTGGCAGTTTGATAAGACCAGGTATTATGCAGAAAAAGTGCGGGCCAGCAAGGAAAGCTATAAATTGCTTTTGGAATCACTTCCGGTTTCCGTGCTAATACATAAGGACTATAAAATTTTATATGCAAACTCCACTGCAGTCAGTGCTTTGTCCAGATCGGGTACCGATTCATTAACAGGATTATCCCTGCATGATATTATTGAGCCTGACTACAAGGACCGCTTTCATGAACGATATCGGCACATAACAGCAGAGAAGGAGCTTTTCAATAATACGGAATATATGATCAGACGCAATGACGGAACAAAGAGCTATTTTGAAGTCTGCTCACGCATTGTGGACTTTGAAGGAACAGAGGCCATCCTTTCGCTCGCATCAGATATTTCCGATAAAAAAGAGGAACAGGAAAACCTTCTGCAAAAATCGGAAAAGCTTGCACTTCTTGGGCAGATGGCAGCCGGTATCGCCCATGAAATCCGAAACCCGCTTACATCGATCAAAGGCTTTGTTCAGCTTTTCAAGTCAAGCAGCAAAAAAGAAGAGTATTTTGATATAGTGCTTTCAGAACTGGACCGCATAAATGGGATCGTCGGGGAGTTTTTAGTGCTGGCCAAGCCTGCGGCAAACATATTTGAAAAAGAGGATCTGACAAAATTAATCAACGAAGTTATTCTCCTGAGCAATACCCAGTCCATTTTAAACAATGTGGAAATCAACGTGGAAAATAATCTTCACGCCCCCATGGTTCACTGTGAAAAAAACCAATTGAAGCAAGTTTTCCTGAATATCATTAAGAACGCAATGGAAGCCATGCCAGGCGGCGGCAAATTAACCATTAAAGTCTTGAAAAAAAACTGCAATACGATTTCCGTTCAATTCATTGATCAAGGGGTAGGCATTCCGGAAGAACGGATTTCAAGCCTGGGAGAACCGTTCTATACAACGAAGGAAAAAGGAACCGGATTGGGTCTGATGATTTGCTATAAGATTATCGAAAACCATAATGGCCGATTAACCATCGAAAGCAAAGTCGGGGAAGGCACGAGGATGGAAATTGAACTTCCATATGAGAATGACATGATGAATGCAGAAGAAATAGAACACAGAAACACAGTTCTCAATTAGAAAACTGGCAGTGCATCCAAAATGCGCTGTCTTTTTTTGTCCGCAGCAAAAGGGCAGGTTGCATAGAATGTTATAATTATAGTAAATACATTTAATACGGTGATTATAGTGTTATATTTCCTTTTGCTCGGTTTTCTTTTTGTGGGGACCGTTTTATTTATCATTCTAAAAAAAATAAATATCCATACGGCTGCCATGGCCGCGGTAATGGCGTTCGGCATTGTGACACAGGGGGTTTTGCTCAATTTCTTCGGGATGCCTTTCTTTTTGGGAAGCTTCGGCAAGATTCTTAGTATAGCAGATTTAGCGTTATGGCTGGCTTTCCTTGTATCCATTGGGATGACTATCTTCAAGGGTGAGTTCAAAATGCTGCATTATGCTAATCCCATTAATCGGTTTGGCATCGGCACCTGGGTGGCCGGCACTTCGATTTGCGGGATCATATTCTACAGGCAATTTGGAGCAGGTGCGGAAGCACAGGCATTGGCCATTCTAAATGCGGGTTTATGGGCTTTTTATATCTGGATTAGCCTGCTGGGCTTCAAGGAGCTCAGAACTTCACCTATTGGCCGGCAGGCGCATGGTGTTCTGCTGCTGACCGCCGTCAGCACACAGTCACTTGTACTCCTGTTTAATACGGTCTTTCATGAGGTGTCTGCCGTTTTGAATGCGGCTCTTATTTTTACTGGATTTCTTTTTTATTTTATCAGTGCCTGGTTTATCCTGAAGCGTTATGCCGTTCGCGGCTGGAATGCTGCGAAGGACTGGAATAACACCAATTGCATTTTGCACGGTGCGCTATCAATCAGCGGGCTTGCCATGTATAAATCAGGGTTCGCTGATGGAACGAATGTTATGTGGTTTTGGCTGGCCGTTTTCCTGGTCTTTTTGATCGTTGAGGCTGTTGAAATCATAAGGTTCGTCTTGCGAATTCGGCTTTATGGCTTTAAAGAAGGCATCTTCACTTATGATGTGACACAGTGGAGCCGGATCTTTACGTTTGCGATGTTCTTTACTTTCACCTTTTTCATCGAAAGCCCTTTGCGGGCAGTCATCCTGAATACAGGCATCTGGATCATTTTATTGTTATTGGCCGTTGAAATATATTTATGTGCGGAATCATTAAGAAGAAAACAGGTCCGAATTCCTGCTTCATTCAGAAAGGAAACTTCGGCCTAAGTGCTGAACGCACATAAATATTTTTATCCGCACATAAAAAATGCTTATCCGCACATAAATCTGGCTATGCGCACAGAATTTCACGCTATCCGCACAGAAATTGATTTCAGCAGCGATAATTCCATAAGAAAATGAAAAAAAGAGCCAGCCGCATGCGATTTTGCAATGTGACTGGCTCTTTTTAGGCCTTTTGAACGGATTTTCAAATAGGCACTTAACTTGAGTATAGGACAAGTTTGCTTCCGGGAAGGCTGAAGGTAAGGAGGCGATGTATAAATGGATACCTTTGAAGTGTTGTCATTGATGATCAGTTTCGGTATGTTTGTTATCGCCATGCTCCAATTCACAGACAGAGACAGAAATTCATGAACACGCTAACCAGCGTGTTTTTTTATTTAGAGAGCTCCTTCTTTATGTCTTCTGCTGTTGTATCGATTTCTTCTCCCCAATGATCATTGACCTTATGGAACACTATATTGCCTTTAGTGTCCATTAATGCATAGCCTCTGTAGGCAGTGTCGCCATTCTTCATGTCAGCCCGTTCAATAAGCTTCATTTCCGGATCAGAAATAAAAGGGAGGCTGTGCCCCATTTTTTCTTCCAGTGCCTGATAAAGCTGGAGCTGCTGCTCAGGCTGATCATTGCTGACGATGTACATATTGGCATCCAAATCTTCCAGTTTATCCATATTCTGATGCAGCTCGACCAGCTGCTGCTGACAGAGTCCTCAGGTGTATGTGGTGATAAAGAAGAAGATAGATGGCTTGTCCTGCGGAAAGGCAACTTCTTTGCCATTGTGGTCCTTTAAAGCAATCGTATCCTGGGCCTGATCTTTGCCGCAGCCAGTCAGAACAAGAAGAACGATTGCGAATAGAAAGATGAACTTTTTCTTCATAAGATCTCCATTTCCTTGTAGTGATTATCTTATCATTATGGCGTTCTTTTTCATTTTTCTCAACAAAAATGCACGATTAGAGTAATCATAAAACAAACACACTCCATAATACGAGAGTGTGCGTTTTATGAAGTATTGGGGGTTGTTCTAATGGATGAGTTTGCTTCGCTGCACTTTATTGATGAGCTTATCGAGCTCCACAGAGTACATGAGCGTTTCAGGATGTGACAATCCCTTGTTTTTTCCAACAGAAATCATCTTTTTGCGCAGGACATCGATGTCATAATGAAGTTTTTGTATAGTAGTCGAAGGTGCAGTCATTGATTCGGCTCCTATCCGGGATGAAAATATATATTCTATTATCGACAAATTAACCAGTAAATAAACAGATTCGACAAAACTTATAAAAAGATTACAAGATTCAACAACGTCTTGATGTTAATCTATTAAACAATATGTTTATGATGAAAAATTGCTAAATAGGTCTTGAACAAGCTTTTTCAAAGTGATATGATTTTTAATAGTTCAAAAATCTGTCACATTTTGATTTGAGATAGCGATCCTGTCGTCGGTTAAAATGTCATCAGATTCCTTTATGATTTACAGTTGGTCCTTTAAGCAGCGCATCCTGCTTGATACTAACCGTCAATCCTTCTTTAGCATACCCCAATACAGGGGTGCGGGAGAGATTGGCGGTTTTTTTGTTTCAGGAAACCTTTCCTGAAACAGCTTTACAAAGGTGTGAGGATGATGAGGGGGAAAAAGAGTGAAAAAGACAAAAAATAGGTGGCTGATTGCCGCCTCGGCCGTAGGAATACATATTTCCATCGGTTCAGTTTACGCCTGGAGCAACTTTACCAATCCATTGATTGACCAGTTTGGCTGGACTTCAAAGGAGGTACAGCTTACCTTCAGTTTAGCTATTCTGTTTCTGGGATTGTCAGCAGCATTTCTTGGCCACTTTGTTGAAAAGCATGGACCAAAAAAAGCAGGTCTTCTGGCAGCAGGATTTTTCGGAGCCGGCATGCTTGGAGCCGGATTGGCAGTCAATATGGGATCATTGACGTTTTTGTACATAACCTACGGTGTTCTTGGCGGAATTGGTTTAGGGGTAGGCTATATTGCGCCTGTATCCACACTGGTAAAATGGTTCCCGGACCGCCGCGGATTTGCAACAGGTCTTGCGATTATGGGATTTGGCTTTGCTGCAGCGGTAGCGAGCCCTGTCATGGATGCCCTGATTAAATCTGCTGGTACAGCAAACACGTTCTTTATTTTAGGAGCAGCCTACCTAATCATTATGACATTATCATCTTTATATTTAGAAAAACCGCCTGAAGGCTGGGCACCTGAAGGAATGAAGGAAAAAGCTGCAGCCGGAAAAATCAAAATCAAACAGGATTTGGCACAGTTAACGGCGAATGAAGCAGTAAAGACATCCCGATTCTATTATTTATGGTTCATGCTGTTCATTAATGTGACGTGCGGAATTGCGATTCTGTCTGCTGCAAAGCCGCTGGCACAGGAAAGCATCGGCATGACAACGGCGGAAGCAGCCACGCTTGTAGGAGTCCTTGGCATCTTTAATGGGCTTGGACGTCTGGCATGGGCTTCCATCTCCGATTATATCGGCCGCCCGAATACGTATACGATTTTCTTCGTATCACAGATCGCCTTATTCCTATTACTTCCAATCACAAAAGAGGCGATTCTTTTCCAGGTCATGCTGGCGATTGTCTACACGATGTACGGCGGAGGGTTCTCATCCATCCCGGCATTTATCGGCGACGTTTTTGGAACAAAACAGCTTGGCGCCATACATGGCTACATCCTTACAGCATGGGCAGCAGCTGGTCTTGCAGGCCCAATGTTTGCGGCATGGATGAAGGATTCAACAGGAAGCTATGCATCAAGTCTGACAAGCTTTGCCGCACTGTTTGTGGTGGCATTCATCGTGTCAATCTTAATCCGCTTTGATATGAAAAAATTGCGCAGGCAAAATGAAGCAAATAATCGGATGGCAAGTTAATTTTTATAAAAGCAGCATGGAAAAGCATATAGTCCCGCTTTCGCTTTTCTAATGGTATGGCACTTGGCAGCGAACCTGCTAAAGACTAACCGCCGCAGAATCAGCATCTAGAAGTAGAGGCTTTTTGCGGTGGTTTTTTATCGAGTCTAACGGGCCATAAGAAAAAGGGCAAATTTTTTACATTCGCCCATATACAATAATAAATGCTATTTGAACATTGGAAATTAAGAGATTCAGGATCTCTATTAAATAGAAGGAGTGTTTCAGATGGGAAAAACAAAACATCCAGGACCTCAGAAGAAAAAGGCTATGCCGGATCCAAAGCATTGGGTGAGTCCGGTTCCATTCGGACTTGGCAAAATTAAGCCAAAGCATATGAGGGATACAGCAAAAATCCTGTGGGAAAACAAAGATAATATCGGCTATGCCACCAATATTTTAACGAAAGGTGTCTGTGACGGATGTGCGCTTGGTGTATCCGGACTATATGACCAGACGCTTAAGGGGCCGCATGTATGTACAACACGTTTAAATGTTCTCCGTTTAAATACGGCCGGTGCGATCAAGCCGGACATTCTGCATGCCGATATCGATGAGCTCCGCAAATATGACAGCACGGAACTTCGCAAGCTGGGCCGCATCCCGTATCCGATGATACGCAGAAAAGGCGAGCGCAAATTCTCCCGTATTACTTGGGATGATGCGATGAACATGATTGCTGAAAAAATGAAGGTGCTCGATCCGAAGCAGTATGCGTTCTACCTGACAAGCCGCGGAATTACGAATGAATCCTATTATGTGGCCGGCAAGGTTGCACGTTTCCTTGGCACGAACCACATTGATAATGCAAGCCGCATTTGTCATTCACCTTCGAAAACGGCGTTAAAGCGTTCCATCGGAGTAGGGGCATCTACAGCCAGCTACCTGGACTGGATTGGAACAGATGTCCTTCTGTTCTGGGGAAGCGTGGCATCCAACAGCTCGCCTGTATCATCCAAATACATGCTTGAAGCGAAAAAGAACGGAACAAAGATTATTGTCGTCAACCCATATAAAGAACCGGCAATGGACAAATACTGGATTCCGTCCAATCCTGAATCTGCTTTGTTCGGAACAAAAATTGCAGATGACTTTTATCAGGTTAACATTGGCGGAGACATTGCCTTTATGCATGGTATCATGAAGCACTGGTTTGATATGGAGAAAGCGGAGCGCGGTTCGGCCATCAACCATAAATTTGTGAATGAACACGTAAATGGCTATGAAGATTTGAAAAAGAAAGTGAGAGAGCAGTCATGGGAAGACATTATTAAATCTTCCGGTGTAACGAAAGAGCGGACTATTGAGCTTGCCGAACTGCTCGCTAACAGCAAAAATGCTGTCTATGCCTGGGCTCTTGGTTTGACCATGCATTCATTCGCGACAGATAATATCTCACAGGTAGCGAACCTTGCGCTGCTTCGCGGTCATCTCGGCCGCAAGCATAATGGACTGATGCCATTCCGCGGCCACTCATCTGTGCAGGGAAGCGGAGAAATGGGTGCCGATCCGTTCGTATTGCCTGGCGGAGACTTTTACGGCGACAACTTTAACCGTATTGAAAACCTTTGGGGCTTCGAGCTTCAGAAATGGCAGGGCGATATTGTCGGCGTAACACTGGAAAATATTCTGCTTCCTGAAGAACATGAACGGAAAATTAAGCTCTACTATCTATCAGGCGGCAACTTCCTTGAGACCATGCCGGACCCTGATTTTATTGAAAAAGCACTATCTGAACTGGATATTCGTGTTCACCAGGATATTATTTTAAATACGTCCACATTGGTGGATGCCAAGGAAGCAGTCATCGTGCTGCCTGCTAAAACCAGATACGAGCAGGAGGGCGGGGGTACCTCCACTTCAACCGAGCGAATGGTGTATTTCAGCCCGGAAATTGAAGGGAATAAGAACAAAATTGCCGAGGCGCGCGAAGAATGGAAAATTTACATTGATCTGGCGAAACGCGTAAAGCCTGAAACAGCCCATCTGGTTGATTTCAAAAATGCACAGGAAATCCGGGATGAAATTGCCCTGGCAAATCCTAATTACGATGGCATCCAGCACCTAAAAAAAGCAGGGGATGTCTTCCAGTGGGGCGGGGCATGGCTTTGTGAGGACGGCATCTGCCCGACTCCGGATGGCAAAGGCACACTTATTACCGTCGATATTCCGGACCTCGGCAAAAAAGAAGGCCAATTCATCGTTACATCCCGCCGCGGCAAGCAGTTCAATTCCATGGTCTACAAAGAAGTGGACCCGCTGAATGGTGCCGGGCGATACGACGTATTAATGAATGCTGAAGACGGAAAAGACTTAAGCATTGCAGAAGGTGAAGGCATCGTCCTGTACAACGGATTCGGTGTCTTCCAGGGAAGAGCCAAATTCGTCGACATCGCCCGCGGCAACGTCGAAGTCCACTTCCCGGAAGGAAACTTCCTGCTGCCAAGAGGCCGCTACGAAAAATTCGCCGGTATCCCTGACTACAACATCACGGTTACCCTCGAAAAAGCGGACCGCTACAATGCACGCAAAGACGTGGAATATAACGAAAAACACATTGCTGAAGATGAAATTGATGCACCAGCGTAAAAGGAGGGAGATGGCTTTTGGGCCATCTCTTTTTTTGATTGGGAGTGGGGGTGAGGTAAATGAGATTGGCGGCTGTGGATAATGCTGAAAATGAGCAGGAAGTTGTTTTGAAATCAAGGGTAGACGCCACTTGTTCAGCATAAATCTAAAGAAGGTGCTTCAAAACCCATGATGATACCTCTTTTTCAACAAAGCAAATCGCCAATGTTAGTAATCTGGAAAAATAACGCCAAAATGAGCCAGCCGGAAGGAAAATGGTAGTTAATCAGAAGGAATAACGAGCAAAACGAGCAAGCCCCCCAAAAAATGAGCGACCCACGCCAAAAGAGGCAGTTAATCCCCTCATACCACCCGCCTATTTTCCAAAATAGGCTCGCCCCACTGCGACATCCAATTTTTTCCTCCGTCAAATATAATGAGGTGAAAATGATGAAGAAAATCAAACAGGCATTGGCAGCAGGGGTCATTTCCCTGGCAGTTATTTTTTCAGGGGGAACAGTTTTAGCCGACCATAGCGGAGATAAAGAAATAGCTGTGGTTAAGAAAGGGGATACCCTATATTCCTTGGCTAAGAAGCATCATCTGAGTGTGACGCAGATGATGGAGCTGAATGATTTAACAGGTACGACGATCTATCCAGGTCAGCGTTTCATTCTATCCGGGGAGGAAGCTGGATTTCACAAGATTATTGCCGGTTCGTTCAGCAAAAAAGAAAATGCGGAGAAGCAGGCAGCATTGCTGAAGAAAAAAGAAATCCCGGCGGCAATTAGCACGGCCGTCATTGATGGCAAAACCTATTATCGTGTGCAGACCGGCGCATTTAAAAACAAAAAGAATGCCGTGCAGCAGCTGGAGGCAGTCAAAAAGGCAGGAATTAACGATGCCTTCATTTTGACCAGTCCATCGCTTCATATTTTTGGTTTAGAGCCTGGTGATGCCTATGATGACATCATCAACAGAATGGGCAAGCCGAAAAAGACTGAAACCCAGCTTAATATTAAAAGCCTTTACTACCAGGGAGATGGTGCTGGTGTGAGGGTAACATTAAATATGAAGGACGGTACTATTGGCAGTCTTGCTGTTTATCCGGAATATTTAAGCCCGCGTCTGTTTCCTGCTCTTCCTTTTACTAAGGCCGAAGCTGTTAAATTGTATGGCGATGCCAACAAGACAAAATCAGAGACTTGCTACGAATCAGCCAAGTGTGAAGAGTTAACCTACGTGCTGGATCATTTAGAACTCAAAGTCCGGATTGACAGGGATCAAACCACTGTTCAGTTTCTGGAAATATTATATCGTTAATGTCCGTGAATATAAAACCGGCCCCAATTAGTATTCAGGAGCCGGTGTTTTTTTGCTTTACTGCAGATTTACTAATCACACCCATTATTCCGCGAGTCAGAAGGAAGGTTGAGAATATAGAAATGAAGCTGTAAAAAGAATTCCAAGATTTCTTGTATTTGATTAACTGTGTGTGTTTTTCCAGAAAATGCTCGGCAATTGCTGATGGGACACTAAAAATCAGGGACTTCATAAGGATTCCCTTTAGTCCGCTATTCCGGGTCTGCTGGTTATAATAAACACAGGAAACCGGAAAGATAATATAGCTGAAAAGCACACTGACATCAAAAGTTTTAAACAGTTTAACCGGGTACTTGAGATATCCTTTTCGCACTAAGAGATTATCCAGGAAGGTGGCAATATAGCTTTTCAAAAAGAACACGATTAGCCAATCTTTTATCAGGGGCTTTCTGACCAGATGGAAGAAAGTCCCGATCCCGAAGATAAACAGGCTCCGCAGCAGATTCGTTTCAAACCTTCGACCCATTTGGTCATTCTCCTTTGTCATCTGGCATGCTATTATGGCTTTAGGATAACTTTTATGCAGTCCTCTGTTTTTGTATCAAATGCTTCATAGCCATGTTTGGCATCATCCAGCGGCAAGACATGGGTGACGATATCGCTTGGATCGAATTTTCCTTCAGCGATCATTTTATACAAATATGGCATATAAGGAATGACCGGAGCCTGGCCCGAGCGTATATTGACATTTCGCTCAAAAATGTCGCCTAATGGGAACGCATTGTATCTCATTCCATAAACACCCGTTATTTGTATCGTCCCGCCTTTTCGGACTGCCTGAGTCGCCATAACGACAGCCCCCATTGATCCGCCTTGCAGCTTTAATCCGGTTGCCAGGAATTCCATCGGAGTCATTTTCCCATCCATTCCGACACAATCGATTACAACATCGGCGCCGCCTTTGGTGATTTCCTTAATATATTCCCCGGCATTTTTGGTCTGCTCAAAATTGATGATTTCTACTTTATTGGTTCGTTTTGCATGCTGAAGCCGGTAATCAATATAGTCAACAGCAATGACTCGTTTAGCACCCTTCATCCAGGCAAACTTTTGCACCATAAGTCCAACCGGACCGCAGCCAAGAACCACGACAGTGTCGCCATCCTTAACCCCTGCATTGTCTACAGACCAATAGGCTGTAGGAACAACGTCCGCAATCAGCACTAATTTTTCATCTTCCACTTCCGAGTTTTCAGGGATTTTAAAAGGAGTGAAGTTGCCATAAGGCACACGCATATATTCCGCCTGACCGCCAGGATATCCGCCTGTCGTTTCTGAATAACCAAAGAAGCCGCCCATTTCTCCATGCGGATTAGAGTTATCACACTGGCTTGTTAAGTCTGTTTTACAATAAATGCATTCTCCGCAGCTCACATTAAAAGGGATGATGACACGGTCGCCTTTTTTCAGATTTTTCACTTCCGGTCCTGCTTCTTCGACGATTCCCATTGGTTCATGGCCGATAATATAGTTTTCATACGTGTTCGGTATCATGCCGTGGATTAAATGCAGATCAGATCCGCAAATCGCCGTAGTCGTAACCTTGATGATGATATCATCAGCTTTTTCAATCTTAGGGGCCTCAACTTCTTTAACAGCCACATCTTTAATGCCCTGATATGTAACAGCCTTCATGCCGGATTTCCTCCTATCATTATTTTTCAGGTGTGGCAAAGGTGCCAAGCCGGTCTGTATCCGCAGGGAACAGCTCCATATTTCCAATGGCAATGGCCATATCGGCGGATTTTATATCAAGCTCTATTTGTTTACCGATATCACGCGGATAAATCCAGCCCTTTTCTAACATCAGTTCTGTAACTTCGCCATGCAAATCGATGGCTTGTTCCATTTGTCTGTAAAAAGCCTGCCGTAACTCTGGGCTTGCTGTTTCGGTCAATGAAACGGCATAGTAGCGAATCCCTGTTTTTATTCGCAGAAGAAATTCCAATGCAAAGGTGTTATCAGCCATTTTTGGCATTCCTTCAGCATATTTTGGGTCGAGATAATCCTGATTCATCTATTTTCACCGCCTTATGAGAGAGTTTTTGCAGTCTTGTATAATTCCTTTAATTCCTGGATCGCCTGAATTGACTGTTCCACATCTTTTTCAAGCAATTTCTTTAAATCGTTATCAAAGCAGATGCCCATTACCATTTTGGATTTCAGCAGGCAGTCTGTTTTAAAGTTGAGCATTTCATGTGTTTCCATTGTTTCATGATAGCCAAGACCTAAATCGTCCATTTTTTCGTCCTCCTTTTGATGTTAATGTTTCTTGTTTTACCGGCTTTATGCGGAATTTGCTATGACCGGCAATTGAAATAAATACCATAGGTTACGGAAGAGGGAAATGCGCAAAATGAGAGTATAACTGAATGGGGGGATTTTTATGATGAATGAAATGGGACTCCACGAGACATTGGAGCTTCATGAGCTTCTCGTGTTTAAAAACCTGTGTCTCACTAAATCGGTGGCCATGGGCGGGCTTGTCCAGGATCCAACTTTAAAAACCATATTGCAGGACAGTGAGGCAGGGGATGTGAAATTCATACAGGAGATTCAAAGCATTTTGAAGAGGAGGCACGGAATAGATGAATAGTTTCCTGAAAAATTTAATGGGAATGGGCGGAATGTCAGATCAGGTCATTGCAACGGATTTTTTAATTTCTGCTAAAGCGGGTGTCCGGAATATTGCATTTGCCCTTACGGAGAGCGGTTCTCCGGAAGTCAGAGAAATGTTAAGGGAACAGTTAAGAATTGCGGTGGAAACTCATGAGAAGATAACGAATTATATGATCAGCAGGGGAACCTACTATCCGCATAATTTACAAAAGCAGCTGGAAACGGATATGAAAATTACAGATACAGCCTTGAAGCTTAGTGAAAAGAGTTAATCAGGAAATCATTTCTATTGAAACACGTAGTAAATTATATTATTATAATAAAACAAGCTGCATTGTACGTAATCATACTAAAGTTTTAACCTTTAAGCTGAAATAGGGAGTTTAACATCGGAACAGGAATGACAGGCCTCCGTCTATACGACAAGGAGGACAGGCAGGAATGTTTCTGCGAACACCCACTTTGAGGAGTGGTGGTTTAAAACTTTCTTATAACCGTTACGGCAAAAGCGGCTACATACTAATGTTATCAAACCAGTTTCCAATCGGGGGCTGGTTTTTTTACATATATACATTATAATTATCACGTAACTTTAGCTTCAGGAGGCACTATGAAAAAAATTATTTTATGCATCATTTTACTGGTTGGAATAGCCTTTCTGCTTTTTGAAGTATCCAAGTCCAGGGACTTTCAGTTCTTCGGCGGTATTATTAATCAAGCAGAAACGGATGAAAAAATCGTCGCACTAACTTTTGATGATGGGCCAAGCGTTAATACAGACGAAATCTTATCGATTTTACGGGAAGAGGATATTAAAGCCACTTTCTATTTAACCGGTAAAGAGATGGAAGAGAATATGGAAGATGCGAAAAAAATTGCGGATGAAGGGCATGAAATTGGCAATCATACCTATTCCCATACACGGATGGTATTAAAGTCTCCTTCATTCATCAAAGAGGAAATTGAGAAAACAGATGAATTAATCAGGCAAGCGGGTTTTGAGGGAGACATTCATTTTCGTCCACCATACGGGAAAAAATTATTGTTCCTGCCTTACTATTTATCCAAACATGATCGGAAGACTATTTTATGGAATATCGAGCCTGAAACTTTTCCGGAAATAGATGGAAATGCAGATAAAATCACGGAGCATGTGGTGGAGAATATAGAACCGGGCTCCATCATCCTTCTTCATGTCATGTATGAGAGCCGGGAAGAGTCTCTAAAATCCGTTAAAAAAATTATTTCTTCTTTAAAAGAGCAAGGATACCAAATGACCACTGTTTCGGATTTGCTGAAACATGAGAAATAGAGCTGTCTATACAGCTCTATTTTCCTTTTATTCCATAAATAATGCAGCCGACACCGCACAAAACCCACAAGAGCTTACTCAGTGATACCTTATCAGACATACCAGTCAATCCAATGACTGTCGTCAAAAGAAGCACAGGGGGGCCAACCAGGGCAAGTGAACTATTCATAATCAGCGCTTTTTCAATATCATTCATTCTTAAGATTAAGAGTGCAACGAAAATTTCAATGCTACCCGAAATAATCCGTAAAATCGCCATACCGAGAATCGCTTTATCCAGAAAAAGAAACATCACGTACCTCCTAAACCTTCTTGTCGTCATTATATGAGAGCTGACCGTAATCAAGGACAAGTTTTCAAAAGTAAATGTTACATAGGTAAGACAAATATTACAGGATACAGTGATAGGGTCTTTTCCCTAAAGTCCATAGGAAGCGCAGGCAAGTGTTCTTCTATTGGTAAACATATAAGTATTTCTAAGTCTATCAAACTTTAAATTACCCCCTTACAGGATTTTTGTATGGAAGAATTATGCAGAATTAACGGCACGCCTATGTTAAAATTATCTATTTTTTAATGCAGCTGTAATCCTTTCCCATAAGGTGTTAAGTAAAATATAAGAAAGGGGGAGAATTGCGATGGAGAAAGCTATTTTACATTACCATGACTTATTGGAAATGCTGGATGGATTGTTAAGAGACCCAAAATTATTCTGGGAAAATTTTTATGAAGATCGAGAAAAAGAGATTCCATTTTTCAAAGCGAAAGGACCGGATGAAAACCTGGCTGAGTATATTCAAAATGGACTGCAGCCGGGGAAGGTACTGGAAGTTGGATGCGGCCCAGGGAGGAATTCCATTTTTCTGGAGAAGAATGGGGCGCAAGTGGATGCCATTGATATTTCCGAAAAGGCGATCAACTGGGCTGCAGAAAGAGCAAATGAAGAACAGGCAACTATTCATTTTGAATGCGTATCTCTATTTGACTTTCATTTTAAACCTCACAGCTATGATTTTATCTATGACAGCGGCATGTTTCACCATCTTCCGCCTCACAGAAGGCTGACATACCTGGAAATAATCAAAGCTGCACTCAAGCCTGGAGGAAAGTTTGGATTGGTATGCTTTAATCCGGATGGCGCGCTGCCAACGCCCGACTGGGAGGTATATCGCATCGGCAGCTTAAAGGGTGGCATCGGGTATACAGAAGGTAGATTGAAAGCAATCTTTCAAGATGACTTTCATTTATTGGAGTTTAGAAAGATGAAAAAAATACAGCAGCCCAGTAATCTATTTGGAGAAGACTTTTTATGGGCATGTTTGATGAGCTTAAAATAAATTCAGGAGGAAAATATGACAAGAAAAGTGGCTGTTACCGCCTATAATCCTGAATGGCCATCCAGGTTTCAAAGGGAGGCAGAACTCATCAGGGCCATCTTTAATGATGAGATTGTGGAGATTCACCATATAGGGAGCACCTCGATTCCAGGTATGGCAGCAAAGCCAGTCATTGATATAATGCCTATCGTTAGAGATATTGAGATGGTTGATCACTTTAATACGGATATGATTTCACTGGGGTATGAGCCCCGTAGGGAAAATGGCTTGCCCGGCAGGAGATATTTTCAAAAAGGGGGCAATCAGCGGACACATCATGTCCATATCTATGAAAAAGGGAGTGTGGAAATCACGCGCCACCTGGCTTTTCGTGATTACCTTAGGATATATGTGGAGGATGCTATAAAGTATGGAGCCTTAAAAACTAAGCTGGCAGAACAGTTTCCCTTTGATATTGATTCTTATATTAAAGGAAAGGAAGCGCTGGTGAAGGAAATTGAAATGAAGGCAATGGAGTGGTACAGTAAGAGGCATTCATTCTTGGCAGATTAGTTGCTTTGGATTGAAGTGGCTTTAATAGAGTGCGGCCACGGGCTGCTTCAGACACAGAAAAGAGAAATCACCATCGTAGTGTCAGAACCCGGGCTAACTTCTGACACAAAAAAAGGGAAATCACCCCGCAGAGTCAGAACCCGGGCCAACTTCTGACACAAAATAGGGGAATCGGTCCCGTAGAGTCCGAACCCGGGTCATCTTCTGACACAAAAAAGGGAAATCACCCCCGCAGAGTCGGAACCCGGTCCAATTTCTGACACAAAAAGGGGAAATCACCCCCGCAGAGTCAGAACCCGGTCCAACTTCTGACACAAAAAAGGGGAATCGGTCCCGTAGAGTCCGAACCCGGGTCATCTTCTGACACAATAGAGAGAAAACAGCCCCGCAGAGTCGAAACCCGGTCCAATTTCTGACACAAAAAAGGGGAAACTCCCCGCAGAGTCGGAAGCCAGGCCAACTTTAGACACAGAAAGGGGAAATCACCCCGTAGAGTCCGAACCCGGTCCAACTTCTGACACAAAACAGGGGAAACTGGCCCCGCAGAGTCGGAACCCAGGCCACCTTCTGACACAAAAAAGGGAAATCACCCCGCAGAGTCAGAACCCGGTCCAACTTTTGACACAAAATAGGGGAATCGGTCCCGTAGAGTCCGAACCTGGGTCATCTTCTGACACAAAAACGAGAAATCTGCCCCGTAGAGTCAGAACTCGGGCCAACTTCTGACACAAAAAAGGGAAACTGGCCCCGCAGAGTCGGAACCCAGGCCACCTTCTGACACAAAAAAGGGAAATCACCCCCGCAGAGTCAGAACCCGGTCCAACTTCTGACACAAAAAGGGGAAAACGGCCCCGTAGAGTCAGAACCCGGTCCAACTTTAGACACAGAAAGGGGAAATCACCCCGTAGAGTCAGAACCCGGTCCAACTTCTGACACAAAATAAGGGAAATCACCCCGCAGAGTCAGAACCCGGTCCAACTTCTGACACAAAAAAGGGGAATCGGTCCCGTAGAGTCAGAACCCGGTCCAACTTCTGACACAAAAAGGGGAAATCACCCCCGCAGAGTCAGAACCCGGACCAACTCCACCAACTTACCCCAATCTCAACTGCTGCCATTCCCAATCCCTTACTCATAATTCCGCTCAATAATAAAATGAGCATAATCCCCGCGGAACATCGTTCGGGAATGCTCGATTAAACTGCCATCTTCAATATGGGCATAGGTCTCAAGTGAGAAACACGGTGTTTCAGGTTTGATTTTCAGCAGATCACTGATTTCTTCCTCGGGGAGCCTGATTTCTAAATGCTCCACGGTCTTTTTGATTTTTAAATCGTAATCTGTCTGCAGCAAATGGTATAAGGAATCTTCACAGGCCTGCCGGTTTAAGCTGGGGGTCTTTTTCCATGGCAGGAAGGATTTTTCGTATTGTAGAGGCTCGTTATCCGCATATCTGATTCGTTCGAGAACATTCACAGGGTCGCCTTCTGACAAGTCAAAGATATTTGCCAGGAAGGAATCGGCAGGGATGACTTCGAGGTTTATCACTTTTGTCAGCGGTTTTTTTCCCTGCATTACCATCTGCTTTGAAAAGTTTTCGACTGTAGAAGTAAGCCGCTGCTTCACTTTATGGCTTGATACAAATGTGCCTCTGCCTTGCTGGCGGTAGATATGGCCTTCTGTGCTCAGCTGCTGGAGTGCTGTTCGAATAGTGGTCCGGCTGACTCCATATTTTTCACAAAACTCCGCTTCTGTCGGCAATTTGGTATCCGGTTTGTATTCTCCGTTTCTGATCAGTTCCAGAATGCTTTCTTTAACCTTCAAGTGCAGGGCACTTTCATCGGCAATACCGTCTTTCATAACCGTTCCTCCTACTCTGTTCTTCTATCTATTATTCCATAGATTATATTGTCATATCAAATAATAAATAATTTGTAATAACAAATTTAAAAAATGTATTGAAAAATATAATATTTGTCATTACAATTATTTTCAAGCATAAGGTATTGAAAGGGGGTGATCACTTCAAAAAGGGATTAAGTTTGCTTAAAATTGACTGAATTATCTGTTTTCATCATGGTACTATTAGGATTAGCAATTATTTTATTTTTTGAAATCGCTTACAGAAAAAAGGGGGTTAACCATGAATATTTTGTTGTGCTGTTCAGCTGGAATGTCCACAAGTCTCCTGGTGACAAAAATGAAGGCAAGCGCTGAAAGCCAGGGGATTGACTGTAAAATCTGGGCTGTTGGCAACGGAGAGGTTCGAGACCATATTGATTCGGCCGATGTGCTGCTGCTGGGACCGCAGATCCGGTTTATGACCGAGCAATTAAAGAAGGAAGCAGGAGGCAGGATTCCTGTAGCACCCATAAACCCGATGCATTATGGATTATGCAATGGCGAGGAAGTATTAAAGCAAGCTATTTCATTAATAAAGGGTGAATAGTGATGATGACGTTTATTGAGAAATATATCATGCCTTATGCTACGAAATTCGGCAACAATAGGCATTTGCTTGCTATCCGGGATGCTTTGATCGGGATGATTGCGATCACAATGGTGGGATCGTTTGCGGTTCTGTTCAATAATCTGGGGGAAATTATTAAGCCATACGGCAGGCTTATGGAAAGCATATTCGGTGAATCCTGGAAAACGCTTGGCGGTGATATTTGGTGGGGAACCTTTGCCTTTTTAACCATTTTCGCCGTGTTTGGCATCTCACACAGGCTTGCCAAATCCTATGGGGATGATGGGTTTGAGGCGATGCTGGTTGCCGCAGCCTGTTTCTTCCTCCTAATTCCTCAGGTTGGCCAAGTGCCGGATACGGAAGGTGCCTGGGGATTCATCGGCTATGGATACTTTAATGCTACCGCCTTATTTACAGGAATTGTGGTGGCACTGCTGGCAACAGAAGTATTTATCCGCCTGGCCAGGGTGAAAGCCTTTATTATCAAACTGCCGGATGGCGTTCCTCCAGCTGTTGCAGGGGCTTTCGCCAAACTGGTGCCGGGCATGCTGACGATTTTCCTGTTTGGAGTGGCAGGTCTTCTGTTCAGAAAAATGACCAATGGGGAATTTTTGAATGACTGGCTGAATACAACTCTTGTCGCACCTCTGACAAATGCGGCCGATTCACTGCCATTTGCGATCCTTATTGTCTTTCTTGTCCATGGTTTTTGGTCGGTTGGCCTTCATGGTCCCAATATTCTTGGTGGGGTTACAACGCCTTTATTTACCTCTCTCGGAACCAAAAATACGGATTTATATGCACAGGGAGTAAAGGATCTGGATCAGTATGCCGTTCTGGCAGGCCCATTTCTGGATGCCTTCGTCTATCTTGGAGGCTCAGGAGCCACTCTTGGACTGATCATTTCGATGTTTATTGCAGGGCGAAAAAGGCACAAGCAATTGCTGGCATTGGGAACGCCGCCAGGAGTTTTCCAAATCAATGAACCAATCCTTTTCGGGCTGCCAATCGTGTTAAATCCTATCTGGCTGATACCGTTTATTTCGGCACCGGTCATTATGACAGTAGTCGCGTACCTGGCTATCAAATGGGGTCTTGTTTATCCGGTCGTTGTGGCAAGCATTCCATGGGTGACGCCTGCTGGAATTGGCGGCTATCTTGCTACGGGAGGACATATCTCCGGGGCAGTGCTGGCTATTGTGAATTTAGCCATTTCCATTGTGATTTACCTTCCATTTGTCTATATTACAGGGAAAATGGATGAAAAGAAGCTGAAGCAGGCGCAGCCTGAACAAACACCGACAATTCAAGGTTAGGCGGGTTTAAGAATGGATAAAGAAAAGCTTTATCAAATATCATTTCAGCTTATTTTGCACAGCGGGAATGCCAGAAGTCTCGCCATGGAATCCATCCGGGAAGCGAAGACGGGGAAGTTTGAAGCTGCTGAAGCAAAAATCCGGGAAGCAGAGGAGGAGTTTGTGCTGGCACACAGACATCAAACCGAGCTGATTCAGGGCGAGGCTTCCGGGGCTCAATTCGATTTGCCCATCATTCTTGTTCATGCACAGGATCATTTGATGAATGCACTGACTGTTAAAGATTTGGCTCAGGAATTAATCGACTTATACAAGAAAATGAATTAAGAGAGGTAAAAGAATGGCACAGCAACCAGAAGGTATAAAAATTGCCGTGATCGGCGGAGGTTCAAGCTATACGCCTGAATTAATTGAAGGCTTTATCAAAAGACATCAGGAATTGCCTGTCAAAGAAATTTGGCTTGTGGATGTGGAGGAAGGGCGGCATAAGCTCGGGATTGTCGGCCAGTTAGCACAGCGGATGGTTGAAAAAGCCGGGGTTCCTATAGAGATTCAGCTTACTATGGATAGGAAAACAGCGCTTAAGAATGCTGACTTTGTTACAACCCAATTCCGCGTCGGGCTTTTGGATGCCAGAGCGAAAGATGAGAAAATCCCGCTTAAATATGGAGTGCTGGGCCAGGAAACCAATGGCCCGGGTGGATTTTTCAAGGCTCTCCGAACCATTCCCGTCATTATGGAGATTTGCCGTGAAATGGAGGAGCTGTGTCCCGATGCATGGCTCATCAATTTTACCAATCCCGCAGGAATCATTACAGAAGCAGTATTGCGGTACAGCAATATCAAAAAAGTGGTTGGTTTATGCAATGTTCCGATTGGGATGGAGATGGGGGCAGCCCAGTTATTGAATGTGAATCACAGCAGAGTAAGGATCGATTTTGCAGGACTCAATCACCTGGTCTACGGCCTTGATGTCTATGTGGATGGAGTAAGCGTTAAGGATGAACTGCTGAAGAAGCTTACAGACAAAGAAAAATCAATCACCATGAAAAATATCCATGCAATGGGATGGGAGCCGGAATTTCTGCAGGCATTAAATGTGCTGCCATGTCCTTACCATAATTATTATTATAAAACACGTGAAATGGTGGAAGAAGAAGTTAAGGCAGCATCAGAAGGCGGGACCCGGGCAGAGGTGGTTAAAAAGCTGGAGGAAGAGCTTTTTCAGTTATACCAGAATCCGGATCTTGCCGAAAAGCCGCCCCAGCTCGAAAAAAGGGGAGGTGCATACTACAGTGATGCGGCATGCAGGCTCATTCATTCCATTTATACAGATAAAAGGGATATACAGCCGGTTAACACCAGAAATAATGGTGCAATTGCAGGGCTGGCGGCGGATTCTGCCGTGGAAGTCAGCTGCTTAATCACGAAGGACGGACCAAAGCCAATAGCGGTCGGGGAACTTCCAATAGCAGTTAGAGGACTGGTTCAATCTATTAAGTCCTTTGAAAGGGTGACAATAGAAGCGGCCCTGACAGGTGATTACGATACCGCTCTTCTAGCACTGACAATTAATCCACTGATGGGTTCAGACGTTATCGCGAAAAAAATATTGGATGAAATGCTCGAAGCTCATCGTTCCTATTTGCCGCAATTTCAATAAAATGTGCAGGGCAGCATTACTTCCAGGCTGCCTTGTATCTATTTAACCGGAGGCCACAATTTATGATAAACCTCATCGTCAATGCAGATGATTTTGGATATAGTCCCGGCGTCAATTATGGGATATTGCATAGCTTTTTAAATGGAATTGTCAATTCCGCCACCATGATGATGAACATGGACGGAACCGCCCAGGCCCTGATTATGGCTAAACAATACCCCGGCTTGCGAACTGGCGTGCATTTAGTCCTCACATGCGGGAACCCTTTATTATCTGATTGCAAGACCTTAACTAAAAAAGATGGAACCTTCAAATCTCAGGGGGATTTAGAGGGAATCTCACTAGATGAACTGGAACGGGAGTGGTCTGCACAAATTGAGCGGTTTATCGCAGCAGGTCTCACTCCGTCCCATTTGGACAGCCATCATCACGTCCATACACGGGAGGAGTTTCTCCCAGTAGTTCAATCCCTGTCGCAAAAATACGGTCTCCCTTTCAGAGTAAATGGCGATATGCCGATTAAAGGGGTCAAAAGCTATACTGACAGATGCTTATTGGATTTTTACGGAGACGGCATTCAGGAAGACTATTTCAGCAGACTTGCAGAAAGAGCTGAAGACGGGGAAACAGTAGAAGTCATGGTCCATCCGGCATTTGCAGATCATTTGCTTATAGAAGGGTCTTCTTACAATTTGCAGCGCATAAAAGAGCTGGAAATACTCTGCTCTGCCAAACTTCCCTCTGATATTAAGCTCCTATAAAAAAACAGTGTCCCAAAGTGGACACTGTTTTTTACTTTACTTCTTTATTTTCTTCATTTCATCTGCAACAAACTCAACATCTGTTCCGACAATGATCTGCAGATTCGTTTTGCTTAATTTCATGATTCCTTTAGCGCCATGTGCCTTCAGTGCGCTTTCTTTCACTTTTTCCATATCAGCAATGTTTAAGCGAAGGCGTGTCGCACAGTTATCAATGCTGGTGATGTTGTCAGCACCGCCAATATCTTTAATAAAATGGCTGGCCATGACTTCGTACTTGCTGCTGCCGGTAGAGACAGGCTCACCCTCATCTTCAACGATATCTTCATCGTCTTCACGGCCAGGTGTTTTCAGGTTTAGTGCTTTAATTAATGCATAGAAGATAACAAAGTACAGAATTGCGTAGATGACGCCAATTCCCAAAAGCAGCAGAGGCTTTTCTGCGATATTATAGTTCAGTGCAAAGTCAAGTGCGCCTGCTGAGAATGTGAAGCCATCGCGGATGCCCAGTAAGGATGTTACCCACATGGAAACACCGGTTAAAACTGCATGCACTCCATATAAAAGAGGTGCAATAAACATAAAGGAGAACTCGATTGGTTCTGTAATACCAGTCAGGAATGAAGTCAGTGCCAGACCGATGAACATTCCTGATACGGCTTTTCGCTTTTCAGGCTTTGCCGTTGCAATAATCGCAAATGCGGCAGCCGGAAGACCGAACATCATAACAGGGAAGAAACCAGTCATGTATGCTCCTGCAGATGGATCTCCTGCGAAGAAGCGGGCAATATCCCCGGTGACTCCTTCAAATTCACCGAACTGGAACCAGAATAAGCTGTTCAATACATGATGCAGACCCAATGGAATTAACAGGCGGTTCATGAAACCGAATAAACCTGAACCCAAAGCGCCAAGACCAATAATCCAGTTGCCCAGTGCATCAATTGCACCCTGGATTGGCGGCCAGGCAAACCCGGCGATGGCAGCCAGAAGAATCATGGTAACGGACGTAATAATCGGCACGAAGCGGCGTCCGCTGAAGAATCCAAGCCAATCCGGAAGCTTTATATCATGGAAGCGGTTATATAATAATCCGGCAATAATCCCGGCAATAATACCGCCCAGTACTCCCATATTTATATTTTCATCGATGGCAATTGCTCCCTCAGTAAGTACTAGAAAGCCGATGGCTCCTGAGAGGGCTGCAGCCCCATTATTATCCTTCGCAAATCCCATGGCAACCCCAATGGCAAAAATAAGTGCAAGGTTCGCGAAAATGGCATCGCCGGCATTAGCGATAAACGGTATGCCCAGCAGATCATCCTGTCCAAAGCGGAGCAGAAGACCAGCGGCAGGCAGAACGGCAATCGGAAGCATTAATGCCTTACCAATTCTCTGTAGGAATCCTAACATAATGATCTCTCCTTAATAAAAATAATGAAGTAAGAAAGCGTTTTACTAAACTGTCGTAATCATACCAAAATATAAATATAGTTGTCTATACCATTTTAAAAAGAAAAATTTCTGCTCATTTTCAAAAATAGGTTTTGATTGTGTCTAAATTGGTATAGACAACTATACGTTGTGATGATACGATAAGAATATAAATGGGTTTATTTTATTCCAATATTTTGCCTTCATTAGTGCAAATATATACTTATTAAGCTTTAGGCAGGGAGGAACTCATAATGGAGATCATTAAAGTTAACAACTATGAAGAAATGAGTAAAACTGCAGCAGATTACATCAGCAGGAAGGTACGCCAATTTCCTGAAGTGACATTAGGGCTGGCAACCGGAAGCACACCTGTGGGTACTTATAAACGATTGATTGAAGATCATCGGGAAAACGGAACATCATATAAAAAGGTAACAACCTTTAATTTAGACGAGTATATCGGCCTTTCAGGGGAAAACCCGCAAAGCTACCGAAATTTTATGAATACCCAATTGTTTGACCATGTTGATATTCGCAAGGAAAATACCTTTGTCCCAAGTGGTACTGCCGAGGATTTAGACGCAGAATGCCGAAACTATGAGAGTAAGCTTAAAAACCATGGCGGCATTGATCTGCAAATTTTGGGCATTGGCAATAATGGGCATATTGGCTTTAATGAGCCTGGCACTTCTTTTTCGTCTAAAACTCATATCGTGGACTTGGCTCAATCTACTATCGAAGCCAACGCCAGATTTTTTAACGATATCAAAGAGGTGCCGACCAGAGCCATTACAATGGGAATCTCTACAATTATGCAGAGCCGGGAGATTCTTCTGCTTGCATCAGGTGAAGCAAAAGCGGATGCGATTCAGCAGCTTCTTGGAAATGGTGTGACTGAACATTTCCCTGCATCTATCTTAAGAAATCATCCAAATGTAAAAATTATTGCCGATGAAGCGGCTTTAAGCGCATCCGAAATCAGGGTATAAATGGGGTAGTATAGATGCTGGAAAAATATCTGAACGATATTAAAGAATTACTGTCACTTGTGGAAAAAGAAGAAAGTCAAAAAATCAAAGAAGCAGCGCGGGTATTGGCTGAATGCATTCAAAACGATGGGATTATTCATGTTTTTGGCTGCGGGCACTCTCATATGTTAGGGGAAGAGCTGTTTTACCGTGCAGGGGGACTTGCCCCCATTAAACCGATTTTTGTGGAGGATTTAATGCTGCACAAGGGAGCAGTCCGTTCTTCTTCCTTGGAGAAGAAAAATGATTTAGCAGCAGAATTCATGGAAAATACGGATATCCGGCCGAATGATGTGGTAATTGTGGCATCCACCTCGGGCCGTAATCCAGTTCCGATTGATGCAGCAGAAATCGCTAAAGCAAACGGGGCATTCGTGATTGGGATTACTTCCCCTCGCTATGCTGAAACGCAATCGTCCCGCCATACTCAAGGAAAGTATTTGTTTTCATCAGTGGACCTGTCGATTGATAACCATATCGAGCCGGGAGATGCTTTGATGCAGCACCCATCATTTGATAATAGGTTTGGCTCTGCTTCTTCTATTATCGGCTTTTCGATTGTCAACTGTCTGATGGTCGAAGCGATCGGGATTATGCTGGAAAATGGTTTTGAACCGCCCGTTTTTAAAAGCGGAAATGTAGATGGAGCAGATCAGCATAACCTTGAGCTTGTGAAAAAGTATAAAACCAGAATTCCGCTGCTGGAAGGTTAAACATTGGAACTTTCAAAGGCAATCGAACAAACCCGAGAAGCAATGATCCAATGCATTCATTCAAGGGGCCTGACTGACAAAGAGACATTAAGATTGAGCCAGGAATTGGATAAGCTGATTGTGGAATCACAGCGAAAGAAAATGGCTAAGAAGAAGTCCCATTAGAGGCTCTTGAAAAAATGCAAACCTATTTCAATAAATAAATGAGATAATAAAAACCCGCTCAGGCTTGAGCGGGTTTTCCTAATCACAAAGCGTCTTTAATCACTTTTTTCGAATACATCACAGACAGTATTCCGAAAATCGAATAGAGCACCGTGTAGAGCCCCATAACCAGGAACATTGGCATCCACAGTTCGCTGCCAAAGAAGAACCAGCCTGATTTTACGGCAAAGCAGCTGTGAAGCAGACCGACCACCAGCGGAATTCCAAAGTTAAAAGCCATTTTGGATTGAATCCCGTGCAGCAGGTCTCCCTGTGTAAAGCCAAGTTTCCGCAGGATCGTATAATTTGGTTTTTCATCCTCACTCTGATCCATTTGTTTGAAATATAGAATGCAGCCAGAAGTGACCAGGAAGGTCAAGCCAAGAAAGCCGACAATAAACATAATTAACCCCATATTCATTTTTTGCTGTGTGCTCATCTCCAACTGAGAATCGGCTCTGCCGCTGATCTCCATCTTTTTAAAGAGTGTATTCGCTTTTACCATATCGCTTTCATTCTTCAAATCAACCCCGATGAAAATAGAATCCTCCAGCTGAATTTCAGGATCAAGGTCAGCTTTCAGCTCTTCAAATACCTTTTCATCCACAATGGCCACGGGCAGGCCGCCTGCTGTAAAATGAAAGGGAATGACAAAGTCTTTATTCAGCCCTATATAATTTTGATTAATGGCAGTTGTTTTTCCTTTGAACACGAGCTTACCTGAATCCTTCAGAGTCATGAACTTCTTTAGTGCATCATTATATCCGGTCAGCACGGTTTCTTTAGGGGAAAGAGCTACGCCGGATATGGATTTTTCGCTTACAACAGGAAGAATCGTGTTCGGTGAATCAAAACCCATTTCTTCCATATTCATATCCATAATGTCCTTCATATTAGTATCCACCTGCAATACCTCAATGCTTTGCTCCTTATACTCTAATCCTTCTTTGTGAAGGCTATCTGCAAACTTCCCTGCATCTTCGTTGTCAGTGAATGAAAAGTGGGAAGGCAGACTGTCCTTAGCTGATTTTTCAGCTGAGTAGTAAGAGATATAGCTTAAAGACAGAAGTCCGATCGCAAGCGCGGATACTGTTGTAATAATGGTTAAAAGCAGTGCACTCGACTTCATGCGGAACATGATGGAGGACAGTGAAAGCACTTCGTTTACATTAAGGTATCCATCTTTCTTTTTGCGGATCAGGCTGGCGATAAAGGTGACAGATCCTTTGTAGAAAAGGTAGGTTCCAATGATAACGGAAGCAAGAATGACTACCATTGCGAGGAACAGCTCGTTCATGGAAGTGAAGTCCCCGCCAAATAAAAGGGAAGAGATGTAATAGCCGGCAATAATCAAGGCCAGACCAAGCACGCCCAATATCATTTCCCAGATGGACAGCTTTTTTACTTTTCCTTCAGCAGACGAAACAACTCTGAATAAAGATAAAATGGTCTGCCTTTTAATATAAACATAGTTCATCAGCATGATAAAAACATAAATAACCGTAAAGACAATAATCGTCTGCAAGAGCGCCTCACTTGAAAAATGCAGGGAAGCAATCCCTTCAACACCGGTTAATTTAAATAAAATCATGAGTATTAATTTCGAAACCGAAAAGCCGATAAAGATCCCAATGATTATGGAGCCAAAATAAAGGATCAGATTTTCCATGCTGAGCAGCCTGAAGATCTCATTTTTGGTCATTCCGATCAGCTGAAACAGCCCGATTTCCTTACTTCGCCTTTTGATAAAAATAGTGTTGGCGTACAAAAGAAAGATAGAAACAATCGCAACAAGAAGAATGGAGGCCGTTTTGATGGCAGCTGCCCCTTTAATAGAACCCTTTGCTTCAGACATAGATGGATCATATTGGAGGGTAACAAAGGCGAAATAGAGCGCGACACTGAATACAAGCGCGAACACATAGAGATAATAATGTTTCAGATTCTTTTTCAGATTGCGGAGGATGATGGTATTAATGTTCATGCTGCACACCGCCCAGAACGCCTTGTGTTTTCATAATGTCCTTGAAAAAAGCCTGTCTTGTTTGATCTCCTTTATTAAGCTGCGTATAAATGAGGCCATCCTTGATGAAAATAACCCGGCTGCAGAAGCTTGCGGCTACAGGATCATGGGTGACCATAATGATCGTTGCTTTCCTTTTCAGATTTAAATCGCTTAATTTATTTAACAGGTCTGAGGCTGACTTCGAATCCAGCGCACCGGTCGGCTCATCCGCGAAAATGATGCTTGGCTCATGAATAAACGCACGCGCCGCTGAAGTCCGCTGTTTTTGCCCGCCTGAAATTTCGTTTGGATATTTGTCCTTTAACTCTAAAATGCCAAGCTCCGAAGCAACCGCTGCAAACCTTTCATCTGCCTCTTCTTTTGGCGTTTTGCTGATGGAGAGGGGAAGAAGGATATTTTCCTTCACTGTCAAAGTATCCAGGAGATTATATTCCTGAAAGATAAATCCGAGATGCTTCTTGCGGAACTGGGCCAGCTGTTTTTCCCTCAGTCTTGTCATTTCCTTGCCTTCAATGCTGATTTGTCCTCCGCTAACACTGTCAATAGATGAAAGCACATTGAGTAGAGTGGTCTTCCCTGAACCTGAAGCACCCATGATGCTTACAAATTCACCCGTTTTAATCTCCAGATCAATTCCTTTTAAAACTTCCTGACTATTAAATTTATTGCCGTAGCTTTTATGAATTTTTTTGGCTTCCAGTACATTCATGTGTAACCATCCTTTCTTTGATAGCTTTAGTATAGTAGGTTACCATTATGTAATTCCTTCGATTGAACGAACAAACAGCAAAAGCATGTGACATTTTTGTCACATGCCTGTTATGCTGACGAAATCATTGCGAGTAGGGAACACAAGAGTCATAATAGTGCCTTTGCCTAAAACAGACTCCGCGAGGATTTGTATTTTCAGCTGTTCTGCGGCTTTCTTGGCTAAATAAAGTCCCATCCCTGTTGCTGCGTTTTCATGATGATTGGCGGTAGATGTGAACCCTTTTTCAAAAATCCTCGGCAAATCCCTTTGATCGATGCCTCTGCCAGTATCCTGTATCTTCAGGGTTATTCTGCCGTCTTGATGAAAACTCGAAATAAGAATGTCTGATTCCGCACTATACTTCACTGCATTGGTTAATAGCTGGCGAATGATAAAGCTGAGCCATTTTCCGTCACTCAAAGCTTCTGTTTCTTCCAGGTCCATGTCAAAGCCAATACCTTTTTGCATGCACCAGGACTGCAGGGATTTAATTTCACTGAATAGGATATCCTCAAGCTGAACTATTTCAATATACACGTCATTTTCCATAGAAGGAATCCGCTTTTGATGCAGCTGCTGATCCAGAAGAAGGTGAATGCGCAGCCATTCATATGTCATCGCTGATTTAAGGTTCTGATCCTCAATCCGGTCAATCATAAGGTGCATGGCAGTCAATGGTGTTTTAACTTCATGAATCCAGGAGAGCAATTCATCTTTCTCCTGCTCAAGCAGGGTCCAATTGCGATTGTACTCCAGTTTAAACCGCTCGGTTTGGCTAACAAGACCTGACTCTATTATTTTTTCGAAAGGACTGCGCGCCTCCGGTATGCTTGAAAGGTCTAAATTATCTTCCCGTTCGGCTGCTTCTCTGTAAAATCGTATTTCTTTTTGATAACGGAGAAAGAGGAAGCCGGTAAAAATGATAGCGGATAAAAAGGTGTAATAAAGGAAGGGCCAAAGAGATATCGCAGAATCGATATAAACAACAAAAGCAGCAAGCACCTGAAGGAAACCAAACATCAGGATCCAGCTTAACCGCTCCCTGATAAAGATCCTAAACATGCCGGGCTTCCTCTTCAATAGCCATATACCCTTGTCCGACCTTGGTTTCGATTCTGGCGCCGAGTCCGATTTCCCCAAGCTTTTTCCTAAGCCGGTTCACATTGACGGTCAGCGTGTTATCACTGATGAATCGCTTGTCATCCCAAAGGCTGCTAATAATTTCATCCCTGCTGACAATTTGATTTTTCTTTTCGATCAATAACTTTAATATGTAAATTTCATTTTTTGTTAATTCTATGCTGCCACTCTTATTTGTAACGGTATTTTTTTCAAAATCGACTGCCGCATCGCACCAGGTTTTAAGATTATTCTGAACAGTACTGTAGTTATAGACACGTCTGAGGATTGCCTGTACTTTGGCAATCAGAACCTCAAAGTGAAAGGGCTTTTGGACAAAATCGTCAGCGCCAAGCTGCATGGACATGACCATGTCAGTAGGGTGATCACGGGATGACAGGAAAATAATCGGCACATTCGAATGTGAGCGGATCATCCGGCACCAGTGAAACCCGTCAAACTTCGGAAGCTGGATATCAATAATAACCAAATCAGGCTGAATGCCGGCAAACTCCTTCATAACCTCACTGAAGTCCTGAATTCCATGGACTTCGTAAGACCATTGGGAAAGACGGTCTTTAATTTCAGTGAAAAGGGATGCATCATCCTCAATTAAAAGAACTTTAAACAATTTGCTCACCACACTTTTGCATATTCCTTCCATTATTCTATAGGAAAAATTCAAGGTGCGCCAGAATTACTAGGCGTCCTATCAGCAAAGAGGAGGACAAAGCTAAATTAAACACTCGCTACAGTATAAATATGGCGAGTTTAGAAAGCCGGACAAAACGAAAAATCTCCTATGAAGGATAAGGAGATTTTCTGCGGTTTAATGGATGATCGGCTCGAAGTGCTTGGCTGCAAGCCTGCTTGCTTTTTCATGCTGAGAGGACTTCCTGAAATAATGGAATAATTCTGTTTCATAGAGGTTGATTAATGTGCTATTCCCCAATTCATGAAGGTGGGGAAGGAATGTGTCTTCTAAAAATAGATAATAATCATTTATGTCTTTATCTTCTAAAAGGATATCAAGCATATAGTAAACATATTGATAGGTTTTATTTTCAAATTGTTCAGCTAGCCTGCGTCCTTCAACCAGCAAGATTCTGAGATTTTGTATCTTATAATGATCCAAATTAAGACAGCTATGAACATAGCCTCTTATAGCGCTTAATTTTAAAGGCGGGTTTGGGTTAATCTCGCATTGGTCCAATAGTCTTTTGTAGACTTCACTTGCTTCTGAATAAAAGCCTTTTGCAAAGTATTCTACGGCAAGATTATGCCAAAGATTCATTTCCCTGGCTTCTTCTTTATGAGAACGGCAGGATTTGATTAATGTATGATACTGCTTAACGGTTTCTTCAAATTGGCAAAGGTCGTTTGTGCCCATTTGTATCAGTAAAACGGTTTCTGTATCAAGAATTCTTTTAAAATTATTGGTTTCCCGAAAATAGGATAAAGCAAGAGTACCATAGTAATAGGCTTTTACTTTATCATTCATCAAATGGGAAGAGGTTGCGAGGTGAAAATAAAATTCATGGTTATTATAATCTTTAGGATTAATATTCTTTAAATGGAGGATGGCTTCTTTGCAATTCTGTATGTGTAGAAAATACATGCCCCATGTATGTTCGAGCAGATTCTGTTCAAAACGATCAAGAGTGTTCCAAGCTTTTTGGCAGCTGTCTAAAAGCGATTTGCCTTTTTCGTGCTCGCCTTGCATCAGGTGGTAGCGAGCCAAAAGGATTGAATGAAAATATTTTGTTTCCGAAAAATGCAGGTAAGGATTTTGGGCTAATTCCTCGTTAATCAATTCTATATCTTCTTTTTGCTGTTTAACCATGGCATCAAGCCACTCATGAAGTTTATCCTCCAGCATATCAAACTTTTCAAGCTCTTTTATAAGATCTATGTTCAGCCGTTTACAGATCAGATCTGTGATTTCAGAGGAATATTGTGTAAGCCCCCGCTCAATTTTACTGAGATGAGTCACAGAACATATTGCTTCGCCCAGCTGTGTTTGCGTCAATCCAGCCCGTTCCCGGTAATATTTAATAATTAAGCCTTCCTTCAAAACAGCATCCCCCCTGTGTTTCTGAATATTATCGTAGCATACCTTATCAGCCGGTAATAGACAGGGAGGGAATGTCAGATGTCTGTTTTTTCCAGAAGGTATTGGGATATTATTCCTAATAGGTTTTTAAAGATTTCAATTTGGGGGAATTCTAAAAAGTCTTTTTTCCCAGAAAGCGAAAAAACTAATAGAAAACAGAGAAGGAAATGTGCCTTTTATATTATGTACATGGGAAGAAATCCTGCAATATGGTTATAAAGTTCTAAAATTAAACAGATGCCTCACTTTACATTCCCCCAATTTACTTCTCTCAGACCCGCCCCTACAATTAATTGTATGAAAAGTTAAAAAATATTGTTTTGTCAATACGAAAGGGCGGGAGAAACATGAAAGTGAGGAAAGGGGTACCCTATAAGGTGCTGGCTTCTGCATTAGCAGCAGCCTTATTATTTGGGGGAACCGTATCGGCAGAAGGTACTCAGGATGATCAGATTCAGGCTCCAAGCGTAGAAGAGATTGTTAAGCAGGGGCAGAAAATATTTTTGGATCATCAATATCAGGCTGGATCCAAGGCAGTGGACAAGCTTGGGTATGGAGAATTGAAAGAAAAAGGGTTAGCGGCACCGTATAAGCCAAATGATGTTCTGCGCGTCATTGTAGAGGTTGAACAGCCGGCAGATACAGATAAAACGAAAAATAGCAAAAAAACCAAAATGAAGGCAAAACAGGATGAAGTTATTTCAAAGCTTTCCAGAAAGAAATCTTTCAAGAAGGTGAAGCATCGCTTTTATGAAGGGTTTAATGGTTTCAGTATGGATACCGAGTTTCGAAATTTAAAAGACATACAGGCAATTCCAGGGGTCACAAACGTGCATATCGCGAGAACATTCCAGCCATCCATGGGTGCCAGTAAGGAATTAGTGCAGGCTCAAAAAGTCTGGGAGCGGCATGGGTATGAAGGGGAAGGGCTCGTGGTTGCTGTAGTTGATTCCGGATTGGACTATACACACCAGGATATGACCTTGACGGATGAAGGGAAAGACAAACAGAAATGGTCGGAGGAAGGAATACAGTCAAAACTCACTGAAACGGCGATAAATGACGTCTGGTATAGTGACAAGGTGCCGACTGGTTATGACTGGGCAGATGAGGATACAGATGTCATTCCCCGCGGGGAGTATGGAAGCCCGCATGGCATGCATGTCGCCGGTACTGTAGGTGCCAATGGCGATGAAGAAAATGATGGAGTTAAGGGTATTGCTCCCGGTGTTCAGCTTCTCGCTGAAAAAGTATTTTCTGATAACGGCGGGGGTGCTTATGAAGATGATATTATTGCCGGAATTGAACATGCTGTCACCATGGGGGCTGATGTCATCAACATGAGTCTGGGATCAGATGCCGGCTTTGTTGGGGAAGAAAATGATCCCATCCAGAAGTCAATCAGGGAAGCAACTGAGCAGGGTACCCTTGTAGTAGTGGCTGGAGGAAATTCCTCTTACAGTACTAAAAATAATATTTTGGAGTCTTCTGCCAAGCCATATGCAGAGAATCCGGATATTGGGACAGTCGGGGAACCTTCTGTCAGCCCGTTTGCGCTTTCTGTTGCTTCCTATGAAAATAGTAAAATGCATAGGAATACACTTATGGATGAAAATGGTGTCAAGCTTCCATATCAGGATCAGACCAATGTGAATTTAAAGCTTTCAAGGGTATTAACTCCTGGTGAGAGCTATGAAATGGTGTATGTAGGGGAAGGCAAAAGAGAAGATTTTACAGGCAAAGATGTAGCAGGAAAAATTGTTATAGCAAAGCCGGAACTTAGCTATTTTACTTATTCATATGTCCAATCTGAAGCCGGAAAAAATGGAGCCAAGGCAGTTATCCTTGTTCCGCCGCCTGATAAAGAGGATTATTCTTTCTTGTATTTCAGTCCTTACTTAACCCCGGCAGCTACAACCGGCAAAAAGGAAGGGGAAGCCATAATTTCCAGGCTTGCAGAGGGACAAACAGTGAAAATGCATATGGGCAAAGGTCTTTGGGTGGAAAATGCTGAAAAGGATAATATGTCAGACTTTTCATCGTTTGGAACACCGCACACGCTGGACTTCAAACCCGAGCTGTCCGCACCTGGCGGCGGAATTTATTCGACTGTTCCCGGCAATGAATATGAAATCATGAGCGGAACATCCATGGCAGCGCCGCATGCTGCAGGCGGATCAGCTTTGCTGCTTCAGGCATTATATGAAAAAGGTTTAACACAATCAAAAGAAACAGCGCTAAAAGCGAAAATTGCTTTAATGAATACATCAAAAGTCGTGCAGGATCCGCGCGCAAATAACCAGGTTCCATACTCACCGCGCGTGCAGGGATCCGGCCTGATGCAAATCCAAAATGCGATCAAAACACCTGTCCTTGTGACAAATAAGAACGCATCTTTGGAACAGGCAGGAGCGGTTGCCCTTAAAGAGATTAAGGAGAAAGCACACTTCAAACTGAATGTTGAAGCATTGCGTGATGCAGATGTTAAAGATTTGGAATATACCGTGTACGTAGATGTATTGACAGACGAAAGCGAAATGAAAGAATTTGACCTGGATAATGACGGCAAATTAGATTCTAAAGAGTATTTAACAATGACAAGCAAGAGAATATCCGGGGCTGCTGCCGTTGTTAACGGTGAAAAAGTAACGGAATCCAAAGGGAAAAAGCTGAAAATTAAGCCCGGACAAAATAAGAGTCTGGATGTACAGATCCAATTGCCGAAAAATATAAAGAAGGGCACCTTTGTAGAAGGCTTTGTCCGCCTTGTGCCATCCGGTAAAAATAGCGATGCTGCGGTTCCGCTGACTGTGCCATATATGGGCTATTATGGAGACTGGGACAAGCCGCAAAACCTGGACCCCGCTGCCTGGGAAAAGGATGCATTCCTTGGGTACACCGTTCTTTGGAACGATGAAGGGGCAAGATTCCCAATGGGATATGACCCGTATACCGGAACCTTTAATATGGACCGTATTGTCATATCTCCTAATGCCATTTTACCGGGTGTTTTCCCATCTTTTACAACTCTCCGCAATTTAGAAAAGACAGAGATGTTCATTGAGAATGATAAAGGGGAAATGATCAATTATTTAGGCGACTTCAGTGAATTTACCGGCAAGCCATGGAAGTTCCGCAAAAACATAATGGCATTAGGGGATTATTTGATTAACGGATATTTATGGGATGTCAGGAATCAAGATGGGCAATTCGTTAAGGACGGAACCTATCAGTATGTAATCAAAACAACATTAGATTACAAGGATGCCAAACCGCAGGAAGTAAGGCTTCCGGTTCACGTAGATTCAGTTGCACCAACTGTCTCTGATATTAAGGTACAGCCAAAAGGCGGCCAATATGAGATATCCTTCAAGTCTGAAGACAACCAAGGCGGAAGCGGCTATAATGGGGCCATTATCTGGTATAACGGCAAATATATGCCGCTCGAGCCAGGAAAAACGTCAGCCCTTGTAAAGGAAGAACCGCTGAGTGTTGTTGTACTGGGTATCGACCATGCCTTAAACCACAGCTATTCTGTATGGGGGGATCCTTCCTATATTCATGAAAGCATGCTGGTGAGCTACTTCAGTGTTTATCCTAATAAAAATGTGAATGCAAACACACCTGCCGGGATCAATGCATTTGCAAACAACCGCTTAAACTGGAAGGTGTACGTTAAAGATGAAGCAGGAAACATTGTTGACACCTTTAATGTAGAAAATGAACTTGAAATTCACTTAAAGTGGACTCCTGATGCTGATCTTCCGGATGGGACTTACACGATTAGTGCGGATGTATCAAATAAACAGGGCTTTAAAGTAAGCACTAGCCCTCAGACTGTTACAGTTGTTCAGAAATAAATGAATAAAAGCCATGGACAGCGGGTTAAAGGGTTTCGTTTTCGGGTGCTTTATTGATAAATGGCAAAAAGAATGACGTGTGAAATTGGCACACGTCATTTTCCTTATTTTTTAGGGTTTTTAGCCTCTTTCATCATTTTTGAAATAGCAATTGACATTATATTTTATATGGACAATAAGTATTGTACCCTTAAAATGCAGGCCAAAATAGCTGTCGGTTTCAATGCCGCTTTGGCTGCCGGCAATATCCTTATCCCAGTGTCCATTCATCACCATGTGTACAAATATATCCTTTTTAGTGGTGACTATCCTCCAACTGTAATCCATTTACAAGCAGGTAAATAGCTATGAAAATCTAACAAATCAGGAGTAATCGGGTGTGTACGCTTCTGTAGAGAGAGGTTAGTTGAAAAAACATGTGTTAAAATATGGTAAAGAGAAATAAGTATTGATTAGGTTAGTAAAAGGGGATGTTTTTGAAATAGTTACACCTAAGGTATAGGATTATTTCAGTATGTTCATAAGGATGAAACAATGGGTCAATTAATCCGTATCATTCCCAGCCTAAATGAAAAAGGGTATATCTAATGTCGGAGTCAACAAAGGGAGTTAAGTTACTCCCCGTGCAAACTAATTTGAATGATAGGTCAATTTTTTATAATCTACTGAGATCAATAACCTTTCAATAATATGGCATACTTCTTTAATTAGAATATATAAAACTGAGTCCAAAAGACCATACCAAGCCTTATACCTGAATCACTTTTTGGATTTACTATTTTCATGCAATTTATACCTTCCAGAGTAAACAATGTTCACATCAACATCTACGTTGCGAAGAGAATCTTGGTTTAAAACGAGTTGGTTCTTTCCTGTGGCAATGTGCTTCCATTGATGTGGATGTTGGCGATATAATGTTTCACCCAAGTTGTAAATATCTATCCCCTTATTAAACGCGGTTTGATACGTATTACGGATTTGCTCTTCTATTGTTTTTTGAGCAATTTGTTTGAGCTTATGTTCTGTAAGGTCAGTGTGTAATTCATTGATTCCGGCTTTCACACTCACAGATATATCGAAAAACACTTTGTCCAATTTAACAATGGGGGTCACTTCAAACTTGGGTTTTTCGGCGACAAGAATAGCAGCAAGCTTTTCTTCGGCAAAAAGATTAAGAGGAACTCGGATGGTGTGAGTACTTAGCCAAGGCAATCCAGACAAATCCTCGAGATCCATTCGACCATAATAATTGTCCTGATCATATATATGTATACCTGAATATTTAAGCAACTCTTTGGGTTTATTACTTTCCTGCCACTGACCTCTGCGAATCGATAATTCAGGTATATAACTAGTCCTGGGCTTTTCGTTTGAGTCTAATACAAATTGTTTCAGGCGGATCGGAGTAAGGATGGATCGCTGTCTATAATTTTGTTCGGGATTGTGAAGAATCGATGCTTTCGGAGACAATCTAAAAAAGGGTGTAGCCAGAAGAATTTCTTCTATAGGCTCTCTTGTACTGAAAAGCCAAGATATGTACCTTATTTCACGATAACGATTGATTAATTCCAGCACTTCCCCTACTTTGTTTTCTTTTATCATTCTCTCGCTAAACAAGATAGCAGAGACTTGTCCAAAGTTTAGGCGCTGTTGTGATGTACTATACAAATCATTTACGGCATCAGTAAATGAAGCACCCTGACCTTTGCCCACCCAAACCGGGGGCTGTTCCTCTTTTTGCTGTCCCTCCAGCTTTGCCACTGTCGTGAAATCTAGTAATTGCACAAAAACTGTATATTTGTCATTGATATAGTCAATACCAACAGCAGTTGCATAGTTCATGTTCTGTACTTCATATCTGCTCCAACATCCGGTAAGGTTGAGGAGAAGAAGAAAAACAAAAATACTTTTATATCCCCGCATTTTTACCTATCCCCTTGATTTGTAGAATCTTTAGTATTTAACATATCTGGGCGAGATTTTCTCCATTGCCAAGGTAATCTAAGTAATGCATTGGCTAAGTCTTTATAAGGCGGTGAAATCGGAGCCAAGTAAGGCAAACCGCATGAACGTAAAGATGCTAAATGGCTGATCAAAATAAATAATCCAAGGAAGAACCCGTAGATCCCCAGGATGGAAGACAGCGCGAAAATGAAGAAGCGTAAAAGGCTAATCGTTCCAGCCAATGACTGGTTTGATAAAGTTGAACCAAACACTTGCGTAATGGCTCCGATGACAACAATACCAGGGGATAGGAATCCTGCACGAATAGCCGCATCACCCAGAATAAGTCCGCCTACAACGGTTACGGTGCTGCCGACTGCAGAAGGCAATCGGATACCAGCTTCTCGCAGGATTTCTAAGAAGACAAGTCCAATAAACATTTCCACTACTACATCAAACGGAATTCCCAATCGGTTAACGCCTAATATCGCAAGTAGATAATAGGGTAGTTGATCTTGATGATAGGCAAGAATACCAACCCAAAATCCAGGAAGTAGAAGTGAAACGGACAATCCTAATAAACGAAGAAATTGACCAAAAGTTGCCGATAATGCA
This sequence comes from Cytobacillus sp. GQ23, assembly GCF_059758675.1. Classification (NCBI taxonomy): domain Bacteria; kingdom Bacillati; phylum Bacillota; class Bacilli; order Caryophanales; family Bacillaceae; genus Cytobacillus; species Cytobacillus sp. GQ23. The sequence goes on from NZ_JCAXER010000001.1 coordinate 225,402, forward strand.
GTATGATGGATATCTTCTGGAGTTTTCACGATTAGGAACAAATTGGCAGGTGCGATTAAAGCAGCGGGTGTACCATCCACAATCAACGCCACACGACCATTTAGCATACAGTTAACGGTAAAGTCTGGTCTTCCTGTATACCCCATTAAAGGAAACAAGGTTTTTGTCGGTTCCATTAATTCTTCTAGATGAGTGGCACTGAAAGCCCCGTCAACTTGAATTTTATCTAATTTATTCCTTATAGTTTGAACAATTTTTGGTTCAACAATGTCACGCATATATAGAATCGCAATGGTTGTTTTTGTGCGAACGCCTACTTTTTTAGTTTCATAAACCATGCTGTTTGATTTGATACGTTTCCGAATTAATGCCACATTGACTCCCAATTCTTCTACAAATCCATCTTTTGGTCCCCTTACTGAAACCTCAATGCTGGATTCTTCCGGATTTCGTGACGGTTTTTTAGAGATATCGAGGGAGAACAAGATTTGTAAGCTAGGAATAAACAATAGTAGTTTACCTTCATAGATATCTGTTTCGGCCGTTTGCTCCCACTCTTCAGGATTGACTAATTCTAATTGTAATTGACTCGATTCGGCAATTTCCTTATGATGTTGAAATCCATAGTTTTCGTAAAATCGGGTCAAATGAGGGAGCGCTGTCTCATGAATGAACGTTTGGTTGTCACTTAAGCCCTCACAATAAATCAATAGGACTCTCGAATGTTCATCATTAGGTATTAATTTGTAAAAATGATGCTTTACATCTTGACTCATTTTAAAGTGTTGGATCAATGATTGTTCATTAAGAGGTAACCCTGTTGCCTCTGGATTAGTTGATGACCTTTTGCCATTTACTCTCTTATTTCTTAATATTTTCATCATCTGCTGTTACCCCTTTTACTCTATTTAGAGAATATGATTCGAACTACATACAAGATCAAGGTCGCTATTGTAAAAATGCAAAATGAAGGTAAATAAAATTTGCCCAACAGGTCTAGAAAAGCCATGTCACTAATCGGCAACAAAATAGCAACAAGCATAGCGATTGTGCCTAATAACATTGGAAACCATCTGCGCTTTTTTAAATTCCATAATTCTCCCAAGAGAAAGATAGAGAGACACACACGAATGAATGTACCTGATAGCCATTGGTAAATCGAAAAAAAATCGACATGCTCCACATATTCTCCCATCCTAACTATTCTCCATTGAGCGTAAGGGGGGTAACGCTGGTTAGCTGCTTCATCAGGGCCAAATATCGTAATCGAGCCAATCAATGGTCCTAATGTAAGTCCTGTAAGGATGAGGCACAGCAGCATCAAGCTTCCGAATCCTGGTTTCTTTGATAAATTGTGCTGAAGCAGCAACATCAATAAAAACAACTCCATCAATCCTCCGGCAACATAAGGAACACCTTTCCATAATGGAGCAACTCCGTTTTCCAACAAAGGAAAAAGTAAGGTATATTCTTTAAACTGAATATTTACAAACGACACAAGGAAACCAAAAATAACCACAAAAGGCAACAATATCCCGCTCACAATCGCAATCGTGCTGAGCCCTTGACAAGTGACAAAGAAGCAAGCAACAAGTGTGGTTCCCGCGAGAAAAAGCATTGGAGTTTGAGGCAAGTATGCTGCAGTAGTCCATGTTAGAGTATCTTTTAAGGTAATAAAGCCAATGACCCATACAAACAAACTATAGATAATAACTAAAAGTGCAGATACAAACTTTCCAAAGTGGTGCTCTAGCCACTTCTTAAAGTGTTGATTCTTCATATATTTTAATATGTAGTTCAAACAACCGATCCATATAGGGGAAGCGACAAAAACAAGAAGCACTACTAGCCAAGAATCTCGCCCTGATGCTCCTAGCAGTAATGGGATAATAATAACGTGGTTCATCAATCCAACTGAAAGAATAATCATCATGTATGCCTGAATAGGAGATATCTTAGTCAAAAATTCACCTCATTTCCAAACAATGGGAACGTATTATCATGTGCTATAGTTCCCTCAACAACTTCGTTCTATTCATTGCCCCCAAACACTTCTCAATATACTGGAAACACCTGATTCAAAACGGCTTGAAATTGCAGTTTTGTTTACACATAAATCCCTTAATGGTTTTACTTTAAAAAGAACCGGAATTAATAACAAAGAAAACTCGCCCAGTTTTGGGGCGAGTTTTGCTTTTTTATTTGCCATTTAGATGTCAAAAGAACTGTCTCTTAGTCCATATTTTTAGAAAAGCACCTCAAAACGGAACCCATTAACAGTGGGTCCATGACTCTTTTTCAATTTTGCAATGCTTTATTTTCAGGCTGAAACCGATGTGTTCACTTTCTTCAAAGTGTCAGATTCTTTCTTCCCATGAAGGAAATAATATAAAATCGCTGATAATAAAACAAAGATTGCCATCATTCCATAGAGCTTGCCATAGCCTGTAACCGGAATAATGAATCCAAGCAAATAGGGGCCAAATCCCAGTCCTGCGTCAAGGAAGATAAAGAATGTAGACGTCGCCAACCCCATCCGATGAGCGGGTGTCAGCTTGACGGCCACTGCCTGGGTGCACGACTGCATATTTCCAAAGCCTAGCCCAATCAGCGCTCCAGCTAAAAGCAGGGTGAAGCTGCTGCTTGCTGTGCTGAGGACAAACATGCCTGCCGCAAATAAGATAAAAGCGGGGTACATGACATAATTGGCTCCTTTAAGATCCATCAGCCGCCCGGTAAATGGGCGTGAAACCAGGACAGCGGCAGAGTAGATGAGAAAGAAAAAGCTCGCAGCCTCCACTAAGTCGACTTCTTTCGCACAAAAATTGATAAAAGAAAGGACGCCTGAATAACCGAATGCGATTGCCAATGTGATGAATGCAATCGGGACTGCTTTTGGCTCAATAAAGCTGGAAATTTGGAAGCCCTGCTTTTTCACACCAGAGGTTTCTATTGCAGGAACATACAAGAAGAAGGATGTAATCAGAGCAATGATGCCGATGATCAGACAGAAGGCAAAAATCAGCTGGAAAGATACCTTTTGCATCATCAACAAGCCGATAAATGGGCCAACAGCTGTCGCCAGCGTTGTGCTCATGCTGAAATAGCCAATTCCTTCACCTTTACGGGTCGCCGGTATAATCTGTGCTGCAATGGTTCCAGTCGCCGTACTTGCGACACCTAAAGCAATGCCGTGTATAAACCTGGTGCCAAGCAGGAAAGCAATCCCGATGTTCACGAAATATAAAAGGGTCGTCAGTGTAAATAAGATCAAACCGATAGAAAGTGTTTTCTTACGGCCGATGGTATCAATGGCCCGCCCGATATAAAGCCTGCCAATGAGCGTTCCTATAATAAAGATGCCTGTCACAAGCCCGGCCTGGCTGGTTGTGGCACTATAGTAATCCACTGCAAAGACTGCAATGGTCACCATCAGCAAATAGAAAATTAATGTTAATAAAAAATTTATGGATGAAACGATTATAAAATCCTTTGTCCATAGCTTTGGTCTAGGCTGATTCAATTTAAAACTCTCCTTGTATTAAATTTTTGCGTATTTCACTCATCATACGAATCCCTTCGAGTTGTTCCTCCTCAGAAATTCCTTTCAGAATTTCTTTTTCAAATTCATCAATAGCTGCGCGGACCTCCTGGTAAACCCTTCTGCCAGTAGCGGTCAGCTGCATCCTTTTTTCCCGTTTATCTTTTGTCGGCACAGGCTCCAAATAACCCATTTCCTCCAATTTAGCAATCGTTCTTGTCACCGTTGGCTTTTCAACGCCAAGATAATGTGACAGTTCCACCAAAGTAATAGAACCATCATTAAACAAGTAATACATGATGGACCATTGCGCCCGGTATAATTGATGCTTGCTTAACTCATTGTTCAGCCTGTTTTCAAAAGGCCGGTACAATAGGACAAGCTGATGAAAAAATCGCTGAAATGTCTCCATTTTTTGAAAAACCTCCTTTTTTGGTTACTTTGGGTAATAGTTATCTAGAGTAACTAATTAATTATTTATCCATTATACTGCTCACATTGGTGTTATGTAAATAGGCCAAAGCAATGTATCAATACAATGATCCATATCTAAAGGCTGTTTTCGCAAAGTTTGTTGCTATTTGTTTTATATTACTGAGCTGATTGGAGCGGAAGGTGCGGGATCCTCGATAATGCATGCGTATTTTCTTCGTGCGATGATACTCAAGGAAGCATATTTTACGTCCAGCGGGAGTAGCGGGACAGGTGAGACCCCGCAGCCGCGTAGAGCCGAGAACGTCCAGCGCCCGTCCCGCGGAAAGCGAGCATCGCTGCAATCAACGGTCAACATTGATAAGCGAAAAACAATATTCTCTACTAAAAGAGCCTGTCCCAAACAAGGCGAATTTGTGACAACGTGTCATAATCAATTGACATATGACACGTTGTCATATACAATTCAAATGTAAGAATGACACAGTGTCATATCGAGGTGAAAAGCATTGTCCAGTATTCAATTGCTTATTTCCAAGCTGCAGAATCAGGGGGTAAATGCCTCAATCTGCAAAAAGCCATCCGATTTAAAGCCATCCAAAAATAAGGCGGAAATTCAAAGGAGTCCCTATGGTCACAAATATGCCTGAGCAGATAACCTTAAAAGAACTTAGGACAGATTTAGTTCGTTTCATGATGTCCTATAAGTTTGCATTAGAAGAAATAAACACGAAATTAAATATCCTGAAAGAAGAATTTCAGTACGTGCATGACTATAATCCGATTGAGCATGTCAAATCACGCATTAAATCTCCAGATAGTATATTTAAAAAGCTGCACAGAAAAGAGCTGGAGCTTTCCCTGGAATCCATTAAGCAAAATATTAGGGATATCGCCGGCGTTCGCATTACATGTTCCTTTGTATCTGATATTTATAAAATCAAAGCTATGCTTGAAAGCCAGAAAGATATAACCGTGCTTGAATGCAAGGATTATATTCAGGACCCAAAGCCGAATGGCTACCAGAGTCTCCATTTGATTGTCCAGGTTCCGATTTTTATGTCAGACAGGGAAGAGCTGGTACCGGTGGAGATTCAAATCCGCACCATTGCCATGGACTTCTGGGCAAGCCTTGAGCACAAGATTTACTACAAGTACAACAAAGAAATTCCGCAAAGAATAAAGAGTGAACTGAAAGAGGCAGCTGACACGGCTTCACGCCTCGATCGGAAAATGGAGAACATCCATGAAGAAATGATGGCTTTAAAACAGCTGAATAATGAAGAAGAAGCCATCAAGATTTCACCTGAAAGCCTGCAATTTCTGCTGGCCAAAAAAGGGATTAAAACTTAAAGGAGACGAAATAGATGCAAGTTTGGACAGATATGCCGAATTTCATAAAAAGAGAATTGGAACAGCTTGAAGAAATCGTATCTCCCATTATGAAAAAAGCATCCAGATATATCTTTTGGTCAACACCCCTGATTATTCTGTCATTAATCAATCTCATGACCTTATTTTTCACCGTTCAGGATGAGAAAACATCACCGTTAACCATTTTGATTTATGCTATTATTGGTGCGCTCGGTTTCGCGCTTTCGAAAGAAGGGAAGCATCAGCAAAAGGAAATTCAAAAGCGGAGTTCACAGTATATAAAAGACCGGATTTCTAAAAGCCAATGGACTGCAGAACCGATTAAAGCGAGATATCAAACCATGATCAATGAGAACCCGAGAAAGGCTATTCCTTACTTTATCCAATTCTTAAAGGAGGAAAAAAGGGACTGGCAATAAGGAGGAAAAGAATTTGCCGAAAATTACTTTTTTCAATTTACCAGAAGACAAACGGGAAAACTTAGTCCATGCGGCCAAAAAGGAATTTGCCCGCGTTCCGCTTAATCAGGCATCCGTATCCAATATCATAAAGGATGCCAAAATCCCCCGAGGGAGTTTTTATCAGTATTTTGATGACAAAGAAGATGCGTTTTTCTTTTTATTAAATAGCCATGTGTCTGCTTATAAGATGCACTTTCTGGAAACACTCTACAAAAATAATGGTGATATTTTTGAGGCGATGATCGATTTTTATACAGCCATCATAACGGAGGAAAAAGAAAATCTGCAGTTTTTGAGGAATTTGTTTCTTAATATGACGCACCGGATTGAAACTGTTATGGCAAGAAGCTTCGGCGAAAATGATTTGAATGAAAACTTCAGGAAAATCGGCAGCCTTATTAATAAGGAAAAGCTGAATATCATGGATGAGCGGGAGCTTTTTCACATGATGCAGATCATTTCCTCTGTCACATTCCACAATATTGTGAAAAAATTTGCACGAGAACTGCCATTCGATGAAGCTGTAACTAATTACAGAACAGAAATCTATTTATTAAAAAAGGGTTTTGTATCAGTCTGAATTTCAAAAAGCCTGTCTCTAGAAGGATTAGAGACAGGCTTTTTTGGGAAGGTAAAAAATAGCATGGAGCATATTCCTTATTAGGGGAATAAATAAGACAATATTCTGGAAAGGGGTTAGATATGGCGAAGAAGAACAGATGGCTGATTGCCCTTTCAGCTGTCGCTATTCATTTATCGATTGGTTCGGTGTATGCTTACAGCGTTTATCAAAATCCATTGAAGGAATCGCTTGGCTGGGAAAAAACCGACGTCTCACTGGCATTTACGATCGCGATTTTTATTTTAGGAATTGCGGCAGCCTTTTTTGGCCGATTTGTAGAAAAACGGGGGCCAAAAGTGTCTGCCATGATTGCCGCAGTCTTCTTTGGAATTGGGATTATTGGGTCGGGTTTCGCCATTCAAATGGAGAACTATATCCTCTTTCTGATTTTCTTCGGTGTCATTGGGGGACTGGGTCTTGGCTTCGGCTATATTGCACCTGTCTCCACACTGGTAAAATGGTTTCCAGATAGAAGGGGACTTGCCACCGGGATGGCGGTAATGGGATTTGGCGCAGGGGCCTTAATTACAAGTCCCATTGCGAGCAGATTAATGATTGCGACATCGATTCCAACCACCTTCTACATCCTCGGAATCAGTTATTTTATACTGATGATTTTGGGAGCGCTTTATATCGCAAAACCACCAGAAGGATGGGCCCCTGAAGGAATGGAAGTGAATAAGGAAGAGCGGCCGGTTAAAGCGGATCTGGCACAGCTGACTGCCAATGAAGCGATTAAGACGAAGCGTTTCTGGCTGCTTTGGATTATGATGTTTATCAATATTTCTGCAGGTATCATGATTCTCTCAGTTGCCGCGCCAATGGCTCAGGAAATCACGGGAGCGAGCGCCATTACGGCAGCAAGTATTGTCGGCATAATGGGCCTCTTTAATGGAGGCGGAAGAATAGGGTGGGCATCCGCATCGGATTATCTTGGAAGAGGAAATACATTTATGACCTTCTTCCTGATTCAGGTGGCTGCATTCTTCATTCTTCCGTTCATCACAAACTCGTTTATCTTTTCTGTTTTCCTCTATATCATTGTTTCATGCTATGGAGGAGGGTTTGCATCGCTTCCAGCCTTTATTGGAGACCTGTTTGGAACGAAACAGCTTGGAGCGATACATGGTTATCTGCTAACATCCTGGTCGATCGCCGGAGTGGCCGGGCCAATGCTGGTTTCCAGCATATATGAAAATACAAAAAGCTATACAATTACCTTCTATGTATTTGGCACCATGCTTGCCATTGGCTTCATCGTTTCATTGCTGATGAAGCGCGACATTAAGAAAATCAGGAGTACAAAGAAGGAAAAAAGAACACAGCGTCAGCTTGTTACGGAATAGAGAAACTCCTGCCGGATTACCCGGCAGGAGTTCTTTTCTATTTTTCAAATGAAAATGGATGTACTCGATCTTTGGAGCAATCCGGGCAAATGACCAGCATATCAAAACTGTTTTCATCGTCATCTGTTTCTTCCCTAAGTCCGCAGATTTCACAAACCTTTGCCAAAGAAATACCCCCTTACTATTGACTGGATAGAATGTTATATCCGCAGTCCTTGATGGCCTGCTCAAAATCCTTGAAGGAGGCTGCATCTTCATCAAAGGCAATGACTGCTTCACCACTCATGGAATTAATTTTAATCTTCCGGACACCCCACACATCATAGAGAGCTTTGCTCAGTTTTTCTTCATCTGCCTGATCCATGTTTTCGATTGATACTGTTCGAGTAATCAATACTAATCACTCTCCTGTTTTATAGTGAGTGTGCTCTTTGCCCATTTCACTGCCCATTCCTTTAAGAAAACCAAGCATAGAATGGATGGCCAGATTAATATCAGGATCACGCATCGCCTTCATAAGGCCGAGCACACTGGTCTTTTCATTGCTTTTCATCACTTCTGCCGATTCATCAAGGCCTTTAGTGACAGCATTCATCATGATATTCATCTGCTGGGGATCAAGGGAGCCCAGAAAATCGACGGTATTAAAACCATTGCGGATAATATTGTGCATGTTTGGCTGGTTCACCTGGTCAATCGCAATGGCAGCTACTTTTTCTTTTGAATGCAGAAATCCTTGAACAATATCAAGTATGCCAGATCTTTGAAGCTGTCCGATGATATCAATGGCACTTGAGATCGCTTCCCGATTCTGGCCAAGCTGCGTTAAAAGATCAGCTAGATCCTTTGCTTGTTCTTCCTGTGCTGAAGGCTGAATCAGCTCAATTTGCTTGATCGCTTTCGCCATCGTAGATGCCCTCCTTTTTCAGCATTTCCGGAATGGAGATAAAGTCGTCCCGGCTCCATTTTTTCTCAGTTTCTACACCAATATGGGGCTGCGGGTTGCCAAACCTGAAGTTGTGGTGAGGAAGCGGTGAATCGCCGTCACGTTCCAGCACTTCCATTTTCACCTGCATTTCCTTGTAGTTCGGCGTATGGGTGATTTTGTCATGATAGCTGCTGGTCAGCTTATTGACTGCTCCCATTCCTTCAGTTGTGTGCATCGGCAAATACAATTCTCTTCCTTTAACTTGATCGGTCACCCACACTTTTACTTTCACATGGCCGTAAGGGGAGGTCAGGCGCACAAGACTGCCTGTTTGGATAGTCCTTTCCTTTGCCAGTTCTGGAGAAACCTCCAGCCAAAGCTCCGGCACTTTATAGGAAATGCCTTCAGATCGATAGGTCATATTGCCTTCGTGAAAATGCTCCAGGATTCTTCCGTTATTCAAGTGAAGGTCGTATTCCTCTCCGGCATCAAATGGAGGAGTCCAATCCACTGTGATTAAACGGGCTTTTCCATCCGGAAAATGGAACAGATCTTGATAAAGCAAAGGTGTGTCCGTTCCATCTGGTGCAACAGGCCAAACAAGGCTTTCCCAGTTTTCAAGGCGCTTGTAGCTGACACCGGCAAAAACAGGCGAAAGCTTGGCCGCTTCATCCATGATTTCACCAGGATCATTATAATGCCAGTTTGCGCCAAGCCTGTTGGCCAGCTCCTGAAAGATGAGCCAATCCGGTTTGCTGTCCCCGAGCGGCTCGAAAACTTTTTTGAATCTCTGAATTCGCCGCTCTGTATTAGTGAAGGTGCCGTCTTTTTCAAGGCTTGGCGCTGCCGGCAGAATCACATCCGCAAATTGGGCCGTTTTGGAAAAGAAAATATCCTGCACGACAAAGAAATCCAGTTTTTCAAATGCTTCGTGAACATAATTGATATTTGAATCCACTAGACCCATTTCTTCACCAAAAAGATACATGCCTTTTACTTTGCCAGCCTGGATGGCCTCTACGATTTGGTGGTTATTGAGGCCGGGATTTTTAGGGAGTTCAGTACCCCACGCCTGTTCGAAGCGGGTGCGTATTTCATCATTTTCGATTGGCTGATATCCCGGAAGCCAGGTAGGCATGGTGCCAAAATCACTCGCACCCTGGACGTTATTATGGCCGCGAAGAGGGTAGGCGCCTGCACCAGGCTTGCCAAAATTGCCTGTAACTAATAAAAGGTTAGCAATGGCTGTGCTAGTATCCGTGCCGCCTAAATGCTGCGTGACACCCATGGCCCATAAAATGCACGTACCTTTGGCTTCATGAATCATTTCAGCAATTTTAATTAAAGTTTCCTTTGAAATCCCTGTAACTTCCTCCGCATACTCAAGTGTGAATTTTTCAAGGGACTTTATATATTCATCCACATGATTTACACGCGTATTTAGAAAATCACGAGCTTCCCAGCCCTGGTCAATAAAGTATTTTGTAACAGCTGAAAGCCAGACAAGATCGGTTCCCGGCTTCGGATGAATATGCAGATCAGCACGGTCCGCCAGATCATTTTTCCGGAGATCAGCTACTATCAGCTTCTGTTCCGCTAATTTGTGCGCCCGTTTGATTCGGGTTGCCAGGACAGGGTGGGATTCTGCCGGGTTCGCACCGACCACAATGATTAAATCGGAGCTGGCAATATCCTTCATTGTACCGGAGTCCCCGCCGATGCCCACAGTACGGATAAGACCCATGGAGGCAGGTGTCTGACAATATCTTGAACAATTATCAATATTGTTCGTTTTAAAAATGGCTCTTGCCAGCTTTTGGAACAGATAGTTTTCCTCGTTGGAACATTTGGAAGATGCAATGAAGCCGAGGGCATCCGGCCCGCTTTCTTCTTTAATGGAAGTGAATTTCTCTGCAATTACTGTGAGAGCCTCATCCCATGTTGCTTCATAAAACTTATCTCCTTTTCTGATTAAGGGCTTCGTAAGGCGTTCTTTGCTGTTCACAAAGCTCCAGCCGAATTTTCCCTTCACACAAGTGGAAATCCCATTTACAGGAGCTTCAGGCGACGGCTGGATTTTGAGAATTTCCCGGTCTTTCGTCCAAACCTCAAAGCTGCATCCCACACCGCAATAGGTGCAGACCGTTTTAGTCCGCTTAATACGGGCTTCCCGCATCGCTGCTTCCACATTGGATATAGCAAATATCTCTTTGTATCCGGGTTCAACTTCTTTCGTTAAATCAATCATCGGCTCAAGAAGAGGCTTTGGAATATTTGTGAGATAGCCTGCTTTGCCGAGCATCGATTTTTCCATTAGAGCATTGCAGGGGCACACTGTCACACAATGACCGCAGGATACGCAGGAGGATTCATTAATCGGCACATCATTATCCCAAATCACGCGCGGCTGCTCCCGATCCCAGGCAATGCTCAGCACCTCGCTCACCTGAAGGTCCTGGCATGCCTCCACACAAAGACCGCAAAGGATGCACTGATCCGGCTCATACCGGTAAAAAGGATTAGAATTATCCTGCGGGTAAGGCTTTGGCTTAAATTCATACTTCTGATGTTCAATCTTAAAATGCTCCGCCGTATTATGCACCACACAATTTCCATTATTGTTATCGCATACCGTGCAATAGAGCTCATGATTTTTTAAAATACGGGACATGCCTTCAAGCTGAGCTTCCTTTGCCAGCTCTGACACCGAACTTACTTTCAGATTCGGCTCTGCTTTCGTCGCACAGGACCTTTTCAATTCGCCATCAATTTCTACATAACAGGTATCACACGACTGAATGACACCAACCCCTAAATCGGGCTGGGAGGAACAAATTCCGGGAAGAAAGTGATTCTGATCCCGCGCCGCTTCAAAAATCGATTGACCGGGTTTTGCTTCGATCTCTTTATCATCCAGGTAAAAAGTAAATTTTCCACCGTCCATCATGCACACCGCCTATTCATTTGTTCTATTTGAAAAGTATTTGTTAAAAGTGGGAAATGTATTACAAAATGGGGTGAATTGGCAGGAGAGGGAGTGAGGAGAGAGCGGTGGCCACAGGGGAGTCATGAACCGAAAAACAGGAGTGGCGTTGAAAAATGGTCACCATAGAAGAGTGATGATGCCCAAAATAGAAGAGGCGCCGAGAAAACGGTCACTATAGAGGAGTGATAGCGCCCAAAACAGAAGTGGCGTTGAGAAAACGGTCATTATAGAGGAGTGATAGCGCCCAAAACAGAAGTGGCGTTGAGAAAACGGTCATTATAGAGGAGTGATGATGCCAAAACAAGAGAGGCGCCGAGAAAACGGTCACTTTAGAGGAGTGATGGTGCCCAAAACATAAGAGGCCTAGAGAAAACGGTCACCATAGAAGAGTGATGATGCCCAAAATCGAAGAGGCGTTGAGAAAACGGTCACTATAGAGGAATGATGGTGCCCAAAACAGAAGAGGCGCCGAGAAAACGGTCACTATAGAGGAGTGATGATGCCCAAAATAGGAGAGGCGATGAGAAAACGGTCATTATAGAGGAGTGATAACGCCCAAAACAGAAGAGGCGCCGAGAAAACCGTCACTTTAGTGGAGTGATAGCGCCTAAAACAGAAGAGGCCAAGAGAAAACGGTCACTATAGAGGAGTGATAGCGCCCAAAACAGAAGAGGCGCCGAGAAAACGGTCACTATAGAGGAGTGATAGCGCCCAAAATAGAAGAGGCGCCGAGAAAATGGTCACTATAGAGGAGTGATAATGCCCAAAACAGAAGAGGCGTTGAGAAAACGGTCACTTTAGTGGAGTGATACCGCCCAAAATAGAAAGCCCCAAGAAAATGGTCTCTAAAGAAAACATCAAAAATTGCAAATCTGCCTTTCAGCTATTGTCTAGAAGTTTTCGAAGAGCTCGGGTATTTTCTTCATCCAACGTTCCCAATGCATTTTTTTCTTTGTGATAAATCACAACAGTCCCATCTTTCTTGCCGAACCAGAGGGAATACTCAGTCAATCTCTCCGGCATATTTTTATCATGAGTAAAGAATAAAGTAGCTGTCATATCTTCTTTTTCAGCCATCTGAGGCTTTATGTCTAACTCCCATTCAACTTTTGAGATTAGGTTTCTGAATGATTTAATCTTTTCTTCTTCAGTTATGATGAACTCTTGCCCACTTTTTTCTTCTATGATGTCAACTCTGGTCAGCTGATCAAGGTCAAATTCATTTGAGGCATCTTTAGAACATGCGCATAAAAGTAAGATAATTATAATGGATAAAATAATAGGATTTTTTTTCATTTAACATCCTCCGATTGATTCTGCCGTGTAAAATATATTCAACAATAATTCTTTAACCCCTTTTTAATACAAAAAAAGGCTGAGCATGCCCATTGAAAAATCCGCAGACATCCGTTAATATATAAATACAAGCTGCATTGTTCGTAATCATAATAAAGTTTTAACCTTTAAGCTGTAATAGGGAGTTTTACATTGAAACGGGAATGACAGGCCTCCGTCTATATGACAAGGAGGACAGGCAGGAAGGTTTCTGCGAACACCCACTTTGAGGAGTGGTGGTTTAAAACTTTCTTATCATTATTTACGGCAATGGCGGCTGTACATACTGTAATTAAACCAGTTCCCAATTGGAGCTGGTTTTTTTGCGTTTAGAAATTCGAATTCTGGTTAAACCAAGATAAACGACACATAAACAGGAGATGTAAAAATGAATGAAATTACAGTACAGAGATATTGCGAAGTCTGCGGTAAAGAGACTGCCCATATCGCAAGGGAAGATGCATTGGAAATTGAATACATCTGCAAGGAATGCAATCATGAGGAAGACGTAATTAAATCGTTTTTCTAAGGCCCCGGGATTTATTGACATCAGCCAAAAGCCGTGATAAAGTAAAAATATCTCGAATTAAAGATATTTCATTTTAAGATAGATCACAAAGGGGAGGAAGTCCACTTGAATTCATTAAAAGGCATACATCATGTAACTGCCATCACAAGCAGTGCGGAAAAAAATTATGAGTTTTTCACATATACATTAGGAATGCGTTTAGTAAAGAAGACCGTCAATCAGGATGATATTCAAACATATCACTTATTTTTTGCAGATGATACAGGAAGTCCGGGAACGGATATGACATTTTTTGATTTTCCCGGAATTCCAAAGGGCTCTCACGGAACAGATGAAATCTCGAAAACATCATTCCGGGTTCCGACAGATGAAGCACTTGAATATTGGGTAAAGAGATTTGACCGCTTAGAGGTCCCTCATTCCGGCATTCAGGAGCAGTTCGGCAAGAAAACTCTTTCATTCACTGATTTCGATGATCAAAAATACCAATTGATCTCGGATGAAGGCAATAAAGGAGTCCCATCAGGAACACCATGGCAGAAGGGGCCTATCCCGCTTGAATATGCGATCACCGGCCTGGGGCCGCTTTTTGTAAGGGTGGCTCAATTTGATTACTTTAAGGAAATGATGGAGAAAGTGCTGCACTTTAAGGAAATAGCCCAAGAAGGAGATTTCCATTTATTCGAAGTAGGTGAAGGCGGAAACGGGGCACAGGTGATTGTGGAACATAATTCATCTTTTCCCCAGGCGCGCCAGGGCTACGGAACCGTTCATCATGCCGCTTTCCGCGTGGAAGATAAAACTGTTCTCGAGAAATGGGATCAGCATTTGAGAGGCTTTGGTTTCCAGACTTCCGGGTTTGTCGACCGCTTCTTCTTCGGTTCCTTATATTCCCGGGTTGCTCCGCAGATTTTATTTGAATTTGCAACAGATGGACCTGGCTTCATGGGTGACGAGCCTTATGAAACACTTGGAGAAAAGCTGTCATTGCCGCCTTTCCTTGAACCGAAAAGAGACAAGATTGAAAGCTATGTCCGCCCGATCGATACAGTAAGAAGCACGAAGGATTTTGTAAAAGAATAACCTGGCCAAAGGCAACTGTCATTCCACTGCTTGAACGCATTGGAGGACAGAGGCCTTTTTTTGCGTTATAATGGAGGTTATTCTTTTTAGAAATAGGAGCAGAGAGCAGTGGAGAAACATAACAGCAAATACAGGTGGCTCGTCTTTGGCGCGGTTTTATTTGCTTATTTTTTGATCGTCAGCCAAAGGACAGCTCCTGGTTTAATTACAGATCAATTAATGAAGGAATTCGGAGTGACAGCTGCGGCGATTGGGCTTCTGACAAGCATCCAATTTTTTGCCTATGCCAGCCTTCAGGTGCCGATTGGAATATTATCCGACCGTTTTGGCCCTAATGTATTCTTAATCGCCGGAACTCTTCTGAACGGAATAGGGACGTTATTATTCAGTTTTGCAGCGAATGAATACATACTTTTCGCGGCAAGGATGCTGGTTGGAATAGGAGATGCGACGATTTGGATAAATGTTGTCATCATTTTGGGCACATGGTTTAAGGTAAATGAATTTGTAAAGCTGCTTGGCTTTGCGGGCATGTCTGGAAGCTTTGGATTTTTGCTCGCGACTGTACCATTCTCCATTTGGATTTCCATATGGGGCTGGCGCATTCCATTTTTGGCAGTCGGCATTATTTTGACCATCCTTTCCGGATTGCTATATATCATCTTAATCTGGCAGCCAGCGCGTATGGGCATAGAGCCTAAAAAAAAGAAAGATAGGAAAGAGATAAAAGAAAAAACAGCAAGCATATTAAAGAGAATATTTACTGACCGGCAGGCTTGGGCCACATTCTTCTGTCATTTTGGCCTGGTGGGCACATATGTTGGGTTCATCGGTTCATGGGCTGTACCGTATGGCATGGACATGTACGGCCTGAGCCGTTCCGATTCCAGCCAGCTTGTAATGATCGGATTGTTTGGTGCCATCATTGGTGCTCCATTAATGAGCTTTATATCTGGCCGTATGGGCAGCATCAAACGCCCATATCTCTTTGCCCACACAATCGCCGTACTTGGATGGGCAGCTTTTCTTGTATTTCAGGGCAAACCGCCATATCCGCTCCTGATTGTGCTTTTCCTGATCATGGGGTATGGAAATGGAGCAAGTACGTTGACATTTGCGATGGTCAGAAAATCCTTTGACATTCGGGACGTTGGTGTCGTTTCTGGTTTTGCCAATACCGGCGGTTTTCTGAGCGCCGTACTGCTGCCATTTATTTTCGGAAAAGTATTGGATACCTTTGAAGCAGGCTACCAATATGGATTTATTATTCCGGTTATCTTTTCACTGATGGGCCTGATGGGTGCAGGGTTAATTAAAGAAAAGGAACGCAAATTGGTTAAAGGGGCATCTTAAGTAAAGCCGGACAAAAGGTGCACAAAAAAACGCTTGGATAATTGGACTGACCCGCGGTTTTGAGACTTAGAAAAAACACCTATGCTGCCTGTCCTCTATATTCAATAGGGGACAGGTAGTTTAATTTTGCCTGAATGCGTATTTCGTTATAATAACTCATATATTGATTTACGATATTTACTAACTTACAATGAGAAAGAGAAGATCTTTTTTGATCTTTGAATCCTTCCGACTTTAGCGAGGAGTGAAAGGATTCGATGACGGCATTATCATGGCAGTTTCCCTTTCGGGACATGCTTGTGATCATGCCGTTTTCTTTTGCCATATTCTGAAACGCATAGGAGGTATACACAGCCCCCTGATCCGTATGAATCATGATTCCTTCAGCTGGTTTTCTTTTTTCTAGAGCTTCCTGAAGGGTGCTTAAAACCAATTTAGTTTCCTGGCTTGTGCTCACCTTAAACGCTACAATTTCATTGTTGTACAAATCCATAATTGTCGACAGATAGACCATTGATGGACCATAAGGCAGATATGTAATATCTGTGACCCACTTCTCATTCGGCTTATCTGCTCTAAATTGCCGATTTAATAAGTTTTCAACAATAATATTGGTTTCTCCATTTAAGTATTTAGGTCGCTTCACCTTTATCTGGCATTGCACTTTGTATTTTTGCATAATTCTTTGGACTGTCTTCCGATTAACATCAACCCGATGATTTCGTTTGAGAAGAGCTTTAATTTTCCGGTGACCATAACGAAAATGATTTTCCTCGCAAAGATGTACTATAAGCTCTTCTAATGGACTCATTATGGTGTGAATATACTTTTTCTTCCACCGATAATAAGTAGCTTTTGGTACTTCCAAGGTACCTAAAATACTGATTATAGAATACACAGAAGACAGCTCCTCTACGACTTTTAACACGACTTGCGGCTCCAGCTCCTTTCTATCTCTTGGTACTTTTTTAAAATATCCAGCTGCATCTCCAATTGTTTATTCTTCCTTCTTAATTCATCTACTTCACTTAATTCGTCTGGCCCCTTACCATACGTGTATTGTTTGCCTACGGGCTGAGAAAACCGGTGAACCTGACCTTCTCTATGCCATTTCATCCAAGTTTTGATTTGTGAAACATTTCTAATTCCGAGCTGTTCCATAATTGCCTGATTGCTTAATCCCTTTTGCTTTAACTTAATCGCTTCCCACTTTATTTCTTCTGGATAATGAACTCTTGTCCCCATAAGAAAAACACCTCCAAAAATCGTATAGATATTAAATACGATTCAGGGGGTGTTTTTTCCTTGTCTCATTTTACTGGGTCACTCTAAATCTCCAAGCGTTTTTTTTATTTTTATTTGTCTGAAATACCCGCCTGCATTTTGTAATTTCTAACGAGCATGCCGTTGGATTTAAGCATTCCAAACTTCTCATAATAAGGAACTAAGTCATCATCACAACACAAGTCAACCATATAAATATCATCAAGCTCTTCTAACATTAGCTTTACTAACTCTTTGCCAATGCCTTTATTTTTATACTCCGGCAAAACTTCAAGGAACGGAATGTAAGCAGATAGAACTCCATCACTGATGGCCGTAATAAATCCAACTACTTGATTAGTATTTTCATCTAAAGCTATGACAACTTTACTGCTGTTTTTTAACAGTTTTAAGTGAGTTTGTGGATTTGGAGGATTGGGCCAATCCACAAAAAAACCTTTTAACATATCAGACGTAATCTCATTAAGACAATTTTTGTATATCATCATTTATCAACTCCTAATTTACTTTTTTATTATTAGGCAGATGATATATCAAAAGTAAAGTAACAAAGAAATGACCTCCAAACAATTCTTGGAATACTATAAGATATTCGACTTTAAAACCAGAAGTCCTTTATTTTGCAACTTTTTGTAACGAAACTATTTATCTAAGGCAGATTATATCCTTCTAATCAAATACCCTATCAGCAGTTCCTAAACATGTGTGCAGGGGTTAGTTCCTTACAATCGGCAGTTTTTTAATAGCTTTCACGAAAGTTATAAAGGGATGTCTAATACAGAACCATTAACCAAGTGTAACGTTCCCTTTCTTCTTGACAGCCATCCACCACCTCACTATATACATTCTCCGATGTACCGTTGTACTTTGTAAAAGATATTCCAGGCAGATCGGCTGGTTCA
Organism: Cytobacillus sp. GQ23; assembly: GCF_059758675.1. Lineage (NCBI taxonomy): Bacteria > Bacillati > Bacillota > Bacilli > Caryophanales > Bacillaceae > Cytobacillus > Cytobacillus sp. GQ23. Next base: position 243,578 of record NZ_JCAXER010000001.1, read on the forward strand.
TACTCTGATGAAGGCAGCCATTCAGAATAAATTTTTGCGGTTGTTTCTTGAAGTGTAGAAGGAAATGGTCCCTGGTTTGGGAAAATGGCCCATAAACTCTCTTCTATTGTAATTTGCTCCAGATCATCGAATGGATTTTCCTGTGTAGTTGCAAAGCCGATCATATGTGTTAAATGCCCTTTTTCTTCCAAGAAGCCATCATCAAAATCATACGATACATTCAGCACTTGATGGAGGTATAAATCGGCTAATTGATGCATTTCTTTTCTTTGCTGTTCCGAAATCGTTTTGGCCAGTTCGACGATAGCATTATTTTCACCTTCGAATTGAATTGGGACCCTTTTTGATACTCCAACGATATTAAATTTCTCTTTCTTTTCAATCTTAAATTCCATCGATATTCCTCCTTTTATATCCATAAAGAATGTGAATTTGGGAAATGACTTTTGAATTTTATTTTTAATAACCTCTGAAGGCAAAAAACCATTCCATTCCCGAAAGGCTCTTGAAAATCCTTCAATGGATTGATAGCCATATTTGTAGGCAATATCGGTCACTTTTGCTCCGTTTATCAGTTCAGCATTCGCAGCCGATAATCTCCTATTTTTGATGTATTCATTCAAAGACATTCCGGCCATATATGAAAACATTCTTTTGAAATGATAGTCGGATAGCCCGACAATTTTTGATATTTGCTTCCCGGAGATTTCTTCGGTCAAATGCGCTTCAATATAATCCATTAACTGATTGAATTGGTGTAACATTCATTTCCCTCCTTACAAATACATCATATCGATAATATTCATCATTCACTCGATATTTTATATACGGAATGCATCGGACCCAATTCTATTATACAATTCAGCTTTGTTAGTATAAGGGAGCTTTCAGCTTACTATGCTATTTTGACAAGAAAAAAAGCACACCAATTAATATGTTAATTGGTATGCTCAGTCCTATTCTTTTTAGAATCGCGTTATTTTAAGAAAGGTTTCATGTTAGATTTCTTTGGATCAATTGTAAATCGGTAAACCGGCAATTCCTGCCCGACTTCAGAAGGGATGTAGCCGAATGTCGTGTAACTGTCTACGGACTCAGGCTCGAGCGAGAGGGAAAGCAGATTGGTTTGAGGCTGAGCTGTTAAAAATACATAGCTGCCTTTTGGGAACGTAATGTCCTTCTTCGTCAGCTCGGTTTCAACTTCTACAAGCTCTCTGCCTTCATATTTCCCTGCACCTTCCTTAGAAGTTACTGTAAAGCCTTCAGCAGGAAGCTTGACATTTTTCGGAAGCTTAAAGCCCTGTATTCCTTGTGCCTTTAATTTTTCCGCGATGTCCTCATGACCCGGCTTTATTAAATAAGCAGTAGGTCTATCCCTTACCAAAGTAGGCTCTGCATCGGTAGCACTTAAGTAGTTAACAGGGATATCCTGAACCGTGCCGGTTGCGATGTCTACCATTTCCAGTGTTTCATTCTCTAATTCTTTGTTTTCACTATCAATGATGATCGGATCATTGTCATTTGGCAGCAAGCCCTTTTTGATCAGATTCAATCTTTCAAATGCGACCAGATTTTTGATTTGTCTTGCATGGCTGGCTGTCTGCTTCAAAATGCTCTCATGAGTAGCAATTTGGGCGTTCACTCTGCGCTCGAAATCTTCACGGCCGATGCCAATGCCTCTGCTTTCTACGAGGAAGGAGAATGCTGGCTGCAGCCCGAATGAATTGCGGCCAATCCTTGGTTCAGTGGAGCCTTCAATAATCTCAATTTCACCCTGGTCATCCAGGCCGGCTGTATAGTAGATTTCCGCGGAGATGCCTTTACTTTCAAGCTCTTCCATGGCAGGTTCGACGAATAAACTATCAGATGTTTGTCGGATTTTTTCAGGGATATTGAGGTTTCGGCCAGACTGGATCAAAATATCGTGATACTTCAATGCACCCTGTTCGCCTACCTGGTCGAAAGCGCTGCTGTACACAGAATATTCATGAGCATCAATAACGACTTCAGGTGAATATTTATTGAATTCATCATGTATGGCCTGAACCTCAGGTGATTCAAGCTTGATATGATCACGGTTACCGTCAAGTCCGTTGGCAAGCTGTCTTTTAAAATCAAAAGAACCATCAGGATTCACCCTTGGAATGACGATCACATTGATATCATCCAGAATCTCTTTGCCTAAATCCCCTGTAAGTCTATTTGCCAAAGCAAGGATGGATTCACCGCTGGCTGGCTCGTTGCCATGGATCTGGCTCTGAACCCATACAATCGGCTTTTTGGATAAATAGCCCGGTTTGATCTTCTTGTCCTTTGTGAAATAAAGGGCTGGTATGTCACGGCCTTCCTGAGATGTTCCGATCGTTTTCACAGTGAGGAATGGGCTTTTCGCTTCAAGCTGTTTTATGTATGACATCATTTCTTCCTGAGAAGTGAATGCTTCGCCCTCTCTGGCAAAAGCAGGAGTATTATCCTTTACTTCAATGGCAGTGAATAGGTGTCTGACCTGTTCAGGCTGGCTGTATGTTTTCCCGTAGTAGGGAGTTTCAGCCTGGACGGCAGGTGCAGCCAGTAAGGCAGCTGACAGAATGACCGGGATCGTGCGTTTTTTTACTAGTTTTTTCATTGGTTAACTTTCCTCCTCTTCTCATTTAAAACCTATAATAGATTAATAGAGTTTTTAGTGTCAAAAGATTTAGAATAGTATAAAATGCGGAGTTTAAAATTAAATTTCTATTAATAAAAGTTAGTGTAGGTGATTAGTTCTAAAATATTTCGAAGAACGAAATAGAAGAACGTGTAACTAGCAAATATTCCCTACCTTCTTTCTCCCTAAAAACAGTGCTTTCGGTGGGGGAGTAAAAGAAGAAATTTATAAATTTTCTGAAAATAAGTTGATTAATTTTCGAGATTGTTTATACTAAACTTGTAACATACCGACCGGTCAGTTAGTGAAGGAGGACAGGTATTTGGATTTCACATACTCACCAAAGGTACAGGAGCTCATCGAAAAATTAAATGTATTTATGGAAGAAAACGTTTATCCAAATGAAGCATTTTATGAACAGCAATTGAATGCCCAGGAATCCCGCTGGAGTGCCATTCCGCCGATTATGGAAAGCTTGAAAAACAAAGCGAAGGAAGCTGGATTGTGGAATCTTTTTTTACCGGAAAGCGACTATGGCGCAGGCCTCACTAATGTGGAGTATGCGCCGCTTTGCGAGATTATGGGGCGTTCCATGATCGCGCCGGAAATCTTCAATTGCAATGCACCTGATACCGGCAACATGGAAGTGCTTGCAAGATACGGCACCGAACAGCAGAAAAATGCGTGGTTAAAGCCGCTTCTAGAAGGAGAAATCCGATCCTGCTTTTCGATGACAGAGCCGGATGCAGCCTCTTCTGATGCCACAAATATCGAAGCGCGGATTGAAAAGCAGGGTGCTGAGTATGTCATTAATGGACGGAAATGGTGGTCCTCCGGCGCAGGCGATCCTCGATGCCGAATTGCGATTGTTATGGGAAAAACCGATCCAGCCGCCAGCCGCCATGAGCAGCAATCGATGATCCTCGTTCCGCTGGATACTCCGGGAGTGAAAATAGAGAGGATGCTTCCGGTGTTCGGCTATGATCACGCTCCCCATGGCCATGCGGAAATTACATACGATAATGTCAGAGTTCCCGCTGATAACATCATTTGGGGTGAAGGAAAAGGGTTTGCCATTGCACAGGGGAGGCTCGGGCCGGGACGGATCCATCATTGCATGAGGCTGATCGGGGCAGCAGAGCGTGCGCTTGAAGAGTTATGTAAGCGTGTTCAAAATCGGGTTGCCTTTGGAAAACCGCTTTCCGCTCAGGGAGTCATACAGGAATGGATTGCAGATTCGCGAATTGAGATTGAGCAGGCCAGGCTTTTAACGCTTAAAGCGGCCCATATGATGGATACAGCCGGAAATAAAGCGGCGAAAACCGAGATTGCTATGATCAAAGTTGTAGCCCCATCCATGGCACTTAAGGTGATTGACCGGGCAATCCAGGCTTTTGGAGCAGCAGGAGTCTCGGAGGATGTACCGCTTGCGGCATTGTGGGCAAATGCCAGAACGCTGAGATTGGCAGACGGGCCAGATGAAGTCCACCGGGCACAGATTGCAAAGCTGGAATTGAAAAAATACCAATAGGAGCTGAAAAATCATGAAGGTGTTGGAACTCTTTGACCTTACCGGAAAAACGGCACTGATTACTGGAGGAGGGCGGGGGCTGGGTGCCCAGATTGCCGAAGGCTTTGCAGAAGCAGGGGCAAATATTGTGCTCTGTTCCAGAAAAGTGGAGGCCTGCCAGGAAACGGCTGACCGCCTTGCAGCCCTTGGTGTGAAAACATTAGCTCTTCCTTGTGATATCAGCAAACAGGAAGATGTCCTGAAAGCGGTCGAAGAAACAGTTAGGGAATTCGGAAGTATTGATATTTTGGTTAACAACAGCGGGGCCACATGGGGAGCTCCCGCCGAGGAGATGCCGCTTGAAGCCTGGCAAAAGGTAGTCAATGTAAACGTGACAGGAACATTTCTAATGAGCCAGGCTGCCGGCAAAGTCATGATCGGGCAAGGCTCAGGAAAAATCATCAATATTGCTTCTGTTGCCGGACTTGGAGGCACTGACCCCCGTGTGATGGATACAATCGGCTATAACACCAGCAAAGGGGCTGTCATCACGATGACAAAGGACCTGGCTGTCAAATGGGGGAGATATGGCATCAATGTGAACGCCATTGCGCCTGGCTTTTTTCCTACTAAAATGTCATCGGCGATTATGGAGCAGGGTAGGGACCCGATCCTTGCGTCAACACCGCTCAGACGCTTCGGTTCTGAGGATGATCTGAAAGGGGCTGCATTGTTCCTGGCTTCCAATGCTTCCAACTATGTAACGGGAGATGTATTAATTGTGGATGGCGGAACACATGCCATGTAAAATGAGCAAATTTTGGAGGGGATTATGATGAGCGAGAAGAAAACCTGGCATTCCCGATATCCTGATTTAATTGCAGCCGAAGTAACCATTCCGGTTAAATCGATGCCTGAAATGCTTCAGGAAGTGACAGCGATGTATCCGCAAAATAATGCTCTATCTTTTTATGGCCAAAAGATGAATTACGCAGAGCTGCATAAAGCCGTATATGGATTTGCTGCATCCCTGCAGAAAAATGGTGTTCAAAAAGGCGACCGTGTGGCCATTATGCTGCCCAATTGTCCTCAATATGTGATTGCATATTATGGAATCCTTGCGGCAGGGGCGATTGTTACTCAAGTGAACCCGATGCTGGTTGAACGGGAGCTTGAGCATATTATGAATGACTCAGGTGCCGAAACCCTTGTCGTGTTTGATGCCCTATATCCGCGAGTTAAGACGGTTCAAGGCAGAACAACGATCAGAAAAATCGTTGTAGTCAGTCTGCAGCCGACAGAAGCCGATTTTTCACAGGACAAATCATTCGAAGACTTCTTACAGGAAGGCAATGGACAATTCACTCCAGTCAGCATTGATCCCCAGCAGGATATTGCAGTCCTTCAATACACCGGCGGCACAACCGGCCGATCGAAAGGAGCCATGCTGACACATTTCAATATTCTTGCTAATGTAATCCAATCTTATGAATTTTTTAAAGAAAGGACGGAAATAGGCGGTGAGAAGTTTTTAACCGTCATTCCGCTGTTCCACGTATTCGGCATGACAGCCTGCATGAACTTTGCGATCTATACAGCGAATGAATCGATACTTTTGCCCCGCTTTGATTTGGAGGAAGTGCTGGATACCATCAAAAATGAGCAGCCTTCTGTCTTTCCGGGTGTCCCGACCATGTATGTGGCCATAACGAATCATCCCCGTGCAGAGGAATTTGGCATTGACAGCATTGAAACCTGCAATAGCGGCAGCGCGCCCATGCCTGTTGAACTTCTGCGTGATTTTGAAAAAAAGACGGGTGCCAAAATTCTCGAAGGCTATGGTTTATCGGAGGCTTCACCAGTTACACACTGCAATCCGCCTTTTTCAGAAAGAAAGCCTGGGAGCGTCGGAATCGGCTTTCCTTCAACCGATTATAAAGTAGTCGATCTGGCCACAGGAACTGAAGAGGTTCCGAATGGAGAACTGGGTGAGGTTATCATCAAGGGTCCGCAAATTATGAAAGGGTATTGGAATATGCCTGAAGAGACAGCCGTCACCTTACGGGAAGGATGGCTCTACACCGGTGATATTGCCAAAATGGATGAAGACGGTTTTTTATATATCGTCGACCGCAAAAAGGATCTGATCATTGCAGGAGGCTATAATATTTATCCGCGTGATATTGAGGAAGTGCTCTATGAGCATCCGGCTGTCCAGGAGGCTGTAGTTATTGGCGTCCCGGATGCCTACCGGGGTGAAACGGTAAAAGCTTTCGTCGTGCTGAAAGCCGGCCAAACAGCTTCGGCAGATGAAATCATTTCCTACTGCAGGCAGAACCTGGCAGCCTATAAAATCCCGTCAGCAGTGGAATTCCGTTCTGAGCTTCCAAAGACCAATGTAGGAAAAATCCTGCGGAGAGCATTGCGGGATGAAGTCCTGAATCAATAGTTATATGGTATAATGCTGTCGATATTTTCTAACAGAGAAGCGGGGACTGACATTGAAAGAAAAAATTACAGAAAAAAGCATCCAGCTATTTGATCAAAAGGGATTCAGCGAGACATCGATTCAGGATATTGTCGACAGCCTCGGTGTGACGAAAGGAACCTTTTATTACTATTTTTCCAGTAAAGAAGAACTTCTCATGGACATCCATATTCGCTATATAGATGACATGCTCGCCAATCAGCACAAAATCCTCAGTGATGAGTCAAAATCCAGCAAAGACAAACTCCTGGCGATTGTTCAAATGCTGCTGGGCAATATTAAAACCCAGGGCGCCAGCGCAAAAGTCTTCTTTCGGGAGATGCGCAACCTTAGTCAAGAAAGCCTATCGGAAATCATCCCAAAAAGAGACCAATTCAGACTGAACATTGAAAAATTAATAGAAGAAGGCAAGCAAAACGGAGAGTTTCGTGCAAACCTCAACTCTCCGATTATCGCCTTTGGGATCTTAGGCATCACCAATTGGAGCTACCAATGGTTCAATCCGGAGGGTAGCATATCTGATAAGGAAGTGGCCGAGATCTTTACGGAAATGATTTTAAAGGGGATAGAAATTTAGATATCCAGAGAGAAGGTCAAGAGGCCTCTTCTTACCTTTATCATACCAACTGGTCAGTATAAGGAGGAGATAACATGAATGCAAATGATATTAAGCAAATTACCGTTATCGGTGCAGGGCAGATGGGCCACCAGATCGGGATGCTCTGTGCACTGGGAGGCTATGAAACTATTATTCAGGATTTAAGCGAAGGCGCATTGCACGATGCAGAAGCAAAGCTCCAGACGATTATGTCTAAATGGGTTATAAAGGGAAAACTTGCGGAAGATGCGAAAGCCGCTGCTTTTAATAGGCTGCGCTTTTCCAGGAGCCTTAAGGAAAGTGCAGCCAAAGCCGATTTGATCATTGAAGCCGTAACGGAAAAGCTTGATATAAAGAAAGAGGTTTTCAGGAAATTAGAGCAGCATGCTCCTCCACATGCCATTTTTGCAACCAATAGTTCAACCATCGTCAATAGTTTAATAGCTGGTGAGACGGAGCGGCCTGATAAGGTCGTGAATATGCATTTCTTCTTCCCGCCTCTGGTGATGGATTGTGTGGAAGTCGTGATGAGTGAACAGACGTCAGAGGAAACGGCACAAATGGCGATGGAAGTCTGTGAAAAGATTAATAGAACTGCCGTCCTGCTCAAAAAAGAAATTTCCGGCTTTGTCGCAAACCGCATACTTGGTGCGCTACAAAAAGAGGCAGTGGCTCTGTATGAACAGGGCATCGCAGACTATAAAGATATCGATATCATTTGCCGGAAAGCCTTGAACCACCCGATCGGCCCATTTGAGCTCATGGATTTATCCGGACTGGATGTAGCCTATTATGTAATGGATCAGCGCTATCGCGAGACAGGAGATCCTGGTGATAAGCCATTCGACTGTGTGGCCGAAAAAGTAAAAAAGGGAGAATTAGGAAGAAAAACAGGCAAGGGATGGTACGAATATCCTTCCAATAAGGTGAGGAGATAAGGGGTGACATCATGCATGAAATGCAGGTAACAGTCAGGTTTTGCGAGACGGATGCACTTGGCCATATCAATAATACCAGTTATTTTATCTATCTCGAAGAAGCAAGGGTGAAATATTTCAACACACTCGGCTACAGCATGGATGTGAAAAACTGGAGCTTTATCCTGGCCTCCACAAAGTGCGACTTTTTAAGCCAGGGATATTTTAACCAAATCCTTACGGTGAAAACCTGGGTATCAAGGATTGGCAGCAAAAGCTTTCAGCTCGATCATGAAATTGTCTGCACCCAGACGGGAAATCTCCTTGCCAAAGGGAACGCCATTATTGTCTATTTTGATTTCGTGGAACAGGAAAGTGCTGTAATACCTGATCTTCTTCGTGAAAGTCTAAAGCAAAACCTAATAGAAACATAAAAAATCGGAATTTTCCAATAAAAAAGGAGGGCCACATGCCGAAGCAAATGTTCAAGGATACCATTCCCGTCAGAATAGGAGAACAATTGAACACAGCAGAATTGGATAAATTCCTGCGGAGCGAAATCGGGAATCTTCCAAATGAGCCGCTCGAGATCCTGCAGTTCCATGCCGGTCACTCCAATTTGACGTATCAGTTGAGAATAGGAGATTGGGAGGCTGTGCTCCGCAGGCCGCCGCTTGGTCCGGTCGCACCGAAAGCTCATGACATGGAGAGGGAGTTCAAAGTGATTTCAGAGATTCATCCCTTTTTCAGGGAAGCTCCAAAGCCTCTACTATTCACAAATAGAAGAGAAATCATCGGGGCGCCATTTTTCATAATGGAAAGGCGGCATGGGGTTGTTATTGATACTTCCTTCCCTGAAGATATGGAACCTGATGAGGATGTTTGCAGGAGACTCTCTCAGCTTATGACAGATAAGCTGGCTGAACTTCATTCTATTGACTATAAAAAGACCGGTTTAGCAGCTATCAGCAATCCCAATGGATTTATGGAAAGACAGGTGAACGGCTGGATTGGCCGTTTCGAGCGTGCAAGGACGGATCTTATTAATGATGCGGATCAGCTGAAAAACTGGCTGATTCGCTATATCCCGGTAAGCCCTGAGCCAGCCGTCATCCATTATGATTACAAATTGAACAATGCGATGTTTAATAAGGATTTAACAGAAATGACGGGCCTGTTCGATTGGGAGATGGCTACAGTGGGCGATCCGCTGGCTGACCTTGGCGCTGCGATGAGCTATTGGATTCAGGAAGACGATCCCGAAATGCTCAAGTTTGGTTTAGGAAAACCGCCGGTAACTATTTTAAAGGGATTTTACTCCCGCAGAGAATTTATGGAGGCCTATGCTAATAAGACCGGACGTGATCTTTGCAGCATGAATTTTTATTTAACATTTGCTTACTTCAAGCTTGCTGTCATTTGCCAGCAAATTTATTACCGCTTTCGAAAAGGACAGACATCTGATCCGCGCTTTTCACAGTTCAATCAATTTGTGAATGTCCTCCTGCAGCATGCTGTCCAGGCTGCAGATGAGAAAATTTAAGAAAGAGAGTGAATCCGAAAATGGAAAAAGTAAATACAGCCAATACTGGTGCAGGCTTTTTGTTCACAAAGCTGAATCCTGACAGACTTTTCACCCCGGAGGACTTCACAGATGAGCATATCTTAATCGGAAGAACGGCTAAACAATTTACGGAAAAAATGGTTCACCCTGTAAAGGACGAGATTGAAAGCCAGAATTTTGAACTGGTTACAGATTTACTGAAGAAAGCAGGCAATCTTGGCCTGCTTGCTCATAGCATTCCCGAGAAATATGGCGGTCTGGGCCTCGATAAAATCAGCAAAGGAATTGTTGGTGAAAATATTGCCTCGTCAGGAGGATATGGAGTAGCCCATTCGAACCATACCTGCATAGCAACCCTGCCGGTCACTTACTTTGGAACGCCTGAGCAAAAAGATAAATATTTGCCAAAACTTGCAGCAGGGGAATACATTGGCGCATACTGCCTGACAGAACCGAACGCAGGATCTGATGCCCTATCCTCTCAGACTGCGGCTGTTTTAAATGAAGAAGGAACCCATTATATTTTGAATGGCACCAAAGTTTATATTACGAACGCGGTATTTTCTGATACATTCATTGTTTATGCGAAGGTGGACGGCCAGCATTTTACAGCCTTTATCGTCGAACGGGACACACCAGGTCTATCCCTTGGCCCGGAAGAAAATAAGATGGGAATCAAAGGGTCTTCAACGCGATCGGTCATTCTTGAAGATTGTCCTGTACCTGCGGAAAATTTGCTTGGGGAAGTGGGTAAAGGCCATATCATTGCATTGAGTGTCTTAAATTTGGGCCTCTTCAATTTAGGGTCAGCGTGCATGGGTGCAGCAAAATCCGGATTGAAGAAAGCCGTCCAGTTTACAGGGGAAAGAAAGCAATTTGGAAAATCAATCGCATATTTCCCTGCAACAAAGGAAAAAACAGCGAAGATGGCAGCCAGAATTTATGCGGCTGAATCCTTGCAGTACCGGACTGCCAGCCTGCTGGAAGAATCACTGGGAGACTTATACGACTCATCTGATTTAAAGCTTATTGGAAAAAGAATGAGTGAATATGCCACTGAATGTGCGATTTGTAAGGTGTTTGGCTCTGAGACGCTGGATTATACGGCAGATGAAGCCTTGCAGCTTCATGGCGGAGCGGGATATATCAAGGAATACGGTGTGGAACAAATGTATCGCGATTCCCGCATTAACCGTATTTTTGAGGGAACCAATGAGATTAATAGACTGCTCATTCCTACACATCTTTTCCGAAAAGCGCTGAAGGGTGAACTCAATTTAGCCGCGCGAGTGGAGGAAGCGATTGTTCAGCTCAGCAATCCGGAACCAATCGGCCCGGCGATTTTCGAGAAAGAGAGAGCAGCGGTTGATACAATCAGAAACCTATTCCTTCTGAATGCCGGACTTGCTTATGAAGAATTTGGCAGCACCCTTGTTCATGAACAGGAAGCCTTAATGAAGCTTGCTGATCTCGCCATTAGCCTGTATGCAGCTGAATCTGCTGTATATCGGACATACAAAGGCATTCTGAAAAATGGAGAAGAAAAGGAAGAATTGAAAATTGGGCTGACAAGGACTTTTCTCGAAGGAGCCATTTGGAAAGCTGAAAGGCTATCCCGAAAGCTGGTGACAGAATTGGCTGCAGATGAGAAGAGGGAAGTGCTGACCGAATTAGTGATCCGGGAATGCAGCAGGTTCAGCAGCTTTGGGAAAGAAAGTGCGAGGAACCGGAGAATCGCAGATCTCATTAATAAAAAAGGCGAATATTGCTGCTAGAAAAAGGAGTGTTTGAAAATGAAAGCCATTCAATTCAAAGAATATGGGGGACCTGAAGTCCTTGACTTGATCGAACTGGATCGTCCGCAGCCGACTGGGCGGGAAGTATTAATCGAGGTGCATGCCATCGGTGTGAACTATGCCGATACCGCAAGAAGAGAAGGGCAATATGTGGTGCCGACACCCCTGCCGTTCATTCCTGGTGCAGAGGTGGCGGGTGTTGTTGCGGCAGCAGGGGAAGAAGCGAGTATCCCGGTTGGCACCAGAGTGGTGACCTTAATAGAATCAGGCGGCTATTCGGAGTATGTCACGGCTGATGAAAGAGGTCTGATTCCCCTGCCGGAAGGACTTGATTTCCAGCTTGCTGCGGCACTCCCCCTTCAAGGACTGAGCGCCTATCATATTTTAAAAACGATGGGCCGGATTGAAGCAGGAGAAAGCGTTCTTGTCCATGCAGCCGCAGGAGGAGTAGGAACACTTGCCGTTCAGCTCGCCAAATTATTCGGCTCCGGAACAGTTATTGCTACAGCGAGCACAGATGAAAAACTCCAGCTTGCAAAAGAAATGGGGGCAGATGTCCTTGTCAACTACACAAATGAAGGCTGGGAAAAGGAAGTGCTAGATGCTACAGGCGGAAAAGGAGTAAATGTGGCGCTCGAAATGGCAGGCGGTGAAATTTTTAATAAAACCCTGAAATGCCTTGCCACCTTTGGCCGCCTAGTTATCTATGGGGTTGCAAGCGGAGAGCAGAGCCGATTTTACCCTTCTTCCTTAATGGGGCGGAACCAATCAGTCATCGGATTCTTCCTGCCTCAAATTATGAGAAAGCCTGAGCTGCTGCAGCCGAGCTTGAAGGAATTATTATCTTACACAGCCCAAGGGAAGCTGAAGCTGACCATTGGTGAGGTTCATCCTCTTGAGGACGCTGCCAAGGTTCATGAACGAATGCAGTCGAGGCAAACAATAGGAAAGTTGATTCTTGTGCCTTCAAGATAATAGGGAAGCCTGCCATCATCAAGTGGCAGGCTTTTTTTCTATTAAACTGACAGGATTAAAGGGATATGTATCGAACATTAATAATATTGGTGGTGATTTCAATTGGAAAAAGAAGAGATAAAGAAAAAGGTGCAAAATACATTCGGCAAAAATGCAGAAAAATATGTAACAAGCAAAATTCATGGAGATACCACTGAATTAGACCAGCTTGTGCAAACCCTGAATCCGCAAAAGGACTGGGTGGTACTGGATATTGCCACCGGCGGCGGACATGTCGCTAAAAGTCTGGCACCCTATGTTTCCCAGGTCTTCGCAGCGGATTTGACAAAAGAAATGCTTGAGAATACTGCTCGCCATCTGAAAAACTATAAAAATATTACGTTTATCGTTGCCGATGCGGAAGACCTGCCCTTTCTGGATGAATCCTTTGATGCTGTCACCTGCCGGATTGCGCCCCACCATTTTCCCCATCCGCAAAAATTCATTGCCGAAGCAGGCAGAGTTTTAAAACCGAGAGGACGCTTTCTGTTAGTTGACAATGTATCACCCGAAGAAAAAGAGCTGGCAGATTATATGAACACAGTAGAGAAACTGCGGGACGATAGTCATTGCCGGTGCCTGTCTGTGTCAGAGTGGAGAGGGCTGTTTACGGAATCCGGAATGAATGAAGCCGTAACAAAGAACAGGAAGAAAACCTTCGAGTTTCCCTCCTGGGTGAGACGGACAGCTGAAAGTGATAAACAGATCAGGGCAGTTGAAGAATTTATTCTGAAGGCTGATCAGGCTGCTGTGGAATATTTTCAAATTGAACTACAAGAAGGCAAGGTCCAATCCTTTAGAGTGGATGAATGGATGGCCCTTTGCGTAAAACAATAGGAGGAATTGATAATGGATTTAAACCTGAAAAATAAAAAAGCGCTTGTCGTGGCTTCAAGCCAGGGCCTAGGAAAAGCAGTAGCTGCACAGCTGGCAAAAGAAGGCGCCAAGGTCATGATTACAAGCAGGGACGAAGCAAAACTGAAGAGCGTTCAACAGGAATTCCGAGAACAATTTAATGCTGATGTTGAGTATTGCCGTGCAGATGTTACGGATTCTGCGGATATAAAAAAACTGATTCAGCATACGGCCGAAACTCTTGGGGGAATTGATATATTAATCAATAATGCCGGAGGGCCTCCAGGGGGAACATTTGAAACCTTAACAGATGAAGATTGGGAAAAAGCGTTTCAGCTGAATCTATTAAGCCATGTCAGGCTGATCCGTGAAGCCCTTCCTGAATTAAAGAAAAATGGCGGCAGGATCATCAATATAGCATCTTCAAGCATAAAACAGCCGATCCCGGGACTGCTCCTGTCCAATACCTTCCGGCTGGGAATTGTCGGGATGACCAAAACACTATCAGCGGAATTGGCAGATTACAATATTTTAATCAACACAGTCGCACCGGGAAGAATCGCGACTGACCGGGTTGATTACCTGGATCAGCATACGGCAGACAGGGAAAAAATCTCGAAGGAGGAAGTGTCAGAAAGAGCCAAAAGCAAAATTCCGCTTCGCCGATACGGTACTCCGGAAGAATTTGCGAATGTTGTCACCTTCCTTGCTTCCGATGCCAGCAGCTACGTGACTGGCAGCTCGATTTTAGTGGATGGGGGGATGGTGCAAGCTTTATAGGACGGGGAGTTGGGATAGGGCCATATGGATTAACTTCGGACATAGAAAGCAGGAAACTGCGGTTTAGAGTCGGAACTCGGATCCACTTCGGACACAAAGAGCAGGAAACCGCGGTTTAGAGTCGGAACTTAGGTCAACTTCGGACACAAAGAGCAGGAAACCGCGGTTTAGAGTCGGAACTTGGATCCACTTCGGACACAAAAAGCAGGAAACTGCGGTTTTGTGTCGGAACTTGGATCCACTTCGGCACAAAAAGCAGGAAACTGCGGTTTAGAGTCGGAACTTGGATCAACTTCGGACACAAAGAGCAGGAAACCGCGGTTTAGAGTCGGAACTTAGGTCAACTTCGGACACAAAGAGCAGGAAACTGCGGTTTAGAGTCGGAACTCGGATCCACTTCGGACACAAAAAGCAGGAAACTGCGGTTTAGAGTCGGAACTTAGGTCAACTTCGGACACAAAAAGCAGGAAACCGCGGTTTAGAGTCGGAACTCGGATCTACTTCGGCACAAAAAGCAGGAAACCGCGGTTTAGAGTCGGAACTCGGATCCACTTCGGACACAAAGAGCAGGAAACCGCGGTTTAGAGTCGGAACTTGGATCCACTTCGGACACAAAAAGCAGGAAACTGCGGTTTAGAGTCGGAACTTAGGTCAACTTCGGACACAAAGAGCAGGAAACCGCGGTTTAGAGTCGGAACTTGAATCCACTTCGGACACAAAAAGCAGGAAACCGCGGTTTAGAGTCGGAACTTGGATCCACTTCGGCACAAAAAGCAGGAAACTGCGGTTTAGAGTCGGAACTTGGATCCACTTCGGACACAAAAAGCAGGAAACCGCAGAACAGAGTCAGAACCCGGGCCAAATTCAGACACAAAGTGCAAGAAACCGCAGATCAGAGTCAGAACCCTGACTAACTTCGGGTATATACCGAAAAAATCCCGGAAACAAAGTCAAACCAATTGCACCTGCTGAAAAACTCAATTCAAAAAAGACGATTTTCCACATCTCCCTGGAAAATCGTCTTTCTGATTAACCGCGTTTTGTCATCACAATCCAGATATACAGAAGAATGGAAATCACAACGGATCCGGCCGCAGTCAAATAAATCGTGCTATACCCAAATAAATGAGCGATTTGCCCGAACACGATGGCCCCAATTCCAACCCCCAGGTCAAAGAAGGAGAAGAACGTGGCGTTGGCCATCCCGCGACGATTGACAGGCGCTTCTCTTACAGACCAGGCCTGAAGGGCGGGCTGAACGGATCCGAATCCGAGTCCATAGAATATGGCAGCTATGTACATAATCATGCTGCTTGGAAGCCACGCCAGCAGGAACATCGCAGCCAAAATCAGCACTGCTCCTGGTAAAAAGACAGCCTGATGGCCTCTTTGATCATATAACCTGCCTGCGAAAGTCCGCGAAATCATTAGAGCTATGGCAAACAGCAGGAAGTACCAGTGGATGCCGCCTATCCCTTTTTGGGCAGAATATATAGGTAGAAATGATGCGATGCCACCGAAGGTTACGGTGATGAAAAACAAAAGAAAAGAAGGTCTTAAAGCACTTTTTTCATAGATATCCCACCGCTTTAAGGGAACCGCTTGTTTTTCAGCCTGCTTGTAGTTGATCCTCGAAGAAAGTACCAGTGCGGCTAAACCCATCAGGGCACAAATTAAAAATAAAAGTTTGAACGAGATAACTCCGGCGAGCGCAAGTCCGAGGGTAGGGCCGAATGCCAGGGCAATGTTCCCGGAAAGCCCAAAGTATCCCATTCCTTCACCGCGACGCTTAGCAGGGATTAAATCAGTGGCAATGGTTCCCGAGGCTGTAGTTGAGAAGCCCCAGCCAAAACCCTGGATAATCCTTAACACAAATAAAAAGATTAAACTATTAATAAAACCGAATGAACCAACTGAGAGCACGAAAATAGCAAGGCCTGTTAAATAGACAAACCGCCTGCCCCTCGTCTCCAGTGTATGACCTGCATAGGGGCGCAATAACAGAGCAGAAAATGTAAAGATCCCAACTACTATCCCGATCAGCTGGTCATTTCCGCCCAACTCTTCCACAAAAAGAGGAATCGTGGGCAAGGTCATTTGAAATCCGAGAAAAATAAAAAAGTTGGACATCAAGATCAGGACAAAATCCCTGGACCAAATCTTTTCAGAAACTGCAGTCTGTGTTTTTGCTTTTCCTGTTAAAGCATCAGCCATAATATACCTCCCAACAGTGCTGTAAAATGATTAGGCAATCTAAATATTTTATTATTATAAAGGATAACAAATGGAAATTCTATTTTAAAGGAGCAGCCACATGAAGATTAGAGAAAGAGGAATCACAATTGGAACACTGAGACCTGGAAAAAAGAATTGTATTACAGATATTGATGGAGTTATGGTCGGGCAAGTCACGTTGGACTATCCGCTGGATGACCAATATGTCTGTACTGGCGTAACCGCTGTTTTGCCGCATGGAGGTAATCTATTTCGTGAAAAGGTCCCGGCAGCCTGCTATGTCATAAATGGCTTTGGAAAAACGACAGGTCTGGTGCAGATGGAAGAACTGGGTGTGATTGAATCGCCGATTATGCTGACTAATACATTTGGAGTGCCGGCAGTTACACAGGGGACTCTGGAATACTTGCTCAATATCACTCCTGAAATTGGCGACACAACTGGAACCGTAAATATCGTGACAGGAGAATGCAATGACGGGTATTTGAATTCCATTCGCACACTCCCTGTAAAACCGGAACATGCCATATCAGCCATCCAAAATGCTAAGCCGGATATAGTGGAAGAAGGTGCAGTTGGAGCTGGCAGAGGCATGGTGTGTTTTGGTTATAAAGGCGGTGTTGGTGCTTCTTCACGGGTATTCACGGAGGACCAAAGCACAACCGAATATCATATCGGATGTTTAGTTGTCTCTAATTTTGGCAATCAAGACGAATTTCCTTTCAATAAATATGGACTGTCAGATATTCCTTCGAACACAAAGGACACACCTGATGGTTCGATCATGATCATCCTCGCTACAAATGCGCCAGTAAGTGACAGGCAGCTGAAAAGGCTCGCGAAGAGATGCGGCATAGGCCTCGGAAGGACAGGGAGCCATTTCAGCAACGGCAGCGGTGACATTGTAATAGCATTCTCCACCGCTAACAAAATCCTTCATGAAAGCAGCAAAATCGTGGAAACTGCCCATTTTATCAGAGATGATCATCCAATTTTGAATCAGCTTTTTCAAGGTGCCGCCGAGGCGGCGGAGGAAGCGATTCTGAATTCGCTTTCACAGGCAAAGACCACAAAAGGGAGAAAGGGGCGAGTAGTGGAGGGGATGTTTTCATAAGACATTTATTTTCAGTTTAAAAAGTCTATCTTTTCAGTCAATTTGTTGATATAATTTGGACAAGTGAAAATAACAGGTGAAGGCGCCTTAATAGATAAGCTGATTTATGGCTTATACTGTTAAGGCGCCTTTTTGCATGGAGCGTGATGTAATCGCTTACCAGGAACGAAATTTGCTGCTGGCCGGCTCCATAGACTTAAAAGGGAGGCTATTTATGTATACGATCACTATAAAAAATGAAACATATCAATTCCGTTCTATTGCGGATGTTTTAGCAAAAGCCAGTGAGGAAAAATCAGGGGATAAAATGGCGGGTATTGCTGCAGAATCTTCACTTGAACGAATGGCTGCTAAAGTGGTGTTGAGTGAACTGTCACTAAAGGAAATTTATGAGAATCCGGTAATTGCATATGATACGGATGAAGTTACCCGTGTAATCTATGACGATCTCAATCTATTTATTTACAAAGAAATATCAAACTGGTCTGTTGGTGAATTAAGGGAATATATTTTGTCCCACCAAACAAGCACCTCGGATTTATTCAGAATCAGCAAAGGGCTGACGAGCGAAATGATTTCAGCTGCAGCAAAGCTGATGTCGAGCATGGATTTGGTGATGGCTTCACAGAAAATCCGGCCGACAGCTCATTGCAATACAACGATAGGCGAGGCTGGACGCCTGGCATTCAGGTGCCAGCCCAATCATCCCATTGACAATCCCGATGGTATACTTGCATCAATGAAAGAGGGACTTTCCTATGGATCTGGTGATGCTGTTATTGGGGTGAACCCTAACAATGATTCTGTTGAATCTGTCTCGAGAATTCTTCACATGACTCATGATTTTATACAAAAATGGGAAATACCAACACAAAACTGTGTGCTTGCCCATATTACAACACAGATGCAAGCACTCAAAAAAGGCGCTCCTATTGCACTAATGTTCCAAAGTCTTGCAGGTACACAGGCAGCAAATGATGATTTTGGGGTTTCAAAAGAAATCCTGGATGAAGCCTTTTATCTGATGGCTAAGCAAGGGACATCCACTGGGCCTAATCAGCTTTATTTCGAAACTGGGCAGGGATCTGAAGTCTCACTGGATGCCCATCTTGGCATTGATATGCAGACACTCGAAGCACGTACATATGGCTATGCCCGTCATTGGAAGCCCTTTATGGTTAATAATGTTTCCGGCTTCATCGGGCCTGAGACGATCTACGACGGGAAACAAGTGATCCGCGCAGATTTAGAAGACCTTTTTATGGGGAAAATGCATGGACTCCCAATGGGGATTGCACCTACTTATACCAACCATATGCAGGCAGATCAAAATGACCAGGAAATCGCCGGGATGTTAACTGCGTTAGCCGGAGCAAACTTTTATATGGGCGTCCCTGGAGGCGATGATGTCATGTTAAGTTATCAAGATACCAGCTATCATGATGATGCAAGTTTAAGAGAGATGCTTGGGCTCCGCCCGCTGCGTGAATTTGAGATTTGGCTGGAAAAGATGGGCATCATGGAAAATGGAAAATTGACCGAACGAGCGGGAGATCTATCCATTTTTGAATAAAGAAGGGGGGCTATATTATGGATATTCAAGCAATAGTCAAACAGGTAATAGAGGAGCTGAAGACAGAAGGACAATTAAAAATTGGAACTAGTCCAGAAAATCTTGAAATAAAAACGGAGAATGCAAAAGGACGACATATTGTTTATGAAATGGTCAAACAAATAGGTGTAGATCAGCCTGTCAGTCGAGAAGAGATCGAGAAGGTTCAATCCATCACTCCAGCAAGAATTGGGATTGGAAGGACAGGAACCCGAATGAAAACAAGGAATTACCTTGATTTCAGAATAGATCATGCGGCAGCGCAGGATGCTGTTTTCAAAGACGTTCCCGAGGATTTGCTGAAGGAATTAAAGCTGCCAGTGCTTCAATCAAAAGCTGAAACGATGGATCAATACTTAATGGATTTGGACAGCGGAAGGCGACTGAATGAAACCTCCAGAAAATGGGCTGACGAAAATCTTCCGAAGAATAGACAGGTTCAAATCATTGTATCGGATGGCCTGAGTTCAACCGGCATTGAGGCAAATATAGGAGATCTGCTGCCTGCGCTTGTACAGGGCTTACAATCGAAGAATATTACCATTGGTGATCCTGTTTTTATAAAGCGGAGCAGAGTTTGGATTCAGGACGATGTAGCTTCCATTGTCAATTGTGATTGTGTTATTTCACTAATTGGTGAAAGGCCAGGATTGGCAACCGCAAAAAGCATTAGTGCCTACCTGATATACAAGCCCGGTGAAAATACTGTCGAAGCAGATCGCACGGTTATCAGCAATATTCATGAGGGAGGGGTCCCTCCTGTGGAGGCGGGTGCGCATCTGGCTGATTTAATAGAGACCATATTAAAACAAAAGGCAAGCGGCGTAAAATTAGCAAAGCTTCATTAATTCAGGAAGGCAGCAGGATATCCATTTTTTCCAGCTGCCTTTTCCATTATCCAGTTGAATTCCATATATGTGCCAAACTTCCTATTGAACTATTGAAAACAATATTGACATTCTTCTGCATTCCCTTTAATATTTTTATATATTCTGACACTTTTAATAAATGATTGGGAGATCTCAGCACATGCCAAACTTCTCAGTAGAAGAGTTATGCACTCTCCATACCAGTCTTTCAAAAATGGATGTTGAAAGGATTAAAGAGGTCTCTGCCAATCTTTCATTGATCGCGGACCTGAACCAGGCAAATGTTTTTGTAGACTGCCTTACGAAAGAAGGAAAACATGCGATTGTGCTGGCTGAAGCTGCACCAAGCACAGCTAAATCTGTTTATCAGAAGCCAGTTGCAGGCAAGTTCGCATACGAAGCGTTTGAACCCGCCGTTATGTATACCCTGAGGACCGGGAAAAATATGTTTCTCAACCGTGCACTGACACAGGAAGGCAAGACCGTTGAACAAAGTGTTGTGCCGATTATGGGATCACAGGACCGGGTCATAGGAGCACTGATTATGGAAAAGGACATCAGTGAGAAGCTCCAGCGTCAGCGGGAATTGGAAGCGTTATCAGAAGCGACAAAAACGTTAAGCGGGATACTCATTGGGATGGCAGAGGATCGGCCGATTATTCCAGAGGTGATTGAGGAAGCATTGTTCTTTATTGATCATGAAAATAAGGTAGTTTATAACAATCCATCGGCTACGAATCTCATTCACGAAATTGGGAAGGCAGGCATCAGGCCCGGTACTCCTCTTATTGATTGCTTACCATGTATACAACAGATACTAAACGATCCGGAAGAGCTTCTTGTTAAAGAATTGAAAATGATGAAGAAGGTTTTCCGTGTGAAAAAAATTAGTCTCCAGGTAGAAGGAAAGTCGAATGGAACCTTCATCATCCTTAAAGATCTGACAGAGCTCAGGGAAAAGGAAAGAGAGATTGCTGTTAAATCCGTGGCCATAAGGGAAATCCATCACCGTGTTAAAAATAACCTGCAGACTGTTGCCAGCCTTTTAAGGCTTCAGATGAGAAGGGGTGTTCCGGAAGAGAGCAAGGTGCATTTCGTGGAAAGTCTGAACCGCATCTCAAGCATTGCTTCAGTATATGAGATCATTCTCTCAAGCTCTGGTGTGGATGAAGTGGATATTTACAGTTTAATAGAGAAAATTGGAAATATGCTGGTGTATGAAGCAAAGCATGAGCAGAAAAAAATACATATACAGTACAGGGGCCCAAGGCTTTTAATCGACTCGGAAAAAGCTGTCTCCCTGTCTCTGGTCATCAATGAGCTTATCCAAAATTGTGTAAAGCACGCATTTAAACAAATGCATGAAGGGAAAATCGAGGTTTGTTTCGATTATTCCAATGATGAAGTTAAGGTTGAGGTCATTGATAATGGTGAAGGGTATTCCCCGGAGGCAAAACCTTCTCTAGGCTTAGATATTGTGAAAATGATGATCGAGCATGATCTATCCGGTCATTTTTTTATCGAACGGGCTGAAACAGGGACCATTGCTGCTGTGCAATTTCCCTTTGAAAGGAAGGTGGAATAGCTGTGAAAAAAAGAATTATGGTTGTGGAGGATGAATCCATTGTCCGCATGGACTTAAGCCTGATGCTAAAGGATGCTGGCTATGAAGTGGTTGCTGAGGCTGGTGATGGTGAAAGAGCGGTCGAGCTTGCCTTTAAATTAAAGCCTGATTTAATCCTTATGGATATTAAGATGCCAAATTTGAATGGGTTAAAAGCAAGTGAAATCATATCCAATAAAATCAATACACCAATCCTGATCCTTACAGCATACAGCCAGCGGGAATATATTGATAAAGCCAAACAGGCTAATATACTCGGCTATCTTGTTAAGCCTGTTAATGAAGCCAGTCTGATTCCTGCGGTAGAGATTGCGCTCAGGCAGGCAGAGAACGCAAATGCCATTCGGGAACAAGTGGAAACCATGAACCAGAAATTAAATGAAAGAAAGATAGTTGAAAAAGCAAAAGGCATTTTAATGCAAAAGTTTAACTTGCCTGAAGAAGATGCTTTTCGAAGAATGCGAAAGATCAGCATGAATAAACAGGTTACACTGGAAAATGTGGCAAAGCGTATCATTGTAAAATATAACGCATAACATCTTTAACAAGTGGATAGGACAGGCAAGGGTGCCATGCGTCAGACAAAAGCTGACGTACGGCACCTTTTTGTCTTTTTACTTAATCTTTTACTATCAAGCTGCTATCTTATCCTATTTTTCTTGTAAAGAGGCTGCATGATTCCGTTAACATATAAAACTTTTTAGGGAGGGATTTATGATGGAAATGGTGGGTAAGATTGTGATTTACATTATCATGGCTTGTGCGGTAGCAGGTGCCTTTGCTGCCATCCGCAACAGTGATGAGGGATTAGGAAAGCAATTTATGGAGGGGCTTCATGCTGTTGGCCATATTTTTGTTCCGGCTGCCGGCATAATGGCTTCCATTCCGTTTTTATCATGGTTTATCGATAGGGTCTGCGGTCCTTTTTTTGCTGCCATCGGGGCAGATCCAGCCATAGCTGCCACTGCCATATTGGCAACCGATATGGGTGGCTACCAGTTAGCTGAAGTGTTAAAGCAGACACAGGAAGGCTGGATAATGGCGATGATAGTCGGTTTTATGGCGGGAGCAACGATTGTTTTCTCCATCCCGATGGGCCTGGCTATGCTTGATAAGAGAGACCATAAATATATGGCTCTTGGTGTAATGTCAGGCGTTCTGACGATTCCAATTGGCGCTTTCATTTCAAGTGTGATTATTGCGGTTTCAAGCTCAAGTTTCAGGGATTTCATTTCCACATCCGGAGAGGCTAAATATCAGTTCGCACTCGGTTTGGGACAAATATTGCTGAATTTAAGTCCGCTCTTAATCTTTGTTGTACTGATTGCACTGGGGTTATATTTCCTTCCGGATTTAATGATCAACGGGTTCATGTGGTTTGGACGCATTTTGGATGCGGGCATTAAGCTGGTTTTAGTCTTTTCAATCGTGGAAATTTTCACCGGATTATTCACAACTGTCTTTGGAAGCTGGGGCTTCCATCCAATCATGGCAGATGCAGAAGATCAGTTCCGGGCACTTGAGACTGCAGGATATATTGGCATTATGCTGGCAGGGGCATTTCCAATGGTTTATCTTCTTCAAAAGTATGCCGGAGGCCCGCTCGAGTCTCTTGGCCGAAAAGTGGGATTAAGCAAGGAAGGCAGCGCGGGAATAGTTGCCACGATCGCCAACATCCTGGCCATGTTTAAATTGGTCAGAACCATGCCGCCTAAAGATAAAGTCATTAATATTTCTTTTGCTGTCTGTGCGGCCTTCCTGCTTGGTGACCATTTATCGTTTACAGCAAATTTTCAGCCAACACTCATCCTTCCAATTATAGCCGGTAAAATTTCTGCAGGGATCATTGGAATTGGTTTAGCATACTGGCTTTCAGTGCCTAAGGCTCTGGAATTGGAGAAAAAGGACCGTGAAGCCGGCATTATCGGAAAAGATGAATATTTACCGAAAGAAGATAAAGTAAAAAAAGCAATATAAGCAGCAGTCACCTGGGGAGGCCAAAGCAATGAATGAAGAAAAACAACGATTTATTCAAGAATTTGTACCGGGAAAACAAGTAACACTCAGCCATTTAATCGCAAATCCTGATCCCGATATGTTTGAAAAACTGGGAATCCAGCAGGCAGGAGCGTTAGGGATCTTAACACTGACACCAAGTGAAACGGTTATCATTGCAGGAGACCTCGCAACAAAAGCTGCAGACGTGCAGATCGGTTTCCTGGACCGGTTCACAGGCAGCCTTGTCATTGTAGGTACCGTTTCAGCTGTGCAAATGGCCATGGAGGAAATCAACCGTTTTCTATCTGAAACACTGAGGTACACTCCTTCGGAAATAACTAAATCATAAGGAGCTGTATTTAATGTCCAATATGAACAGAGCGATGCTGATCGGTTCCATCGGGGCTGGAAAGTCGACTTTAACAAATGCTCTTCTGGGCCGCAAAGCGGAGGCGGTTAAAACTCAGGCACTGAACTATTATGATTGGATTGTGGATACGCCGGGGGAATACACGGAAAATCCATTTTTCTATAAAAATATCATGGCTACGGCACTGGAAGTGACACATGTCTTATATGTGCAGGATTGTACAAAACGGAAAACCACTTTTCCGCCGGGTTTCAGCACCGGGTTTAATAAGCTCCCAATAGGGGTCGTGACAAAAAGCGATTCTGCCCAGGGGGATGTAAATACGGCAATCAGGCAGCTTAGAAATGCTGTTCCAAAAGGACCCATTGTCATTTCCTCTTCTATTTCCGGAAAAGGAATAGAAGAAATACGCGGCCTGGTAAAATGCCATTCTTTTCAGGAAATGAAGGATTATGCAGATTCTTTGCCGGATGATGTCGTAATTTTCAAATGAAACCCTTTACAAAATGAAGAAAATAGAATATATTCTAATTATACAAAATAATAGATCAGGCAAAGGCGCCTCATGTGAACAATCAATTATTGGTTGCTCATATGGGGTGCCTTTTTTATTTTCCTTAATTCATGCAGTAAGGCGGGGATCATGTTGAAGCGTTACGATGCACAAAAAGAATATATAATCAGCGCTGGAATCGACATCGGAACGAGCACGACCAAACTCGTCATCAGCAGATTTTCACTTATGAATATGGCTGGCGGAACCCACATGCCGAGAATTGAAATTATAGAAAAAGAAGTGCTCTACCGAAGCCCGATTTACCGCACTCCTCTCTTGTCAGCATCAGCAATAGATATTGAAGGTGTTGAGAGACTTGTCAGTGAGGAATATATCTCTGCGGGAATCGAGCCTGGTGATATCAAAACAGGTGCTGTCATTATAACAGGAGAAACGGCAACTAAACAAAATGCCGAAGAAATGGTCCATTATTTATCTGATCATGCAGGTGATTTTCTCGTCGCAACTGCCGGTCCTGATTTAGAAGGAATCATTGCGGCAAAAGGTTCAGGTGCTTATGAATTATCCAGGAGGACTGGCAAAACTGTCGCTAATATCGACATTGGCGGAGGCACTGCCAATACTGCAGTTTATCGTTCAGGAAGGCTCTGCGGAACATGCACGCTCCACATCGGCGGAAGACTGATTGAATTTACAGATGGCAAAATAAAAAGCATTTCACCTCCTGTCCAGGAAATCCTTCGGCAATGGGGGGCTGATTTAAAAATAGGGGACAGCAGAAATCATCCCATCATCGGAAAGCTGACAGACCACATGGCAGAAGTAATTGGCCGAATGCTTAGGAAGGATCTTCTTAAGGAAGATTCCCCTCTTCTTTTGGGACATGACCCCAATTGGATAGAGGAGATAGATTACATCATGTTTTCAGGCGGAATCAGTGAATGTTTGTACCGCTTTGAGAGTGCTGAATCCTCGCCTGCTCAGTATGACGATATTGGAAAAATGCTGGCACAGTCCTTAAGAAATTGCCGTGAACTGGCCGCCTTTAAATGGGTGGAACCGGATGAAACGGTCAGGGCAACCGTTCTTGGAGCAGGAACTCAAACCACCGAAATCAGCGGGGCAACCATCCATGCGGAAGCACATGAATTGCCAATTCGAAATTTGCCAGTCTATCAGATCGGGTTTGATGACAATCTGGAAAAAGGACTAAGCCGTATTCAAGAGGCAGTAAAGAAATCAGTGGAAATTTATGATCCACAGCAGGAGGGTCAAAATTTTGCACTGTATTTAACGGATATGCCTTATTTAGGCTTTCGGGATATCCAGCAGTTATCTGCAGTCCTGTTAAAATCTCTGCAGGCAAAGCCGAAACCGGAACAGCCGCTTGTTGTTGTTTTAGAAAGCGACCACGCCAAAGTTCTGGGACAGACACTAAAAACTCAGCAAGAAAAGCAAAGTATCATATGCATCGATCAGATTAAGGCAGAGCACGGCGATTACATAGATATTGGCCATCTGCTGCAAAGCAATGTAGTCCCAGTTGTCATTAAAACTTTGACCTTCCATCAGTAAGAAAGGAGGAATCTTTTATGAAGCTGAAAACCAATCATTTGGGAAATGTATATCAGTTTACTAATCTGAAAGATTTATTCGCTAAAGCAAATGAAGAAAAGTCAGGGGACCGCCTCGCGGGCATTGCAGCAGAAACCGTCCAGGAAAGAATCGCAGCCAAATTGGTTCTAAGTCATTTAACACTGTCTGATATCCGTGAAAACCCTATGCTTTCACCTGAAGAGGATGAGGTTT
The DNA here is from genome assembly GCF_059758675.1 of Cytobacillus sp. GQ23. Taxonomy (NCBI): domain Bacteria; kingdom Bacillati; phylum Bacillota; class Bacilli; order Caryophanales; family Bacillaceae; genus Cytobacillus; species Cytobacillus sp. GQ23. The sequence continues at coordinate 269,895 of NZ_JCAXER010000001.1, forward strand.
CGAAAATTATAGAAAGCGGAATAAATGAACCTGTCTATCAAAGCATAAAAAATTGGTCAGTTGCTGAACTCCGTGAGTATATCCTGGACGATGACACGACAGGAGAAGATCTAAAAAGAATCAGCAGGGGATTAAACAGCGAGATGATCGCCGCCGCCGCTAAAATTATGTCAAATTTAGATTTGGTTCACGCGGCAAACAAAATCGAAATACTGACCAAATGCAATATTACGATTGGATATAAAGGGACCCTGGCTTCGCGGCTGCAGCCGAACCATCCAACTGATAATGTGGATGGGATGATCGCATCCCTGAAAGAAGGATTATCCTACGGCATAGGGGATGCAGTAGTTGGCATTAATCCTGTGGATGATTCGGTTGAGAGTGTAAAGAGATTGCTCCATGCCACACATTCTTTTATAAAGGACTGGGAAATCCCGGCACAAAACTGTGTTCTTGCGCACGTGACAGCTCAAATGAAGGCAATCGAACAGGGAGCACCTGCCGATATGATCTTCCAGAGCATAGCAGGAACAGAGGCTGCCAACAGGTCATTTGGAATTACAGCGTCACTTCTTGAGGAAGCAAATGACATGGCAAAAACTCTTGGCACTGGCACCGGGCCACAGCGTTTTTATTTTGAAACGGGCCAGGGTTCAGAGCTTTCGGCAGAAGCACATTTTGGAATAGATCAGATGACACTGGAATCAAGAAATTATGGATTTGCCCGGCATTATGATCCTTTTATCGTAAATACAGTGGTTGGTTTCATCGGACCAGAATACTTGTACAACAATAAACAGGTCATCAGAGCCGGGCTTGAAGACCATTTCATGGGAAAAATGCATGGCATTCCAATGGGTGTTGATATTTGCTACACGAACCATATCAAGGCTGATCAAAATGATATCGAGGACCTTGGTGTGCTGCTGACAGCAGCTGGAGTGAATTTTATTATCGCTGCCCCAATGGGGGATGATTGCATGCTCAATTACCAATCCATGAGTTATCACGACGTTGCCACTCTTAGGCAGACAATGAATAAGCAGCCATCTCCCATATTCAGAGATTGGCTTGAGAAAATGGGGATATTCGAAAATGGAAAGCTAAGCAAAATCGCAGGCGACCCTACCATTTTTTCACGATAGGAGTTGAAATGAATGAATCCTGAATTGATTGAAAAAGTAACACGCCTTGTAGTGGAAAAACTTCAATCGCAGCAAACCTCTGATGTCAAAGGTCGGGAAGATAGTGTTGGAGTAAAATTTTGGAACCATACATCAAGTCCCGTCAAGAAAACAGCCAAGGTGGCAGTTGAGGTTATAGAGACAGGAAAACAGGATAAAAACGAGTTAATTAAAATAAATAGCTATCAACATGCAAACAATCAATCAGATAAAACCAATCATGAAGAGGCCAAAAGCTATTCAGAAATGACAGGTATTGATCATCCGGCAGATCCGGTTGAGCTCGAGGCGCTTAAGAGCAAAACACCTGCAAGAATCGGGGTGGGAAGAGCAGGTACGAGACCAAAGACAGACACATGGCTGAAATTCCGTTTTGACCATGCAGCTGCAGTTGATGCCGTCTATGGAGATGTAAATGACGACCTGATAAACCGTCTTGGGCTTTTCAAAGTCACAACGATGGTGAATGAAAAAGAAGTGTACATCCGCAGGCCCGATTATGGCAGGAAGCTTTCAGAAGAAGCCAAAAATACCATTCTTGCTAAATGCCAAAAGGAACCTGTTGTTCAAATCATTCTGTCTGACGGGCTGAGCTCAAGTGCCATTGAAGAAAATGCTGAGGATGTATACCTATCCCTTCAGCAATCCTTGAAAAGTTTAGGACTCGAAATGGGGACCCCTTTTTATATCGAAAAAGGCAGGGTGGCTGTAATGGATGAAGTGGGAGAACTGCTGAAGCCTAAAGTAGTTGTGTTATTGATTGGCGAACGTCCTGGTCTGGTCAGTGCTGAATCACTAAGTGCCTACCTTTGCTATGAACCCCGTAAAGGAACGATCGAAGCTGATCGGATGGTTATTTCCAATATACATAAAGGCGGTATTCCTCCTGCAGAGGCCGGAGCTTATCTCGGGACCGTCATCCAAAAGGTTATAAAGTATGAAGCAAGTGGAGTATCGCTCGTGAAAAAGGAAGGGTAGGTGGCAGAATCAATGGGATTAGAACGCATTCACGCCGATATACTGGCTGTTCGGGTGATACCTAATGTGGACCAGGAGCTTGCAAAGCAGTTTCAGCTTAAGCCTTATCACCGAAGCCTGGCCATTTTCACCTCTACAGTCGATGACGTAGGCTATACTGCACTCGATGAAGCCACAAAAAGAGCAGATGTCGAAGTGGTTTACGCCAGGTCCTTTTATGCGGGCGCTGCTCATGCTTCCGGGCCATTATCAGGTGAAATGATTGGAATTATCGCAGGGCCATCCCCCGATGAAGTTAAAAGCGGTATGGAGGCTGTCCTTCAGACAGCCGAATCTGATGCCTATTTTGAAGCGCTTGATCAGGAAACAACACATGCCATTTATGCACATGTTGTTTCCAGAACAGGGTCCTATCTGTCAAAAGAAGCAGGCATCAATATCGGAGAGCCCCTTGCATATCTGATTGCTCCGCCATTGGAAGCCGTTTATGGGCTCGATGCTGCTTTAAAGGCAGCAGATGTAGAAATGGTGAAATTTTTCGGGCCGCCTTCTGAAACGAATTTTGGCGGCGGGCTTTTGACTGGCTCCCAATCAGCCTGCCAGGCTGCAGCTGATGCATTCCGGGATGCTATTATCGAAATTTCTCAGAATCCTATTAAGTACTAAACCTTTAAAAATCCTGAAAGGAGTGTGAAAAGCTTGCATTTCGATCATGATCTTCAATCCATGCAGGAAATGCGGAATGCTGTAAAGCGTGCAAAGGAAGCGCAGCTGCAATATATGTCCTTTACGCAGGATCAGGTTGACGCGATCGTCAAACAAGCCGCAGATGTTGCCTATGCCAAGTCACTTTCCCTTGCCCGTATGGCTGTAGAGGAAACCGGAATGGGCATAGTCGAGCATAAAAAAATAAAAAATGAAGTTGGCTCAAAGGCAGTCTATGAGTCTATCAAAGATGAAAAGACAGTAGGCATCATTCGTGTAGACCAGGTAAATAAAGTAACGGAAATTGCTTATCCTTACGGTGTTATTGCAGGCATCATTCCAACAACTAACCCTACTTCTACAGCCATATTTAAAGCGCTTATTGCGCTGAAAACAAGAAATGCAATAGTCGTAAGCCCTCATCCAAGGGCAGTGAAATGTACTATTGAAGCATTAAAAATTGTGAATGAAGCAGCTGTACAGGCAGGTGCACCTGAAGGATTGATTGGCTGGATCTCTAAGCCTTCCATGAGTGCAACAAACGAATTAATGAAGCATCGCGACATCAATCTTATTTTGGCAACAGGAGGCGGGGGATTGGTCAGGGCGGCGTACAGCTCAGGCAAACCTGCCTATGGAGTAGGGCCCGGTAATGTGCCATGCTATATTGAAAAAACCGCCAAGGTCGCCCAGTCCGTTAGGATGATTATTGACAGTAAATCATTTGATAATGGAACCATATGCGCTACTGAACAATCAATTGTAGTCGATCGCAACATAAAAGAGATGACCATGAGAGAACTCAAAAACAATGGAGCTTATCTCTTAAACAACCGGGAAAAGGCGGCACTGGAAAAAGTTATTTCACCTTCGCCGGGAAAGCTGAATCCGGATATCGTCGGCCAGAGTGCTGTTAAAATCGCAAGCATGGCTGGAATTCAAGTCCCTGATGACACAAGAGTTTTAATTGCTGAAGAAACTGGAATAGGCAAAGACATCCCATTTTCAATTGAAAAATTATCTCCGGTTTTTGCTCTTTATACAGCTGAAAGCTTCCAGGAGGCAAAAGAAATGTGCCTGCAGCTCCTCAACTTAGGAGGCAGGGGACACAGTCTTTCTCTTCATACAAATAATCATGAAGTGGCAAAGGAATTTGCCCTGGAAATGCCTGTTTCAAGAATGATGGTCAATACGCTCTCTTCGATTGGGGCTGTTGGAGCAACTACAGGATTGATGCCATCCCTGACTTTGGGATGCGGTTCATTCGGCGGCAACATTACTTCTGATAATGTGACTGCACGCCACCTGATCAACATTAAAAGAATGGCTTACGGAACGAAAGAAGTCACCATCCCAAAACCGGCATCAACTTCTTCGATAGCTGAAAAAGAACAAGCCGGCAGCCGGGATGTTGATCATATTGTCAGTCAAGTGCTGCAGCAAGTATCGCCGGATGGCGAAGTAGATGCAAAGATGATTGCCGACATGGTTAATCAAGTAATGAAAAAATATCAAACTATCTAATTAGGAGGAAATAAAAATGGCTAGAGAATTAACTGCATTAGGAATGATTGAAACAAAAGGGCTGGTTGCTTCAGTGGAAGCTGCTGACGCGATGGTTAAGGCAGCGAACGTTCATTTGGTTGGAAAGGTGCATGTTGGGGGCGGAATTGTAACGGTCCTTGTGCGCGGTGATGTAGGTGCTGTTAAAGCGGCAACAGATGCGGGTGCTGCAGCAGCACAGCGTGTTGGGGAATTGAAATCTGTTCATGTTATTCCTCGTCCTCATAACGAATTGGAGAGCATTCTTCCAAAAATCGATATTGAGCTTTAATACAGTATTACTAGGTTAGGAGTTTAAACCATGAACGAGCAAGCCCTTCAATCGATTGTAGAGGAAATCGTTTCAAAGCTAAAAGATTCCTCAATCCAAGACCATTCCATTCCAATGGCTGTCTCAGCCCGGCACTGTCATATAAGTCAAAAAGATTTGGAGATTCTATTTGGTACAGGCTATCAGCTTACAAAAAAAGCGGATTTATCTCAGCCCGGCCAATTCGCTGCTAATGAAACCATAACCATTGCAGGACCAAGAGGAAGCCTTGAAAAAGTGCGCATTCTCGGACCTGCCCGTAATATGACTCAGGTAGAAGTCAGCCGTACAGATTCGTTCAAGCTGGGGTTGAAGCCCCCGCTTCGCGAATCCGGGAATATTGAAGGTTCTTCTCCAGTAACTTTGATTGGACCTAAAGGCAGTCTATACAAAAAAGAGGGTCTGATTATAGCGCAGGCACACATTCATATGAATCCGGAAGATGCTGAAGGTTTCGGAGTGAAAAATGGGGAATACGTCAAAGTTGAGATAGAGGGAGAACGTCCCATTTCCTTTGAAAAGGTGTTAATCAGGATTTCACCACGGTATAGACTTGAAATGCATATTGATACGGATGAAGCCAATGCAGGACTGATAGCCGGAAAAACAGCCGGCAGGTTAGTCAGGCAAGAGGAAAGCTTATGATAGACCGGCAACTAATAGAGCAAATAGTTGAAGAAGTAGTAAAAAGTTTAGCAGGTGCCAAATCTGCTCCAAATACAGCAATGAAACATAATATTCTTGCAGTCGGGGATCTGGATAGAACCGATCCTGCTATATTACAAGCTTTAGAGAAAGACTGGAATGTACTTCCTTATGACTTTACTGAAGAAGCACAGCTTCATACCGTTATGAAGGCCGTATTTCTTGATGCTTCACAGGATCTGCTGGTCAAAGGGGCACTTGGCATTTGCGACACACCGGAAACCGAGCTTCTCTCAGCCTGTATTATTGATTATGTTCCAGTAACCTTAATTCCCAAACCAAATCTTTATAAAATCCTCAGTGGAGAGAAGAAAACCAATGGGGAGTATTTTTCAAGTTTAATGGAATATAAGGAAAAGCTCCTAAAGTTCGGGGTGGAAATCAGCAGTCTGGAGGATCTTGCATCGCCTAAGCCAATTAATACAGCACAGCCAGAAATAAAGAAGCTGATTACACAAAGAGATGTCCAAGAATGCAAGAAGAATGAAATTTTCGCAGATAAACAGACCATCATTACACCTTTAGCACGTGATACAGCACGGGAATTAGGAAAAAGCATCATTGTAATGGATACAAAAGGGGCTGAAAGCGCATGGAAATGGGAATGGTAGTCGGCAATGTATGGGCCACAAGAAAAGAGGATGATTTAACAGGTCTGAAATTTTTGGTTGTTGAGCCTCATGGACCTGCAGCAGAAAAATCATTCGTTGCGGTTGACCGCATTGGAGCAGGTGTCGGTGATCAAGTTCTCGTTACGCGTGGAAGCTCGGCATCAAATATGTCCGGGGATATAAGACTGCCCATTGATGCATTGATAATTGGCATTATCGATTCTGTTGATGTTGAAAAGAAAGAGGTGAAATAGTATGGCGAGAGCACTTGGCATGATTGAAACAAGAGGGCTGATTGGGTCCATTGAAGCAGCAGATGCCATGCTGAAAGCAGCCGATGTTACTTTGGTGAAGCAGGAAAAAGTGGACGCCGCCTTAGTAACGGTTTTGGTTCAGGGGGATGTCAGCGCTGTTCAGGCTGCAGTAGATGCAGGAAAGGAAGCAGCAGCCAGAGTGGGTGAACTCGTGTCAGCGCATGTTATTCCTCATCCGGATGAAGATATCAAGAAAGCTTTATTGGATGACAGAAAACCTAAGGAACTGAAACAAGAACCTCCTCCTGTAAAAAAGGGAGGAAGCAAAAATAAACAGATGCCTGCTGAGGAACAAGGCAGTGCTGAAGATAAATAGAGTACTCCACTGGCAGGATGAAATGGAGGTACAGCCATGACTTTTAAAAGAAGAAAGCTTGCCGTTATCGGGTCAGGCTTTACGGGTGCGACAGCGGCATTGATGCTCGCCCAAAAGGAATTGGGAGACATCATCTTAGTAGACGTCCCTTCACAGGCAAACCCGACAAAAGGGAAGGCTCTTGATATGCTTGAAGCTGGACCGGTCCAGCGCTTTAATAGCAATATAACCGGCACTTCAAGCTATGAAGACATTCAAGATGCAGATTTAGTATTGATTACGGCCGGAATGCCAAGAAAACCGGGGATGAGCCGGGACGATCTTGTCGCTGTAAATGAGAAGATTATGATCGAAGTATCTCAAAATATAAAAACATACGCACCGGATAGCTATATCATTGTATTAAGCAATCCTGTCGATGCTATGACCTATGTTTGCTATAATACCACTGGTTTCCCGAAGAATCGGGTAATCGGCCAATCGGGAGTATTGGACACAGCCCGATTTAATACATTTGTGGCGCAAGAGCTGGGTGTTTCCATAGAAGATATTTCAGGTTTTGTCCTGGGCGGTCATGGAGATGATATGGTTCCGCTCGTCAGGTATTCGTATGCTGGCGGCATTCCGCTGGAGAAAATTCTGCCTGCCGACCGAATCGAAGCGATTGTGGAAAGAACCAGAAAAGGCGGAGGAGAAATAGTCAATCTGCTTGGCCAGGGAAGCGCCTATTATGCTCCTGCAGCTTCAATGGTTGAAATGGCAGAAGCGATACTGAAAGATAAAAAAAGAATACTGCCTTCAATCGCCTATTTGGAAGGTGAGTATGGATACAGTAACATCTATTTGGGAGTACCTGCAATTCTCGGTGGAAATGGGATAGAAAGTGTCATTGAAATTCCACTGACTGCCGAAGAGAAAAATGGACTGGATCAATCTGTTAAATCTGTACAAAATGTTATGAGCATACTTGAAACTGCAAAAAAGTAAGAGGGCTGGCTTATGAGGACTGATCTCCTCATTGGTCAGCTTTTTTGCATGTTGTTTAAATTGTACAAATCCCGGGTACATTATAATTAACAAGCTTAGCAGCTGCTAACAAAATTTCCAGTAAATAATGATTTGAATAATCTGAAAACTTCTGTTACAATAGAAAAAAGGTCAAGGGGTTGATTACAAATGGAAAAACGTCTACTTAACTCGCCGCAACAGTCTGAGGAAAACGTGTCATTGTTAGCAGAACAAGTCCTGAATCAAGCTCTTAAGGAATACCGAATAGAAAAACTGCGCAAAAAAATTGATGATTCTCTCACTAGCCGAAACAAAAAAGAATTCATGCGCCTTACTGAAGAATTAAAGCAAATTTCGTAGCAATCTCATAATTAAATGTAAAAAAGGCAGCCTGTTCGAAAGAATGGGGCTGTCTTTTGTTGTTATTGGTCTTTATCAGTCGGATTAGTGCCTAAAACCAGGTGAGAGCAGGGGAGAAAGGTACTTAAGCGGGTAGTTTCACTACGGAAATCTGGGTAGATCAGATTTTTAATTAGAAGGATTAGTGACCAAAATTGGAAGAGAGCCGAAGAAATGGTAGTTAATCAGAGGGATTAGTGACCAAAACCGGAAGAGTGCAGAGGAAATGGTAGTTAATAAGAAGGATTGCTTACCAGAATCAGAGCAAGCAGCAAAAAATGGTCGCCATAAACGCTTCATGAAGACCAAAATCCAAAGCAGCCGCAGAAAATGTTCGCCATAAACGCTTCATGAAGACCAAAATCCAGAGCAACCCCAGAAAAAGGTCGCCATTACAGCTCCATGAAGCCCAAAATCCAGAGCAACCCCAGAAAAAGGTCGCCATTACAGCTCCATGAAGCCCAAAATCCAAAGCAACAGCAGAAGAAAGTCGCGATAAACGCTTCATGAAGACCAAAATCCAAAGCAGCCACAGAAAAAGGTCGCCATAAACGCTTCATGAAGACCAAAATACAAAGCAGCCACAGAAAAAGGTCGCCATAAACGCTTCATGAAGCCCAAAATACAAAGCAGCCGCAGAAAAAGGTCGCCATAACAGCTCCTTGAAGCCCAAAATCCAGTGCAACAGCAGAAGAAAGTCGCCATAAACGCTTCATGAAGACCAAAATACAAAACAGCCGCAGAAAAAGGTCGCCATAACAGCTCCTTGAAGCCCAAAATCCATAGCAACAGCAGAAAAAGGTCGCCATAAACGCTTTATGAAGACCAAAATCCAGAGCAACCCCAGAAAATGGTCGCCATAAACGCTTCATGAAGCCCAAAATCCAAAGCAGCCACAGAAAAAGGTCGCCATAACAGCTCCTTGAAGCCCAAAATCCAGAGCAACCACAGAAATTGTTCGCCATAAACGCTTCATGAAGACCAAAATACAAAACAGCCGCAGAAAAAGGTCGCCATAAACGCTTCATGAAGCCCAAAATCCAAAGCAGCCACAGAAAAAGGTCGCCATAAACGCTTCATGAAGCCCAAAATCCAAAGCAGCCACAGAAAAAGGTCGCCATAACAGCTCCATGAAGCCCAAAATCCAGAGCAACAGCAGAAAAAGGTCGCCATAAACGCTTCATGAAGACCAAAATACCAAGCAGCCACAGAAAAAGGTCGCCATAACAGCTCCTTGAAGCCCAAAATCCAGAGCAACCACAGAAATTGGTCGCCATAAACGATTCATGAAGCCCAAAATCCAGAGCAGCTACAGAAAAAGGTCATCATAACAGCTCCATGAAGCCCAAAATCCAGAGCAACCCCAGAAATTGGTCGCCATAAACGCTTCATGAAGCCCAAAATCCAAAGCAGCCACAGAAAAAGGTCGCCATAACAACTCCCCAAAATCCAAGAAACCAAAAATACCCCTCTCTTAACTCAACCACCCCCCGCACAAAATCTTACAAACATAAACATCTCACATCCCCAACCGTTTCACTAAATCGTTCCACATCGTTTCAAAACGAAACACTGAAACAATCCCCAAATACATCAAGCCTTAGTACAAAGGGTAATACCACATTGGCACAATATTTGCATCTAAGCTTTATAAGCAAAAATGAAATAAGAAGCGCAAAGGGGAGAAAGCGATGTTTGAAGAAAAATTGGATTTAAGATTGCCTGGTCCTGTGCAGGTTCCAAAAGAAATACAGCGTGCCATGCTGAGGAGTTTCGATCATCCCATGATGGATTACCGGAATCCAGCCTTCCAGGATGTACTTCAGGAAACGACGGAAAAAGCCAAAATGATTTTCCAGACTGAAAACCTGGTCATCCCGCTTACCTCAAGCGGAGCGTCCGCTCTTGAAACAGCCATTATTAATACCGTTGGCCCTAATGATACAATCATCCTTTGCGTAGTCGGTTATTTTGGGGAGTACCTGCAGGGGATTACGAATCATATCGGCTGTAAAACCGTCAGGGTAGATGCGGAATGGGGAAATATTGTCGATCCTGAAGATGTAAGAAAAGCATTGAAGGAAAATCCGGAGGCAAAAGCGGTTTTTGCCACACACTGTGAAACATCCACTTCTGCAATCAACAATATTAAAGACATTGCGGCCGTTGTAAAAGAAACAGACGCCCTATTTCTTGTTGATGCGGTGAGCTCGATAGTCGGGACTCCTCTTTATATGGACGAATGGGGCATTGATATAGTGGCAACAGGAGGGCAGAAAGCGTTAATGCTGCCTCCGGGACTTGCATTGATTACATTGAGTGAAAAAGCCTGGAATACAGTGAATCATCATCAGTGCCCTTCCTTTTATTTTGACCTTAAAATGTACAAAAAAGGCCTTGAATCTGGAACGGGAACCCCTTATACGCCGAATATATCACTTGTGTGCGGACTGCTTGAGGCCTGCAATATGATAGAAAAAAGCGGCGGGATTGAATCAGAATATAAAAGGCATGGGGCACTTCGCGATATGACCAGAGCGGGAGTCCGGGCATTGGGGCTTGAATTGCTGGTGGATGATTCAGCTGCCAGTCCTACGCTTACCGCAGTAAAATTGAAAAATGCTGATGACTTCAGAAAGATGATGCGGGATGAATTCCATATCGCTTTAGGAGGCGGACTTGGGAAGGTGAAAAATCAGATCTTGCGTCTCGGCCATATGGGGTATACAGATGCGGCAGATATGCTGAAGATGTTCGCAGCAATGGAGCTTGCTTTAAAGAAAAGCGGATATGAAGTGGAATTAGGGGCGGGAGTTTCCGCGGCACAGCGGCATTGGCTTGAACACCCCGACTGTTGACTAACTTGTTCCAAGGAGACGTGAGCCAGAGTGAATCTTATCGAAAAACGACTCGCAGAACTGGCAAGCCTGCCTGCAGTTACCCCTGGAGATCGGATTGAATTAACTCCAGATTGGAAACTTATCAGCGGCAAGAATTCACATTCTGTCTTTAAAGCGTTTTGGGAGCAAGGCTATAAAAAAGTGACCAATCCAGAGACAGTCTTGTTTTCGGCTGCAGGAGAAAAAGAGGATTACCTCCTTACATTCTGTAAAGACAGCGGGATTAGTTTAATAGATTGTGAGCCTGAAGATTATTTTTGTAAAGCAGGTATTAAGCAGGATAGTGCCGTCCTTGCCGGGATTAACCAGCAGATTAAGCAAATGGGTGGCAGCGGATCTATTCCCATTGTAATTTCTCCAGCTGCAATGGCAGATTGCCTGGCAACTTCGTCCTTCGGCATGGTTATACCCGACACCATTTATATCGAATTAATCGGAGCAGCAAATCAGCAATATAGCGGAGAAGCACTCTGCAGCTATTTGCTCGAAACATTTCATGACAGCTTAATAGGCAATGCCGTCATTTTAGGAGGAGCGCTCCTGGAGCAGTTAACCAAACAGGAACGAAGAAATTTGTCACACTTTATTCCTCTTTCCGGCGCTGCGTTTGGGGTATTATCTGCTGATGGACCATTAGGGCAGGTTGAGAGCGTCATTAAAATAAAATTATAACTCTATGAAGACTGATTATTTAGAAAATTCACCGACATTTCTCTTGGCATTTGGTAAGATTAATTTAAAATCATTTTAAAGGTGACAAGAGAAGGAAAAATGAGGTGAAGTGATGTCTGAAATGGCCATTCTGACTCCTATTGACGGACTGATACAGGTTTCAAGGGAAGCCGCAAAGAAAACGGGTGAAGAAGTTGCAATTAAGAAAGTCAGTTTCAGGAATGCAGTAGAATCTGCAAAGGAACTTGAAAAAAACGGGACTGAAGTAATCATTAGCAGAGGGACCATGGCATTAAAGCTAATAGAATCTGACATCGATTTGCCGGTTGTCCAGATCCCGATAACTGGCTATGATTTGCTTCGAACCATTAAGGAAGCACAAAAGCTGGGAGAAAAAATTGGGATCGCAGACACAGAGGAAGTTTTGCAGGGAATCGAAACAATTGAATCTGTGCTGGGCTTATCGATTGAAAAGCACTGTGTATCACTCCCTGAGGAAGCTGAAGCAGCAGTTGAGTCACTCTGCCAAAAACAGATTGATGTTCTAATAGGCAAAAGCATTTTTACTAACAAAGTAAAGGAAGAAACGATAAAAACAGTGATTTTAACGTCCGGTGTAGAATCGGTTATTCAGGCAATAAACGAGGCAAGGAGCCTAATCAATGTCAGACGTTCAGAAATAAAAAGGACCAAAGAACTTCAGGCCATTCTTGATTTTATTGCAGATGGTGTTATAGCAGTGGATGAAAAAGGGGTAATTACCGTTTGCAACCCTTCCGTCTACAGCATACTAAATCTGCCTTATGATTCAGTAATCGGCAAGTCCATAGATGATATTCTCGTTCATTCGCGTATGAGCAAAGTTCTGTCGACTGGAAAAGAGGAGCTCAACCGAATACAGGATGAAAACGGAGTGAAAGTAGTTGCAAACCGAATACCCATTCGGCACGAGAACAAAGTGCTTGGAGCCGTCTGTACCTTCCAGGAGATTAATAGAATTCAGCAGCAGGAACAGGAGATCCGCAAAAAACTGCTTCACAGGGGGCACGTAACGAAATACGGTTTACACAATATTGTCGGTGAAAGCGAAATGTATCAAAAAGCGATTCAAAAGGTGAAGAAGTACTCACAAGTGGATTCCACCATTCTTCTAACAGGGGAAACAGGTGTGGGGAAAGAGGTCTTTGCCCATTTGATCCATAGCTTCAGCAAGCGGTCGGAAGGACCATTTGTTGCAGTGAATTGCGCAGCTATTCCTGAAAACTTATTGGAGAGCGAATTATTTGGGTATGTTGAAGGAGCTTTCACCGGTGCGAAAAAGGGTGGTAAAACCGGTTTGTTCGAATTAGCGCACCAGGGAACAATTTTTCTGGATGAGATTGGCGAATTGGCTGAATCACTGCAGGCACAGCTTCTGAGGGTCCTTCAGGAGGGAGAGGTGATGCGGCTTGGAGATGAAAGGGTCATCCCTATCAATATCCGGGTAATTGCTGCCTCAAACCGTGAACTCGAAGAGATGGTAGAAGAAGGTAAATTCCGGGCCGACCTGTATTATCGCCTTAATATCCTTGATATACCAATCCCGTCATTGCGTGAACGAATTGCGGATATACCGCTGTTATGCGATTTTTTTATAAAAGAACTGAAACCTGGAATCCGAAGAAATATTAAAGGATTTACTGCTGAAGCGACAAAAGTCCTGCAAAGCTATCATTGGCCAGGAAATATACGCCAGCTTAGAAACATTGTCGAAAGAGCTATGATTCTTTCTCCCGAAGAAGCGATTGATTCTGAAACGGTGCTGGCAGCTGGGGGAAAAGACTTTTTAGAACTGAGGGACATAAAGCCGCCTCAGGATAGCGCAGAGGAAGAGGATGAAACGAAGCTTCAGCACCTTGAGAAAGAATATATCCTTGATGTCCTCAGACAGGTTAACGGCAATAAAACAAAAGCTGCCAAGATCCTCGGGATTGGCAGGACGACTCTGTGGAGAAAAATGAACAGTTAGTCAGGAGGAGATTGAATGAATGAAACAAAAACGCCGCCTCCGTTGAATGAAAACATTCTATCTCAATTAAGAGATATCTTCGGAGAAGACAGAATTTTAACCAATTACACTGATATGATGACATATTCTTATGATGCTTCCTTTGAAACGCAGCTTAACCCGAAACAGCCTCAAGTCGCAGTCATTGCCTTAACGACGGAAGAGGTAAGTTCTTGTGTTAAGCTTGCCAATAAATACAGCATTCCTTTATATCCAAGAGGGGCTGCAACTGGCCAGACAGGGGGCGCTGTTCCGGTAAAAGGCGGCATCATGCTGGATTTATCAAAAATGAACCGGATCCTCGAAATAGATCATCGGAATATGCAGGCTATTATTGAGCCAGGAGTAATCCAAAATGATTTAAATGAGGCTTTAAAGCCTTATGGACTGAGGTTTCCTCCAGATCCAGGCAGCGCCAATATGTGTACCATCGGCGGGATGGTATCCAACAATTCAAGCGGTCTGAGAGCAGTCAAATATGGAGTCACCCGCCATTACGTACTCGGAATGGAAGTTGTGCTTCCAACAGGTGATGTGATTGTTACAGGCGGAGCTAATTCGAAAGCGCTGAAGTCGGTTTCAGGCTATGACCTTGCTCACTTAATGATTGGTTCTGAGGGGACCCTTGGAATTATCACCCGTCTTCGCCTGAAATTATTGCCTCTGCCAGTCACCAGAGGAATCGTCCTATGTTCATTTGCACGGCTTGAAGAAGCAGGGGAGGCTGTTAATGCGGTTTTTTCTTCCGGGCTGCAGCCATCTGCGATCGAAATTATGGACTATAATTGTACAAAAGCAGTCAATATGATGAAGCCGGAGCTTAATCTTCCGCTTGAAAATGAAGCCATTCTCGTATTTGAAGTGGATGGAGCCAAGGAAGAGGTTACTTCACAGGTTAACCGCTTAAAAGCTGTGGTTGAAAAGTATACAGATTATATAAAGTTTAGCGATGAACCGGAGGAATGTGAAAAGCTTTGGCAGGCCAGAAAGCTTGTTGGCGCTGCTGTTGGCCTATTGAAACCAGGCGGGTTCAGGGTATATGGCGGAGAAGATATATGCGTGCCAATATCAAGACTTCCTGAAACGCTGCGGGAAATTCACAATATTGCTGACCGGTATAACATCATCTGCGGCATTTATGGCCATGTTGGCGATGGGAATATGCATACAGGGCCTGTCGTTAACATGAATAATCAGCTGGAAATGGAAAATGTGCAAAAAATGATTGACGATATCCATGAACTGGCAATCAAAATGGAAGGAACCACCACAGCAGAGCATGGAGTAGGCATCGTCAGGGCCAAGTATATGGATGTTGAACATGGACCTGCTATGGAAGTAATGAGGGCGATTAAACGGACTCTGGATCCTAACAATATTTTGAACCCGGGGAAAATGGCACTGCCTAACTAGGATGGAGGTGATGAGAAGGTGAAGCTTCTTACCGCGGAAGAATCTATGCGTACATGCGTGCGCTGCGGGGCCTGCCGCAATGTATGTCCCACATTAAATATCACAGGAAGAGAAGCGGACGGGCCAAGAGGAAGAGTATTAATGGCAAGGAGTCTGCTTGAAGGAGATATCCCTGTAAACGAGGAGATAAAAGATCAGCTGGATCGGTGCCTGCTTTGTTCGGCATGTGTGGATGCATGCCCTATTGATGTGCAGGTGCCTGATATTGTCATGCTCGCCAAAGAGAGAATAGCAGCAGCTGTTGAAGCACCCGTGCAGAATTCGTTGCCTGTTCAAACGGATATTAAAAAACCGGCCAAAACTGCGCGCACTTTCAAAGACTTCTTTTTTGACCATATTCTTGCTGATCAGAATAGGCTTAATACGGTTGGAAACTTGCTGTGGTTTTATCAAAAAAGCGGCATGCAGTCTCTAACAAGAAAACTGGGTTTATTGAAATTATTCCCGGATCAGATGAGGCAGATGGAACGAATAACACCAGAATTTCTCCCGCCTTCAAAGAGAAAAGAGCACCAGGAGTTTACATCCAGGGCACAGGAAGAAAAGAATGGAAATGGCCGGGTGGCATTTTTCCATGGATGCATTATGGATGTTATGTTCAGAGAAACCAATGATAATTCAATTAATCTGCTGTCAAAGGCAGGGTTTGATGTGGTCACTCCGAGGTCTCAGGTTTGCTGTGGAGCTCTGCACCACCATAGCGGGAGAAAAGATAAAACAATCGAATTGGCAAAAGCGAACATACAGGCTTTTGAAGAAGCAGATGTTGACTATATCATCACAAATGCGGGAGGATGCGGAGCTGCACTTGCTGAATATGCCGATTTCTTTCGTGATGATCCAGTATGGCTGGAACGGGCAAAAGCTTTCTCCGCTAAGATAAAAGATATTAGTGAAATTATTTATGAAAAAGGCGGGCTGCCTGCCGCATCAGGAAGTGGAGAAAGAGTCACATATCAGCCTTCCTGTCACCTTCAGTACGTGATGAAAGTAAAGGATGCTCCTGCAAAATTGGTAAAACAGATTTCGAACGCTGAGTATGTAGAGCTCCCTGAGAAAAAGTACTGCTGCGGCTCTGCCGGTATTTATAATTTACTGCAGCCAAAACTTGCTAATGATATATTGGACAAAAAAATGACGAATGTGAAAAAAACGAAACCGGCTGTATTAATTACTGCCAATCCAGGATGCTATCTTCAAATGAAGCTTGGTGTTTACCGGGAAGGCATGGAAGGCGTAATTGAATCGAAACATGTGGTTGATTATCTGATGGAATCAATTGAAAAGGCAGAAGCTGAAGAGGCCAAAAAATAGTTTCATAATGATACGGATTAGAAAGACAGATTGTTTCAAAAGAGAACGATAACCAGGCAATTGTCCAATAAAAAGGAATGAGTGCTGCAGACAAACTAAAACAGAGAATGTCCGAATTTTATTGAAAAGGCTTACATTTAATTATCCTAATCTGAAAATTTAGCATTTTTTAATCCCCCCTTTTGGCAACTCGGCACGAAAATTGCATCTTGCTATATGAGTAATGACACATATTGGGGAGGTGACATGACGGCTGCGGCAAGGTAAGAGAATGGAAATGGTTCTGCATCCTATTTGATAAGTGAATACTTACAAGCAAGAAAAATTTCAGAAATTTAAAAATTTTTCTTAATACGGGGGAATGTGTATGAAATTAAAGAAGTTTTCGTTTTTGTCTCTTGTCATTGCATTACTATTCATGTTGCAGGCATGCAGTTCGTCACCTAAAGAAGCAAGTTCGGAAGAAAAGGGAAGCAGCAATTATCCTGAAAGGCAAATTGAAATTGTGGTTGGCTTTGGTGCAGGCGGCGGCAGCGATAATTTTGCAAGGGCTATAGCCAAAGAGCTTAAAGACATACTAGGTGTCAATATCAATGTTGTGAACATGCCTGGAGCATCTGGAATCAACTCTGCTGACCATGTGGCAAGGCAGCCGGCTGATGGTTATACAATCTGGTCTGCTACATCCAATCACCCGGTGAATATTGCGGCAGGTGCAGAAAAAAATGACTTAAGCAAATTAACAGCTGTTGGCAGGGTTCAAAATGACACGATGACGCTTCAAGTAAAGAACGGCGGGAAGTTTAAAGACATCGATGACTTAATTGCACAGGCGAAAGAAAAGCCAGGAGAAATCACGATTGGCGGCACAGGTTCCGCAGGGTTTGACGAACTGGTGGTTAAGCAATTTGAAAAAGCCACTGGAACCAAATTTAACTATATCTCTTTTGAAGGTTCAGGCGAAATGACAGCGGCCCTTCTTGGAGGACATATTGATGTCATTGCAGAGGAGCCCGGACCTTCCATCGCACAGCTGGAAAGCGGTGATATCAAGATGCTAATTGCCTTTACCGAAGAAAAGATGGAAGGATTTGAAGATGTGCCAACCTCTACTGAGATGGGCATCGATGTAACAGATGGACAGGGCAGAGGATTTATGGTTCATGCGGATACACCTCCTGAAATAATAGAGGTGCTGGAAAATGCACTTAAAGAAGCAAAAGACCGGGCAGGATACAAAGAATATGAAAAAGCAAGTTACTTGCATTTGCGTGATGGCTGGTTAGGTGCGGATGATTACAATGCTGAACTGGAGAACTTAATTGATACTTACGGCAGCCTTCTAAATGATATGAACTAACCAAACACAGCAGAAAGGCAGAAACTCAGCCTTTCTGCTGTTTCATGAGAAAAATCGGCTGCAGAGGGTGACAGGCCCAAAGGCAGTGTCGAAATTTGACTAGTTTTATATAACTGTGAAAAATTTATTTATAATATTGACACTTTTCAGAATATTAATTATCATCAACATAGACACTGTATCCTGGATACAGCATTCAGCAATAAAACCCGTTCTGAATTTAGGGGAACTGGAAAGGAGGAGAATATTTAAGTGGTGCAAAGCCTGCAATTTTCACAGCCGCTTTATCAGCAAATCTATGACATTATTAAAAGATCGATCCTGGCAGGTGAATTGAAACCAGGTGAGAAAGTCAATGTTTCACAGTTAGCAGAGAAATATAACATTAGCCGAACCCCGTTAAGAGAAGCTCTGCGCCAGCTGCAAATTGAGGGGTTATTGGTCCAGGACCATCTGGGGCTTAGTGTCGTCAAGCTGGAAGAAAGTGATTTTAATGATTTATATGAATGCCGGCTGATGCTCGAGCCCACCATCACGGGCTTAATTTTGAAAACGATTACAGACAAGGAACTGGAAGAGATTAAGATTATTCTTGTGGATGCAGAAAGGGCATTTGAAGAGGGGAATCACCTTCAATTATTAGAGCTAAATGCACAATTCCATGATCGTCTTTTAGAAGCCAGTCCGAATAAACGGGCATTACACCTGCTTCAGCAGGTTCGTTCATTTCTATTGCTCTACCGTGCCAATATCCTCAAAAATAATGAGCACAACAGAGAAATCCTTAAGGAACATCGCCAAATCCTTAATGCTCTAATAGCTCGTGATGAGGAATCGGTTATACGAAACGTAAAAATTCATCTTCGGAATGATTTAGAACGCGGAACCAATATGATCCGCGAGTAATAAAAAAGGGGAACATCTCCACTCGCCAAAATAGAAATGTTCCACCCATAATAAATAAATCGACCTTAATTATACCATACAAAGATAAAAATTGTATAGAAATGAACAACTGCCGGTTCAATCGGGCTCGCTTCAGACACACAAATTATAGATGGGGTGTTTGAAATGGGACCTTTACAAGGAATGAAAGTCCTTGATGCTTCTCAAATAATGGCTGGGCCATACTGTACGATGGTTTTAGCTGATTTAGGAGCAGATGTCATGAAAGTAGAAAAAGTCAACGGCGGTGATGATTCCCGGCAAATGGGGCCATATGTGAATGGGGAATCCACTTGTTTTTTTCAGATCAACCGCAACAAACAAAGCATTGCACTTAATCTTAAAAGTGAAGAAGGCAAGGAGATTTTCTATAAGCTCGCAAAAGAAGCGGACGTTGTTGTAGAAAATTACCGTCCCGGCGTTACGAAGTCGCTCGGCATTGATTATGAAAGCTTGAAGAAAATTAACCCAGCTCTTGTCTATTGTTCCATTTCAGGTTATGGACAGACTGGTCCCTATTCCCATAAAGGCGGATTCGATCTTGTTGCCCAAGGGATGACAGGTTTAATGAGCATGACAGGGGAAAAAGGGATGAGGCCCATGAAGTCTGGAATAGCTGTTTATGATATAGGCGCAGGGATTACAGCTGCCTACTCCATTCTTGCAGCCTATATTCATAAAATGAAAACAGGCAAAGGGCAGCATCTGGATATAGCTCTTGCCGAAATAGGACTGCCTTGGTTTACATGGGAAGCAGGTGCTTATTTTGCTGAAGGCACGATTCCGCAAGCGACTGGGTGGCGGCACAGAGTCTCAGCTCCATATCAGGCTGTTAAAACAAAATCAGGCTATATGATGCTTGGATGTGCAAATCAAAGAACATGGGAAAGGTTTTGCATAGAGGTTGCTGAAAAGCCCGAATGGATTACCGACCCGCGATATAAAACGAATTTATTAAGAAATAAGCATGTCCTAGAACTTGAAGAAGATATTGAAGAAGTATTAATGCGTCACGAAACGGAGTATTGGATTGATCGCTGTGAAAAAGCAGGAGTTCCAGCAGGGCCAATCAATAATTTTGCAGAAGCTGTGCAGGATCCCCACTACGATGCAAGAGGGATGATTGAAGAAGTTGAGCATCCGGTTATCGGAAAAATGAAGATGATCGGCATTCCAACGAAATTCTCAGAAACACCGGGCAAAGTACGAACGGCGTCCCCTCTTTTCGGACAGGATACCGTGGCCGTGCTGGAAAAACTGGGCTACGACCAAGATGATATTACAAAGCTTACAGAGTCAGGTGCGGTGAAAACTATGGAAGATACGAATTTAATGAAAAAAAATGAAGAGAAAGGTTGTAGAAACCATGTCTAAAAACCTTGAAGCCATAAATGAAGAAAAAACATGCCGCGACCCTGTTTTTTTGGAAAAAGAAGGTGAAATCGCATACATTTGTTTCAACCGTCCGGAAAAACGGAATGCGTTAAGCTTTGATATATGGACAAAAATTCCTGAGCTCATGGAAGAATGTGAACAGGATTCCAACATAAAAGTGATTATCTTTAAAGGAAAAGGATCAGTCGCCTTTTCTGCAGGGGCAGATATCAAAGAATTTAAAACGCTGAGATATACGGCTGAGGGAGCAGAAAAATATAACGAAGCTACCATGATAGCTGAAAAAGCTATTATGAATGCCTCTAAGCCAACGATTGCCATGATTCGGGGTTTTTGTGTAGGGGGAGGCTGTGAAATTGCGGTGGCCTGTGATTTCAGGTTTTCAGATGAAAACGGGAAGTTTGGCATAACCCCTGCAAAGCTTGGATTGGTATACAATACGCCGGGAACCAAAAACGTTGTAGACTTAGTTGGCCCATCCAAAGCGAAAGATATTCTCTACACCGGACGATTACTGGATGCTGAAGAAGCTTTACAGATTGGCCTGATTGACCGGATCATCCCTTCCGTGTCCATTAAGGAGGAAACTCTCTCTTATGCGGAGTTAATTTGCAGAAATGCTCAAGCCTCCGTCAGAGGGTCGAAGAAAATAATCAATGAAGTACTGTCTGGTGCCCAGGAGGATTCACCTGAAGCATCAAAGCTGATCATTGAATCCTTTCTCTCTGAGGATTATAAAGAAGGAGTCCGATCTTTCCTGGAAAAACGGAAACCAAATTTCAAATATTCATAGAAATCAACCGGTTAACCTTCAGTCAGCAGAGGTAAGTCTTAAGGGCAGAGCAGGAAATTTATGGAGGAACTGCAATGGTTCCAACTAATAAAAAAGGATGGAGAATACATGAAAATGAGCAAGTTCTCACTATTATCGCTGCTTACCATACTGCTTTTGGTCCTGCAAGGCTGCAGTTCAGGGACAAGTGCCAATTCAGATGGAAAAAACAGTACAGGCAAATATCCTGAAAGAGATATCGAAATTGTTGTCGGATGGGGTGCCGGCGGAGGAACCGATACCTTTGCGCGCTCAATCGCCAAAGAAATGAGCGATACACTTGATGTTAATATAAATGTGGTCAATTTACCTGGTGCCTCAGGTGCTAACGCCGGCGACCATACAGCGAGACAGCCTGCGGATGGCTATACTATCTGGGCGATTTCTTCCAACTATCCGATCAATGTTGCCCGAAAAACCACTCCGCATGATTTGAGCCAATATAAAGCGATAGGACGTGTTCAGCAGGATACCATGTCCCTCCAGGTACTTAAAGGAAAAAAGTTCACTGACTATGAAGATTTTATTAAACAGGCTAAGGGGAGCCCAGGCAAAATTTCTGTAGGAGGAACAGGAGCTGTAGGGTTTGATGAATTGGTTCTGCGGCAGTTTGAAGAAAAGGCCGGGATCAAACTTAATTATATTTCCTATGAAGATGCAGGGGAGATGCATGCAGCCTTGTTAGGCGGACATATTGATGGGATGCTTGAAGAAATCGGTCCCAGCATTGCCCAAATTGAAGATAGGTCTGTTGAAATGCTGCTGGCATTTACAGACAAGAAATTAGAAGGCTTTGAAGAGACACCTATTTCGACGGAAAAAGGAATTGACCTCACAGAAGGACAAGAACGCGGATTGCTGGTGCACGCCGATACTCCAGATGAGATTGTTGACGCACTTCAGCAGGCATTAGAGAAAGCAAAAGACAGTGAAGAATATATGAAGTATGAGAAAGACAGTTATCTGCATTTACGTGACGGCTGGCTGAATGGGGAGGACTTTAAAAAGAATCTTGAGAACAAAATAAAAACATACGAATCGATTGTAGAGGGCCATTAAGCAGAAACAAGTCATCGGGAGAACGCATTTTCCCGATGACTTTTAAAAAGTCAGGGGGGTAAAATATGACTTTAGAACGCAACCTTTCAATAATAATGATTGTTTTTTCATCTTTTTTTCTGGTGATGTCCTTCCAAATTGAAAATAGGACAGGAAACTTTATTGCACCTGGAGCCTGGCCTGCAGCCCTAATGCTTTTAATGCTCATCTTGTCTGTTTTCTTATTGATTAGGACGTTTAAGGCTAAAAATAATCAGAATATACAGAAAAGTGATTCGGAAAATGAAGCTGATGATGAAAAACTTGTTTATCCAAAAAGGTTCTTCCTTATGCTGGTGATTCTTGCCGTCTATACATTCGTTTTGGGTTATGTTGGTTTTATTGTCTCCACTATCTTTGGGGTTTTTGCTTTAGCTATTCTCTTCGGCATGAAAGGCAGGGTGCGTCCGTTTTTAACCGGTGTCCTTTCAACCGCAGGGTCCATTGTACTGTTTCCAATTCTGCTGAACTTGCCTTTCCCAAGGGGAATAGGGATTTTCCAGGTGTTCAGTTTGATGTTTTATTAACGGCCATTCTAATAAAAGAGGTGATTCACATTGGTTGAAGGACTTTTAGGCGGTTTTGGGAATCTTTTCGAACCATTCAATCTGTTCATACTATTGATCGGTGTCCTGCTTGGATTTATAGGAGGCGGCATACCTGGAATCAGCGGAACCATGCTCGTTATTATCCTCCTGCCGGTCAGCTATGCAATGGACCCGACTGCGGCCTTTTTGCTGCTGACTTCCATCTATGCTACTTCGGTATTTTCCGGTTCTATCAGCGCTATTTTATTCCGGACTCCCGGGACACCCGAAGCTGTGGCTACCATATTTGACGGATACCCTATGGCTAAAAAAGGCGAAGGGGGGAAAGCACTCGGCATCTCCATATTCAGCTCTGCCACTGGAGGTGTATTTGGTACGATTGTCTTGATTTTTCTAACACCTCTTCTTGCATCATTTGCTCTTAAGTTTTCTTCTCCTGAATACTTTGCTCTGGCACTGATGGGGCTTACCGTAGTAGCTTCCCTAAGTGCCGGAAATCTTGTGAAAGGATTCATTGGCGTTTCATTTGGTTTGTTCATTGCAACGATTGGAATCGATACGATGACTGGGGTCCCCCGATTTACTTTCGGTTCTGGCCAATTAATGTCAGGAATTGATTTCATTCCTGTCCTGATTGGATTATTCGCCATTTCTGAAGTGCTGCGGCGAGTGCAGCAGGTCCATAAAGTCAATTCAAAGCAAAAGGTCAGATCTGAACTCCCTAACTGGAATATTATGAAACGGATATCCGGTGTCATTGGGCGTTCATCAATATTAGGTGTTTTTATCGGCATTTTGCCGGGAATTGGGGCAACGACTGCTGCCATGCTGAGCTATAGTGAAGCAGCCCGCTGGTCTAAAAATTCCAAAGATTTCGGAACTGGCATACCAGAGGGGATTGCTGCCCCTGAATCAGCCAATAATGCAGCAGCTATGGGAGCTATGGTTCCATTGCTGTCTCTTGGAATTCCCGGGAGTGCTACAACCGCCATCTTACTGGGGGCCTTTATTCTTCACGGAATACAGCCAGGTCCACTAATGTTTTCAACACAGGGATCTTTGATTTATACCATTTTAATGGGTCTTCTTGTTGCTAATCTATTAATCATTGTCATTGCAAAACCGTTTATTTCTGTGTTCTCCAAGATTCTTCAGGTTCCGTATACAGTGATAGGGCCATTAATCGTGCTGTTTTGTATAGTGGGAACCTTTGCTGTTCGAAACTCCATCTTTGATGTTGGCATGATGCTTCTGTTCGGCATTATTGGCTACTACCTGGAAAATGCTAAATTCCCTTTGGCTCCGATTGTTTTAGGAGTGGTACTTGGCCCAATTGCCGAAGATCAATTTAGAAGAGCGATGCAAATGTCCAATAATGATATATCCATCTTCTTTACCAGGCCTATCGCGTTAACATTTATCATCCTATCAATCATCAGTATATTGTATCCGCTTCTAAATAAATGGGTTAAGAACAGGAAAAACCGTTTAAATGATTCAGGCAATACAATCGCCTCATAAAAAAGAATAGGAGCTGTTTTGAATGATCTATGAATTTGAAGGCATGAAACCTGCTGTCCATGAATCTGTATACTTGGCCCCAAATACGTATGTGATCGGGAATGTTAAGCTGGAAGCTGATGTATCCATATGGTTTAATACTGTGCTAAGAGGGGACAATGACTCTATTAAAATCGGAAGGGGTACAAATGTTCAGGAAGGAACCATGATTCATGTGGATGAAGGGTATCCCGTCAGCATAGGAAAAAACGTAACCATTGGACATAACTGTGTTATTCATGGCTGCACAATCGAAGATGGAGCTCTTATAGGCATGGGAGCGATTGTCTTAAACGGAGCACATATCAAAGAAGGGGCCGTTGTCGCCGCTGGTGCCGTTGTAGGAGAACATAAAGTAATCGAAAATCATACCCTTGCTGCAGGTGTTCCTGCAAAGCCTCTAAAACCAGTGAATGAGGAATTAAAAGGACGTATCCTGGAAGGGGCAAAATTCTATCAGAAAAACGGGGTAAAATTTCGCCGCAATGGAATCGTTTCCGAGCTAACCAGTTCCTTTTAGACGGAAGATTAGCCTAAATCTGAAAATGATGAGCTGAGACACAGGATTTCCTGTATCCTTTATGGAAATCAATTTATAGTGTCTTTCAGCTCTCTTTTTATTTTATTCTATAAAGTTCGCATTATTTTTAAGATAGGAGGATCATGATGAGCCATACACAATGCAGCAGTGTCATTTCTCTCGAGCAAATCAGCTGGAAAAGAAACGGAAAAAACATTCTTGATCATGTATCCTGGGAGGTGCAGAAAGGAGAGCATTGGGCACTCCTTGGATTAAACGGATCTGGAAAAACCACCATCCTGAATATGATTACCGGCTATAAATGGCCTAACGGCGGAAGTGTTTCAGTACTGGGCAATGTTTTCGGAAAAACCAACATCCCGGAACTAAGAAGATCCATTGGTTGGGTCAGCACATCGCTGGATGACAAATTTCAGTTCCGTCCGGCTGATACGGCACTTGAGATTGTATTAAGCGGTAAATTTGCGTCTATTGGGCTGTATGAGGAGATTACGCAGCAAGATTTAGAACAGGCAAAAGAATTAATGAAGCAATTTGGCATCAGCCATGTTGAAAACCAGACGCTTACCTCACTTTCTCAAGGAGAGAAACGAAAGGCAATGATTGCGAGAGCGATGATGTCTTCCCCCCGTTTATTAATATTGGATGAACCATGTAATGGCCTTGACATCTATTCCAAAGAAGAATTGCTGTCCTCTATAGAGAAGATGATGTCCATTCCAGATGGTCCCACCGTCATTTATGTGACTCATCATATTGAAGAAATCGTTCCATCCATTTCCCATGTAATGCTCCTGAAATCAGGCAAAGTTGTGGCGCAGGGTGAGAAACATACTGTCGTGACAGAGCGGAAACTGGAGGAAACATTCCGTGTTCCTTTATCAGTAGAGTGGGAAAACGGCCGTGCCTGGATTCGTGTTAAATCTTCACAGCCCGTTATAAGCGGAGGCAAGCAGCTAATGTAAGGAGGAATGGTACCTTGGAAATTAAATTGGCATATGGGAAAGAAGGACTTCTGGTCAATCTTCCCGATCATACAGAAGTAATTGAACCTGTCCATATTCCCGGCTTGGATGACGAAAAACAAAAAGCAGTTAAAGCCATGAGAAATCCCATTGGGACAAAGCCATTAAAAGAAATGGTAAAAAGCACGGATACGGTTTCAATTGTCATTAGCGATATGACAAGACCCACACCAAATTATAAGCTGGTTCCGTGGATAATGGAAGAATTAAGCCATGTCCCGGCAGACCAATTTATCATCATTAATGGCACAGGCAGTCACCGTGACAATACAAGAGAAGAGCTTATTCAAATGCTTGGGGAGGACATTGTGAAACGGGTGCGGGTCATTAATAATAATGCATTCGATCGGACCACACAGACCTACCTGGGCACAACCTCATACGGGGGTGAGGTTTACTTTAATAGTGAATATTGCCAAAGTGATTTTAAAATTGTTACAGGCTTTATTGAACCGCACTTTTTTGCTGGGTTCAGCGGGGGGCCAAAGGGTATAATGCCTGGCATTGCCGGGATTGATACCATTATGCATTTTCATAATGCCAGAATGATCGGAGATAAAGACAGTACCTGGGGTAAAATTGAAGGCAACCCGGTTCAAGGGGAAGCAACAGAAGCAGCCCTTATGGCCAAACCGGATTTTATGCTGAATGTAACGCTGAACGGAGATAAAGAGATTACCAACTTTTTTGCAGGCGATGTTATTTTGGCTCATAGAACGGGATGTGAATATGTCAAAGAACATTCAATGGTGGCATGCGAAGAGCCATTCGATATTGTGATTACAAGCAATAGCGGGTATCCTTTGGACCAGAATTTATATCAGGCTGTTAAAGGGATGAGCGCTGCACAAAAAATTGTAAAAAAGGGCGGCGCCATTATCTGCGCTTCCGAATGCAGCGACGGCCTGCCAAACCACGGAAATTACGCGGAAATTCTAAAAATGAAAGCAACTCCGCAAGAAATATTAGACATGATCGAGGATCCGGCCTTTTCAATTTTTGACCAATGGCAAGTTCAAAAACAGGCCATTATTCAAGTGTGGGCTGATGTGTATGTATATTCAAGCCTATCAAATGAAGATATTAAGAATGCTATGTTCCTCCCGTCTTCCTCTATTGAAAAAACAGTGAAAGAACTGCAGCAAAAGCATGGAAAAGATTTAAGGATTGCGGTTATGCCGCTTGGGCCCTTAACCATTCCATACATTAAGGAATCTGTTAAAAGCTGAATATGAGAAACCAATCACAAAAAATTTTGGATTCGTTCAATTTATCCTATGATGAAAAGGAATGATAGTTAAGGCTGGGAAAATCCTTGCAATTTCTTTCATTTTCATTAAGAATGAGAGAATAATGATCCCATAGGAGATATTGGAGGAATAGAATTGGTTCGTTTCGGTATAGTAGGCACAAATTGGATTACAGAAAGATTTTTAAAAGCGGCATTGCAGGCTGAAGATTTCCAACTCTCAGCTGTATATTCCCGCACGGATGAAAAAGCAAAAGAATTTGCAGGCAAATATGGAGTAGAGAAGACTTTTACTGATCTGCAGACTATGGCTGCAAGCGGAGAAATTGATGCTGTTTATATTGCAAGTCCGAATTCCCTGCATGCAGAGCAGGCAACTATTTTTATGAATAACCATGTTCATGTTCTATGCGAAAAGCCAATCGCTTCAAATGCAAAGGAACTGCAGAAGATGATCAACGCTGCAAAAGAAAATAATGTTCTGCTCATGGAAGCACTTAAATCTACCTTAATGCCTAATTTCTTGGCGGTAAAAGAAAACCTATCTAAAATCGGACAGGTTCGCAGGTATTTTGCAAACTATTGCCAGTACTCTTCCAGGTATGATGCCTACAGGGAGGGAACAGTGCTGAATGCATTCAAACCCGAATTTTCGAATGGTTCATTAATGGACATCGGTATTTACTGCATTTATCCCCTTGTGGCTTTATTCGGTAAACCGGAGGAAATTAAAGCTGCCGGCTTTAAATTGGAGTCCGGGGTCGATGGGGAAGGAAGCATGGTTCTTAAATACCCTGATATGGATGCAGTGATCATGTTCAGTAAAATAACCGACTCAAGTCTCCCTTCCGAAATACAAGGAGAAGACGGAAATCTCGTTATAGACAGAATAAGCAATCCTGAAAAAGTGGAACTGCATTATCGGAACGGAGAGAGGGAGGACCTCACCCGGGATCAATTAAGCGATACCATGTATTACGAAGCAGTAGAATTCATAAATCTGATTCAGTCCGGCAAAACCGAATCAGAAGTGAACTCGTTTGCAAACTCCATAGCAACGATGGAAATTCTGGATGAAGCACGCAGGCAAATCGGTGTGATTTATCCAGCTGACCAGAAATAATCGAAAGGACCGAACAATTGCTGTTCGGTCCTTTTTAGTTCTATTGACACTTTATAGTATAGATATTTTTTGTCATTATCACTCAATTGGTAAAATTGGAGTAATTTTACAAGAGTTAAAGCTTTTAAACTACTCTATTAGTACTTATTTCGCTACACGAAATTTGTCTAAAGAATAGGTAGCATACTCTATTAACTCACTATAGCTTCTCTACTAGAATTAATAGTGTAAGTTAATCTATCAATTCTGGGGGAATGAATTTCATGACATTAAAGAAAAAAGTTCTATCAGTATCACTGACAGGTTTAATGGCGCTGGGTGCTGTTACAGCAGTGGGCATGCCTGCAGGTGCAGTAGGAAATGGGCCGGGCACAGGAAACGGGTCCATCCAGACTTCTATACTGCATACATATGCCAGTTTAACAGATTATTTGAAAACACAGGATGCCAAACAGGAAGCCATGCAGCTTGAAGTTATCGGCCAGACGGTTAAAGGCCGTGATATTCATATGGCAAAATACATATCCAACCCTGAAAATCCAACTATTCTCTTTCTGACTCAGCAGCACGGAAATGAGCAGCTGACAACGGAAGGAGCCTTGGAGTTTATCAAACACCTTGGCACCGGGAAATCAAGCGGAGTCCTAAAAGATGTCAATATTCTCGTTATCCCAATGCTTAACGCAGATGGAGCCATGGGGGATGTGGACTTCTCACTTGACGATTACCTTGCCGATGACGACCGCCATTTAACTCGCTATAATGCCAATCGTGTGGATTTGAATCGGGAACATGATAAAGAACCAAGCGAAATGGAGCCTGAAGCGCGTGCTCTACATGAAAATGTGTTCCAGAAATATAATATCGATTACATGATCGATCTTCACCATCAGGGCACTTTAAGTGAAACGGAAGGAAAGCTTGTATCCGGAAGCATTCTTTATCCGACCAACAGCAATGTAAAGCCGGAGGTTCTTGAAAAATCTAAAAAGCTTGGATCTGTTGTGTTTAACACGCTTCACAATACAGGCTGGGGCCACATTGGCAAATATGTCGGCGGCACAGGTGAAAACATTGGCCGAAACGGCGCTGCAGTCCGCTACGACATTTCCACCCTTCTTTTTGAAATGCGCGGAATGTCCGACCACAACTACGAGCCATACGCCCTTGGACAAAAGAGCAACGGCTACCTCATCAAGCAGACAATTAACACACTGGATGCGACAGTAAGAGCAATTGCAGACGGATCAATCAATTCTGCTGACATCAGCTTCTGGGATACCCTGCCTGAGCAGACAACAAGGCAAAACGGAGAAAGTGACGAATAGAATTTCTGCATCCCCGGTTATCATGCCGGGGGTGTTTTTTGTTGGGAAAACAGCTATGTGTTGAAGACCTGGTTGTCCTCTTCTGGGCAAGGTAATGGCAACCAGAGATGACCTTAAGCATTTTACACCATATATTTTGAAAAAGAGAAATAAGATGCCTCAAAGAGCAGGATAGATGTGTCTATTTCAGCAAAAGGGAATATAAGCAGCTTCCACCCGTCAGATTAACTTGACGTTACCGCCAAAAATCAAAACAAGCTGCACCACTCCCAACCAAACCTCACATTAAAAGCAAAAACCTTGGATCCAGCATAATCTTCAATAACAAAACCCAAACCCATAGGCTAATTTAACGTAAATTAAGACAAACAAGATCTGGTACTTTTCTAACGGTTTTCAGTGAGGAAAAGCCCATTTATAAGATTTTTATAATTTTCTTTTAATAAGTTGTTGACAATTCCTATGGGTATGGTAGGATTAATCTCAACATAACAAAAAAAATAAAAAAACGTATCCTTTCCTTAACAAAAAAAAGGAGGCGAGCCTCACTGAAACAGGCAGACTGGGAAGAGTTATCTGCTCATTTAAAGCAGATGCTTCAGAACATTAAATTCGGATCGATTACGCTGGTCGTCCAGGATGGCAAGGTTATACAACTTGAGAAGAACGAAAAGGTTCGTCTTCAATCAAATAAGCGCGCTGACTAGAAAAACTAGAGGCGGTCTTTTCAACTGAAGGATTTTCTTCAGTCGGGAAGACGGCCTTTTTTGATTGAAAAAGAACACACAGGAACATGAAAGGAGTACTGCAAGATGAGCACTGCAGTAACATATGAAAATTGGACTCAATTATCTGATGCATTCCCAATTGACAATAAATTAAAAGGCGCATCCACTGTATTGAAATGGGCTTATGAACATTATCCTGAAGATAAAATTGTTTATGCGTCGAGCTTTGGGGCAGAAGCCATTGTCCTAATTGACCTTATTCAGCAAATTAAGCCTGATGCCCATATTGTCTTTTTAGACACAGGGCTTCATTTTCCGGAAACCTATGAAGTGATTGATAAAATAGAAGCCCGTTTTCCGACTCTAAGGATTGAACGGAAGGAACCGAAGCTGACACTCGATCAGCAGGCTGCAGAGTTCGGTACTGCCCTTTGGAAAAGGGAGCCGAATTCATGCTGCCAGATCCGCAAAGTGATTCCTTTAAGAGAAGCGCTGACACCAAAGCAGGCCTGGATTTCCGGCCTTCGCCGCGAGCAGTCACCGACAAGAGCGAACACGCAGTTCCTGAACAGGGATGAAAAATTCAAAAATATTAAAATCTGCCCGCTGATTCACTGGACATGGGATGAAGTTTGGGCCTATATCAAGGAAAAAGACCTGCCGTACAACTCTTTGCATGACCATGGCTATCCAAGCATCGGCTGCTTTCCTTGTACACAGGCAGTCGGTGAAAATGGCGATTCCCGTGCGGGCCGGTGGTCAGGCACAGGCAAAACTGAATGCGGCCTCCATACGAGCTAAAAGGGGGATGATACCATGCTTACGATTATAGCGGTCACAGTCGGTTTATTTTTCGCCATGAATATCGGGGCAAGCGGAGCAGCAGCATCCATGGGAATTGCGTATGGCTCCGGTGTCCTGAAAAACCGCATGATAGCTCTCATGCTTTGCGGGATGGCCGTTTTCTTCGGGGCATGGCTTGGCGGAGGAGAAGTGGTAAAAACAATGGGCAGCGGTATTGTCCCTAAAGAGACTTTCACAGTTGCCATCGCGCTGATTGTGATTGCATCTGCGGCCCTTTCACTGTTTCTGGCAAATGTATTCGGCATCCCGCTGTCCACCAGTGAGGTGACGGTCGGCTCTGTTGTTGGTGCCGGCATCGTCTACCAATCCGTATTTGCCGGAAAGCTTGTCTGGATCGTCATGTTCTGGCTGATAACACCGTTTGCCGCTTTTTTAATTGCCATAGCGGCGGCCGCATTATTAAAGAGAAATTTTGTACAGAAACTGATTAAAAAGCCCAAGGCTGCTCCAATTTTAGCCTTACTAGTCGTTTTTATGGGCGTGTTTGAAGCTTTCTCTGCTGGCATGAACAATGTCGCAAATGCAGTTGGGCCACTTGTTGGTGCCGGCATTATGAGCACAGGCAGCGGGATTTTCTGGGGCGGCTTGTTTGTCGCTTTAGGAGCAGTTCTCTTGGGAAAAAAAGTCCTCGAGACAAATGGCAAAAAGATTACCAAAATCCGTCTTGAAGAAGGCTGCGTCATCTCAGGGACTGGAGCAGGTATTGTTACAATCGCTTCCGTCTTTGGAATCCCTGTCCCTTTAACGCAAATTACCACATCGTCCATTATCGGCATCGGATTTGTAAAGCAGGGACGTTCAGTCTTCAAGAAGGATATTGTCGTACAGCTATTGGTCGTATGGGTAGTTTCACCAGTTTTATCGATGGTCCTATCCTATACGCTCATCCAGCTGCTCATTGAACATAATGTATATCCGGTGATTGCAATGGCCGGTGTCCTTATCTCCGTTTTTGGAGTGAAATTCTTAATGAATCAGGCACCAGCCAATGTGAGCCCGATAACTGAAAAAAAGTAAAAATGAAAAAGAAAGGTTGATGTAAAATGGCTCTGCCGAAACCTCATGGAGGAAAATTAATTCAAAACTATAATCCCAATTATGACCTGACAGGAATTGAAAAAGAAATTTTAATAGACGCCATCGCATTGAGTGATCTGGAACTTATCGGTGTTGGCTTATTCAGCCCTCTTACAGGTTTCATCGGAAAAGCAGACTATGAATCTGTTGTTGAAAAAATGAGACTCGCAGACGGAACGGTTTGGTCCATTCCGGTTACACTTCCGGTATCAGCGGAAAAAGCAAAAGAGCTTGCAGCCGGTGAAAAATTTAAGCTGGTTCACGAAGGCGAAGTATATGGAGTCATCGCTGTATCAGAATGGTATGAGCCGGACCTTAGCAAAGAAGCGCGTGAAGTTTATAAAACGGAGGAGCTGGCGCACCCAGGCGTAAAAAGACTTTTTGAACGCGGTCCAGTTTATGTTGCCGGCGAGGTTACACTGATTAAAAAACCTGGTAAAGGTGTTGCAGAAGATGTTTGGTTTGAGCCAAAAGATACACGGGCGCTGTTTGAAGAAAAAGGCTGGAAAACAGTTGTTGGCTTCCAGACAAGGAATCCTGTGCACCGGGCACACGAGTACATCCAGAAAGCAGCTTTGGAAACGGTGGATGGATTGTTCTTGAACCCGCTTGTGGGTGAAACAAAGTCAGATGATATCCCTGCAGACGTCCGACTTAGAAGCTACCGGGTTCTGCTTGAAAATTACTACCCAAAAGAGCGCACACAGCTTGCTGTTTATCCAGCAGCCATGAGATATGCGGGACCGCGTGAGGCGATCTTCCATGCCATAGCAAGGAAAAACTTCGGCTGCACACACTTCATCGTTGGAAGAGATCATGCCGGTGTCGGCAATTATTATGGCACATACGATGCACAGCATATTTTCAGCAACTTTACAGAAGAAGAGCTTGGCATCAAGCCGCTGTTCTTTGAGCACAGCTTTTACTGCAATAAGTGCGAAGGCATGGCATCTGATAAAACCTGCCCGCACAGCAAGGAAGACCGCGTCATTCTATCCGGCACCAAAGTAAGAGAAATGCTCCGCAACGGGGAGCTGCCGCCTTCCACCTTTAGCCGCAAAGAGGTAGTCGAAGTGTTAATTGAAGGCATGAGAGAAAAAGAAACGGTATAAGGGGCGGTTAAAATGACTAAAGCGACAAACATCACCTGGCATGAAGCTGCAATTACAAAAGAAGACAGACGGGCACAGAACGGCCATGGAAGTGTGGCCCTCTGGTTTACCGGGCTTTCAGGCTCAGGTAAATCAACGATTGCGAATGCTGTATCCCACGAACTGTTTCGCCAGGGCATCAATGAATATGTTCTGGATGGGGACAATGTCAGACACGGCTTAAATAAAGATCTAGGTTTTTCAGAAGCCGACAGAAATGAAAATATCAGACGCATTGGGGAAGTGGCAAAGCTGTTTGTGGACAGCGGCAAGATTGTTACAACTGCTTTTATCTCTCCATTCCGGTCAGACAGGGAAACAGTCAGGGCGCTGTTTGAAGAGGGAGAATTTATTGAAGTTTTCATCGACTGTCCGCTCGAAGAATGCGAACGGCGGGATCCAAAGCAGTTATATGCCAAGGCCAGGCGCGGAGAAATTAAGGACTTTACAGGAATTGATTCCCCATATGAAGCACCGGAACAGCCTGAAATTACGGTACGATCTGATCAGTACACAGTAGAAGAAGCAGTCGGGCAAATATTAACACATTTGCGTGAAAAGAATATCTTATAAAGTGAAACTTCAATCAGTGGGTGTTTTTCCCGCTGATTGGTAGATGAACCAATCTGGCCTTTACGGGCAGTTAGACCCCACTTATTCTTAATTGATTCCTCTGAGTCTTGAAGTGGGGATCTTACTGCCCGTTAAACTGCGATAAAAACGGGAGTCTCTTTCTATAGGAGACTCCTTTTCTGAAAAAAATAATTCCTACTATTTCACCCCGAAAAATGGTATTATAGAAAACAATTAGATTATTTGCTTAGGAAAAGCATTAATGTGCATATATTATAAGACATTACAGAAAGGGCGGGCATGAGAATGACGGGAAAAGTTTATTTGGTAGGTGCCGGACCGGGAGACCCGGACCTGATGACTGTTAAGGGAATGCGATGCCTGCAGGAGGCGGATGTTGTTCTGTATGATCGCCTTGTAAACCGTGAACTATTAAACTATGCGAAAAAAGAAGCCCAGCTTGTGTATTGCGGCAAGCTCCCCAATCACCACGTCATGAAGCAGGAAACGATTAATCATCTTCTTGTAAAATATGCAAAAAAAGGGCTGCTGGTTTGCCGGCTAAAAGGCGGAGATCCGTTTGTCTTCGGCAGGGGCGGGGAAGAGGCAGAAGAATGTGCCAATCATGATGTGCCATTTGAAATTGTGCCTGGAGTCACTGCAGGAATTGCGGCTTCTGCCTACGCGGGAATACCGGTCACACACCGAACATTGAGTAAAAGTTTCGCCTTTGTCACAGGTCATCAGGCCGGAAACGAAGAGGCCGAGCACCAGTGGGCGCATTTGGCTCATGCTGTAGATACGATTTGCGTATATATGGGTGTATCTCATTTGCCTAATATTATAAATAACCTCATTCAAAACGGGAAATCACCTCAAACACCGATTGCCCTCGTGCACTGGGGAACACTTTCAGATCAGCGGACCGTTACAGGCACGCTTGCTACGATTGAAAACAAAGTGAAAGAATCAAACATCACGAATCCAAGCATGATCGTTATTGGAGATGTTGTCGCCATGCACCATAAGATTAATTGGTTCGAAGAGGAAATTGTCCCGCATCTGCCTGCTGTCCAAGGGTAGGCTTCGGTTTGATAGAAAAGGAGGGGGCCATATGAAAGCGGTCCTATACATCGGTCATGGCACACGCTCAAAAAAAGGGGCTGCTGAAGCAAACCTTTTTATCGAGAGTGTCATGAAAAAAGTCAACTCACCTATACAAAAGCTCTGCTTCCTTGAATTAACAGAACCGGACATAAAGGCAGGCTTTGAATATTGTGTCCGGGAAGGAGCCTCTGAAATTACCGTTGTGCCATTATTTTTACTTGCCGCCGGGCATATCAAGGAGGATATTCCTGAAGCACTTGGCCCGTTAATAAAAAACAATCCTGGCATCACTGTAAAAATGGCAGATCCGTTTGGAGTACAGGAAAGTATTCTTGTTGCCATTTCAGAGCTGGTTACAGCAGAAGCGCAGCCAATCAGCGTGGATGATTCTATTTTAATCGTGGGAAGAGGCAGCAGCGACTCTTCCATCCTCCAAGCCTTTAAATCTATTAAAAACGGAATCAGCCAGCGCCTTGGCGTGAAAAATGTGCAGGTCTGCTATTTGGCTGCAGCTGCTCCGTCCTTTCAGAATGGTCTTGATTCCATATGCCAGCAGGCAAGCGGCAAAGTCATTGTTATTCCTTATTTATTATTCTCAGGGCTTCTGCTAAGTGAGGTAATTAGAGAGGTAAATAAGAAAGGTAAGGCCGGCTGCTCCATGATTCTGACTGATACACTGGGAAAACATGAGGTGATCCATAATCTGGTCGCTGAAAAAGCAAATGGAGAGGTGAATGTAAATGCAGCCGTTATTCATTGATTTAACAGGCAAAAAAGTCGTCATTGCCGGCGGCGGCAGAATTGCGTTTCGAAAAGCGAGAACACTTGAAGGTGAACGAGCCCATATCACATTTGTTTCTCTTGATTTTTCAGATGACCTCATTCATTTCGCTCAAGAAAAAGGATATGACCTCATTCATCGAGAAGCGCAGCCTGCTGATTTTAAGGATGCTTTTTTATCCATACTGGCCACCAATGACCGTGAAGCAAACCATGCATTGGCTCAATCGCTGGATTCAGGGCAGCTTGTCTGTGTTGTCGATGAAGCTGATGAAGGAAATGTGGTTTTTCCGGCAGCTGTAAGGCGAGGTCCGCTGCAGATTGCCATCACCTCCAATGGCGCGAGCCCGAAGCTGACCCGGATGCTAAAAAAACAGCTTGACGAACAATTTGATGAAAGCTGGACCGCATATTCAGAATTTCTGGGAAAATGCCGCGATCAAATAAAAAAGCTTTCTATCCCTCCTTCAGAAAAAAACGGGCTGCTTGCAGAACTTCTGGATGACCGCTTCCGCCTTTCAAAGGATGAGAGAGCGCGCAAATGGTCATATCTGCAATCCTTATCATAAACAACCGTGTAATTCACACACGGTTGTTTTATTTAGTTTATTGTGCAAATTCACTATGGTACATTGTAAGTAATGAATCAGGAAGGCGGCGTGAATGGTGCATTTTTTATCCTATGAACTCGCTCAGGAAATAGTGGAGCGCACGATGAAAATTCTTAATAAAAACATTAATGTTATGAATGAAGAAGGCATTATTATCGGATCTGGTGAAAAGGAAAGGATCAATCAGGTTCATGACGGCGCTCTGCTGGTCCTGAAGAAAGGCGAAAGCGTGGAAATTGATGAAAAAAATGCTTCCGGACTAAAAGGAGCTAAACCCGGGATCAATCTGCCCATCCAGTTTAACAATCAAATTATCGGTGTAGTCGGCATCACGGGGGAACCGGAGCAAATCCGGAATTATGCGGAACTGGTTAAAATGGCAGCTGAACTCGTTTTGGAACAGTCCTTTTTAATGGAAAGAGTACAGTGGAAGCAGCGTCTTCAGGGCGAAATTGTAAACCTGCTTATTTCTGAAGAGTCCATAAATGAATCCTGGTTAGAGGAAAGGGCCGGTTTTTTGGGATATGAACTTAAAATCCCGCGTACAGCCATTGTGCTGAAGCTGCCGGAAGAACTGGGGAACGACTATCAAAAGCTAATCAATACGATCCATTTTGAGTTGGGAAACCAGGATTTAACAGGGGTAACGTTCAACAATGAAATCGTAATTTTAAAAGCAGGGGGGCGCTCTGAACTGATCTCCTCTATAAAGAGGATTGTCAGCCTTTCAAAAAGGAAAGCGGTTATTGGAATTGGGAGCACTTCTGAAAAATCAAACGGATTGAAAACATCTTTTCGGCACGCACGGCAGCTTACCCTAATTGGACCGGATATTCAGCCTGGCGCAGACTATTACAGTTATGATCAGTACTGGCTCGAAGCTGAAATATCCATGCTATCTTTAAAGGAAACGGACACCCTGTCCTTCTATGACCGGCTCAGGAAACAGGACAAAAAGGGTGAAATGGCTCAAACACTGGATGTCTTCATGAAAGAAGGCGGGGATCTTGGCAAAACCGCAGACCGATTATACATCCACCGCAACACCTTAAGATACCGCCTGGATAAGATAACTGAATTAACTGGAAAGGATCCGCGGAATGTAAAGATGATGTTTGAATTATATGTTGCCAAATTAATTAAAAGGCATTAATGATTGTGCAGTTGCACAATCATTATAATATTTTAACCGTTTATTTTCATCAGCATTCCCAATGATTCAGACCGCGCAAACGCTTACAATAGATACATAAGCAAACATCACGGGAGGACTCATAATGGATGTAACTGTAAGCGCTTTAGGAGCTGTAACAGCCTTAGTCATTGCCATACTATTAATCTTGAAAAAAGTTCCGCCCGCGTACGGAATGGTCGCAGGTGCTTTAATAGGCGGCTTAGTCGGCGGAGCAGATATCACGAACACGGTGAATTTAATGATGGAAGGAGCCAAGGATATCATACCGGCGGTGCTCAGAATCCTTGCTGCCGGCATATTAGCCGGTGTCCTGATTGAATCTGGCGCCGCTTCCTCCATTGCCGAAACCATTGTAAAAAAATTCGGAGAGACCCGGGCGCTTCTAGCCTTAGCGGTGGCAACAATGATCCTGACAACTGTCGGTGTATTTGTTGATGTAGCCGTCATCACTGTATCACCGATTGCCCTGGCGATTGCCAAAAGAGCGAAACTGTCCAAAACAGCCATTTTGCTGGCGATGATTGGCGGAGGGAAAGCAGGAAACATCATGTCCCCTAATCCAAATGCCATTGCTGCTTCAGATGCTTTTGGTGTTCCCCTTACATCGGTCATGGCCGCTGGAATCATCCCGGCTATCTTTGGACTGGCAGTCACCTATATCATTGCTAAAAAATTGGTCAATAAAGGTTCTGCAATTTCTGATGGGGAAGTAGAAGTGGACAGCCAGACAAAGCTGCCATTATTTATCACTTCCATGGTCGCGCCACTTGTAACAATCATTTTATTGGCCCTGCGTCCTTTATTGGATATCAGCATTGATCCGATGATCGCACTGCCGGCCGGAGGAATCATCGGGGCTATTGCGATGAAAAAGACGAGGAAAATCAATGAATATGCTATTTCCGGCTTAAATAAAATGTCAGGCGTCGCCATTATGCTTCTTGGGACAGGGACATTGGCTGGAATCATCGCAAACTCAAGCTTAAAAGATGTAATCATTAATGCGTTAACATCTTCAGGTCTGCCAGCATATCTGCTGGCGCCGGTTTCAGGTATTTTCATGTCTGCTGCAACAGCATCCACAACAGCCGGGACCGCCG
Source organism: Cytobacillus sp. GQ23 (assembly GCF_059758675.1). Lineage (NCBI taxonomy): Bacteria > Bacillati > Bacillota > Bacilli > Caryophanales > Bacillaceae > Cytobacillus > Cytobacillus sp. GQ23. The sequence goes on from NZ_JCAXER010000001.1 coordinate 308,587, forward strand.
TCGCAAGCGGTGTCTTCGGCAGCACGATCTTAGGATTGGGCATTTCAGCATTGGCAGGTGCCGCCATGATTCACGCAGGGGCAACCGTACTCGACCATCTGCCGCACGGAAGCTTTTTCCATGCGACCGCAGGAAGTGTGAATATGGACATGAAAGAACGCTTAAAGCTAATGCCATATGAGTCGCTAATTGGTCTCATACTTGCCGTCATTTCAACTTTGATATTTGGGGTTTTTCAGATATTTGGGTAATGCACGAGTGATGTCCGGTAAATGTGGATTTACTGGACATCGCCCGAATACACCTAATCAGGCTAATTGTAATTAAGCTGCGGAACTAAAAGATAGACACCTACCATTAATTGGGCGAAAGAAAACAACCTCCGTCTAAATACAAGATAGATACCTTTTATTGGAAAAAAGCCAAAACAAGCGGCGTCAAAGCTAAAAAAAATACCACTCATCAAAAAAAAGCAAATCAAAATACCGAAATAACAAAAAGGGGAGAGGTCAAGCATGAAAGTCGTCATCGCACCAGATTCATTTAAGGAAAGTTTGTCTGCACTTGAGGCAGCGAATGCCATTGAGCGAGGATTTAAAGCGATTTTTCCAGATGCGCAATACAAAAAACTGCCCATGGCGGATGGCGGAGAGGGAACGGTTCAATCGCTGGCAGATGCAACTGGAGGAAAAATTATAGAGTGTACGGTCACTGGTCCGCTTGGAGAGCCGGCAAAAGCTTTCTTCGGCCTGATGGGGGATGGAAAGACAGCTGTCATTGAGATGGCTGCTGCTTCTGGCTTGCATTTAGTTCCCACAGAAAAACGGAACCCCTTGCTGACTTCAACGAGGGGAACAGGTGAATTAATCGCTGCAGCAATAGATACAGGAGTTCAGCACATCATTATTGGAATTGGGGGCAGTGCAACAAATGATGCTGGAGCTGGGATGATTCAGGCATTAGGGGGAAAGCTTCTTGACAAAACTGGCACCGAAATCGGCCCGGGCGGAGGGTCGCTTGCTGAGCTGTCATCCATTGACATGTCAAACCTCGACTCAAGGCTTCAGGATGTCCATATTGAAGTGGCCTGTGACGTTGATAACCCATTAACTGGTCCAAGAGGTGCTTCCGCTATCTTTGGTCCGCAAAAAGGGGCCACTCCTGAAATGGTTGGGCTGCTGGATCAGAATCTGGGCCACTTTGCAGATGTGGTTGAACACGAACTTGGCAAACCGTTCCGGGATATTGAGGGGGCAGGCGCTGCTGGAGGGGTTGGCGGAACTTTGCTAGCATTCTTGAATGCTGATTTAAAAAGAGGAATTGATATCGTCCTTGAAGCGGTTAACTTTGAGGAAGAAGTAAAAGATGCCGACCTTGTCATCACTGGCGAAGGAAGAATTGACAGCCAGACGATTTTTGGGAAAACGCCGATTGGGGTAGCGAAAGCAGCCAAGAAACATGGAATACCTGTCATTGGTCTTGCAGGTTCATTAACTGACGACAGTCATATCGTCCATGAGCATGGAATCGAAGCACTATTCAGTATTGTTCCAGGAGTTATTTCGCTGCCAGATGCCTTTAAGGATGCAGGGGTATATATGGAAAGATCAGCGAGGAACATAGCTGCCATTATAAAAATGAATAGGAGTATTAAATGAGAAGCTGGAAAATGCAGCTTCTTTTTAAGTGAATTATAATAATGTTATGTAAACTAAGTAACCAAAACAAAAAAGGACTGCAAGCAGCCCTTATCCAATCCCAGAAAATAAAATAAACACAAAATAACCAATCATAGTGACCAGCCCAAAAGGAACTCCGAATACGGCCCATTCTTTACTCGTAATCTGCAATTTTCCCGCAGCAATGATATTGGGAATATTCCCTGGGATCAGCATTCCGCCGCTGATCAGGAGTCCAAGCAGAATTGATTCCACTGTAAAATGATCCATCGATGGACTGATTTCAGCAGCGGCAAGCGTTGCGTTGTCCAGTACAGCTGAAATCATATTGATCCAATAGAGCAGAAGCGGATTCATACCGATTAAAAAGTGGTTGATCAGCGGTTCGAAACCGGCACCAAGCATTGTAAGGCCCATGACAAAGAAATAAATCTTCAAAGCTCTGACAAAAATTTCTTCAAAGCTTTCACTGGCAGGCTTCTTGCTAAACGATGCTCTTCCCGAAACAGGCGGCTTAACAGCGATTGCTGCCATTACTCCAAAAAATACGAGGGCAATCAGGATTTGCGGTCCAACTAGTTCAATTAGAAAGAAAAAGTTTTCTTTCATTTTACTGATTGCAATGGTGGAAAGTGGTTCGCCAATAGGCGTCAATGCAGCGCCAAGGCCAATCGAAAAGCAGGCGAGTATCGTCAATCTGACTTCAGAAGCCCTGTCCAGCCTTAGGGCACTGATAATTAGCACAAGTACCAGCGCAGCGATTATCGCGGTAATGACACTTGAAACTAATCCAAGGAAAATGACAATCAAAGCTGCAAACATTCGAAACGGCATGCGCCTGCTCACTGAAAGGATGCTTTTTTCCAGATTTGTCTGAAACCATTTAAACAAAAGGCCCGCAATAAACACCGCAAGCGTAATTTTAACTGGCTCCTGTGCCGCTTGTACAAAAAGACCGGCATTCAGGACTCCGCTTGCCAGAGCTGCTGAAAGTCCCATTACAAATAAGAACATCTCCAGGTTTTTTTCCACAAACTCAGAAAGAAAAGGCATGACAAGTACAATAATGAAAATAACCATTAATAAATAAATCATGAATCCTTCTCCATTAGGTTATTTTCCAAGCTGATAAACAAGGAATATTACATGCATATGCGTCCCCTAGGACAAACTTGCCATAAAAAATCCCTGCTAAGAGACCCGCAGGGATTATCTATTAATTATAGTCGTTTAATACAGTTCCAGTCAGATCGAATTCAGGTTCCATATTTTTGATGGCATTTGTGTCATTAGGAGTTGTACCGGCAGTCTGTATTTCTTCAATTACAGGCGGATTAAGCGGGGATAAATTATGCCCTTTTTTTGCTTGATTGTCCAACAAATGAATCAACTCCTTTACAGTATTTGTTATTTACATTCCTATTTTACTGTTATATTCAAACATGTAATTTCTGGAAGTTGTCTTAGGGAGGTATTCTTATTTTTCCCCAAAAAATAAATATTATTTACAAAATAACATTTATTGTTCTTAGACTATTCAATCCTTTGAGCGTACACGGTCAGGTATGTTAAGATGTTATTTTATTGAAATTAACATATTCGCTAGGTTACTGGAGAGGAAGTTCAGCTTGGATAAACGCATCTATTTATTGGCAATCATCTCATTTGTTGTTGGAATGGTGGAATTGATTATAGGCGGGCTGCTTGATCTTGTTGCTTTAGATCTTGATGTCGGTCTGGGGCAGGCAGGGCTATTAATTACCGTATTCTCGCTCGCTTTTGCTATCGCGGCACCTGTTTTGCTTACACTCACAGTGAAAATGGAACGCAGCCGTTTAATGATGATTTCATTAGCTGTATTTTTGGCAGGTAATATTGTGGCTGTATTCAGCCCGTTTTATGGTGTTTTATTAGTCGGCCGGATTTTGTCGGCAGCAAGCGGCTCATTGCTCATTGCGTTATGCATGACAATGGCTTCTTACATCGTTTCAGAAGAATATCGTGCACGTGCGATCGGTATCGTTTTTATGGGAATCAGTGCATCACTTGTACTTGGAGTTCCCATTGGATTAATGCTTGGAAATGCTTTTGGCTGGCGAGCCCCATTCGTGCTGATTTCAGCACTGACACTCTTGTCAATGGCCGGGGTTTACTTCTTTCTGGGAAAGGTTGCTCCAAAGCCAGCTGTGCCGATTGGCGTTCAGCTTAAAACGCTGAAAAGCAGGAAAATAGCGCTGATACAGATAACATCCTTTTTATTAATGACCGGCCACTTGGCTTTTTACGGATACCTGACACCTTTCTTGAAGATGAAGATGGATCTTGATGGTAACTGGGTCAGTATCGTGTACCTGATTTTCGGGATCGCAGCGGTGATCGGAGGGGGCCTGGGTGGTCACCTGGCAGATCGATTTGGTGCAAAATCAGTCATTCTAACGCTGGTTGCCATGTTTGGAATAACTCTTTTCGCATTGCCTTTTGCCGCTTTTTCCCTTCCGGTTTTCCTTGTCACAGTAGTTATTTGGAGCATGCTCAGCTGGGCGGTCACACCCGCTATACACAGCTACTTAATTGAAGTAACACCTGAAACGTCTGATATTCAGCAGACATTGAACAACTCAGCAGTTCACATGGGAATGGCATTTGGCAGCATGATCGGTGGAATCATGATTGAGACAACCTCCGTTGAATACAATGCAGCTGCAGGAAGTATTTTTATTATCTTGGCTCTTGGTACAGCAGCCCTTTCCATGGCAAAAAAAGTGACAAGGACTGCTGCAGCAGAATAAATTTTGTATATGCCGGCTTCTATGGAGGCGGGCATTTTTTTAGCATTAAATGCCTGACTATTTAAATTATTTTAAAAATAAATCCTCAAAATATATTGATATATCTTCCATTTTTCTACTATAATCAATTTGTCTCTTGATATTACATGATTATAGAGGGGGAAAAAGGAATTAATTATTATGAAATAATAATAAAGGAGTCTATTTCATGAGTCAGCTTAGCTATATTCTTCGTACTTTAATCATTATTATTCCTGCCGTATTGGTCATCAGCATTGCCGTATGTGTTGGCAATGGGCTTGATGGCCGAGCTTTTTGGACCACTTCTGGATTTATTTTCATTCTTGGTTCGCTGGCGGGAATATTATCCGCATTCATGAATTACCGTAAATTTATAGCACCCATCAGCAAAATTAATAGGTTTATCGAAGAACTTGCAGATGGAAATATGTCTGCGAGACTGGATGAAAAATCAGTGGGGCAGCTTGGCTCTATAGCTTCAGCACTGAATCATACCGCCTCTGCTTGGCAGGAGGTGCTGAATAAAGTGGTTCTGGCTTCAGACGAAGTCACACAATACGCACAGCAGCTTTCATCAGGCGCCCAGCAGACAAATATGGCCACAAACCATATTGCTGAAGTGATTGAGGAGGTTGCAGCTGGTGCCGACAATCAGGTCAAAGGAGTCGGAACAGCTTCCAATGTCATTATGCAGATGTCTGAAACCCTGACACAGGTGGCGGCAAACTCAGAACATGTGACAGACCAAATCAATGATTCTTTGGAAAAAGCCATTCATGGCGATGCATCCATTTCAACAGCAGGCTGCCAAATGAATTCGATTCATGTAAATGTACAGGATTTATCAAGGGTGGTAAAAGGACTTGGCCAGCGTTCACAAGAGATTGGGAAGATTATCGAAGTGATCTCAGGAATTGCCGCTCAAACCAACCTGCTTGCATTAAATGCTGCCATTGAAGCTGCCCGTGCAGGGGAACAGGGCAAAGGCTTTGCTGTGGTAGCGAACGAGGTTAGAAATCTCGCCGAAAAATCGGCGGAATCCACCCTGCAGATCAGCCAGCTGATCTCCAAAATTCAGGAAGAAACCCATCAGGTTGTCCAAACCATGGATACGGTAAACCATGAAGTAACAGAAGGCATGGAAGTCATGAAGGGGGCAGGGGATTCTTTCAAGCAAATCCGTCAGTCTGTCAGCATGGTGACCAATCAAATGCACGAAGTCGCTTCAGCCATTCAGCAAATGTCTGCCGGTTCCCAGCAAATGGTCCAGTCCATGGATGAGATAACCCATGTGGCTAATGAATCTGCCATGGCCACACAAAGTGTACTGGCATCGACTGAAGAACAGGCTGCATCAATGGAGGAAATATCACTATCTGCTGACCGCCTTACGGGCATGGCCGAGGATTTAAAAGGGCTGATCAGCAGGTTTAAAGTATAGAGCTTAGGTTTTAAAAACCTAATCTTTTATTCATCAAACAAAAAAGCCATCCCACAGATGGCTTTCCCCGTAATTAAGCTATTCCCGCTTTCATTAACATCCCATCGAGCGGCCGTTCCATCACTGTTTCCATCCACCTGGCTGTTTCGAGGACGGAAGGAAGATCAGTCCCAGTTTTCACACCCATTTCATGGAACATATTGATCATATCTTCTGTACAAACATTTCCGACTGCTTTAGGTGCGAATGGACATCCGCCAAGTCCGGCAATGGAGGAATCAAAGCGGCGTACACCTGCCTGATATCCAGCCAATACATTTGCCAATCCCAATCCCCGGGTATTATGGAAGTGAAGACCAAGTGAAAGATCTCCTCCAAACGCAGAAAAAAATGAATCTGCAAGCTTCTTAACCTGTATTGGATTCGCCATGCCCGTAGTATCTGCCAGGGTGATCTCTGTACAGCCGGCTTCCATAAATCTCTCTGCTGTTTTCAATACGTTTTCTAATGGAACTTCTCCTTCAAACGGACATCCAAATGAGGTCCCTAATACTCCCGCCACACCTTTGCCGGCAGCGGCGCCTTCTTTTATGACCACACAAAGCTCTTCTACAGCCTGCTCGACAGTCCTTTTTGCATTTCGTAAATTGAATGAATCACTTGTAGTGGTTACAACATGAAGAAAATTCACATCTGTCTTTAGGGCACGTTCCAGCCCGGATCGGCTTAAAACGAGGCCCCCATATCTGACCCCACTTCTTTTAGGCAGTGAGTGCAGGACTTCTTCTGCATCTGCCATCTGGGGAACAACCTTCTGATTGACAAAAGAAACAGCTTCAATATTGCGAATGCCGGAATCAAGTAATTTTGTAATCAATTCAACTTTTGAACTGGTTGAGACCCTTTTGCATTCATTCTGCAACCCATCCCGGGGGCCGACTTCACAAATTTCAATCATTTTCCTTCCTCCTTCAGCAGATGAATATTTTTAATTTGCTCCAAATGCTTTAATACATGATCACGACCCTGGTAGATATGTTCGTGCATTCCAATGCGGGCACGTTCAGGTTCCCGATTTTTAATCGCTTCCAGGATGATTTTATGTACCTCAAGAGATTGTTTAAGCTGAAAGCTGTTATACCAATAGAAGGACCGGAACACGATCGGAACAACCACAACCTTGGAAATATGGAAATGAATATGCTCATTTTTGGAAGCCGTGACTATGGCTTCATGAAATTTCTGGTTTACTCTAACAATATCTTTCAGACTATCCATATCGGATTCCACATGCTGGCTAATAGCTTCTTCATATAAAATATTGGCTTTTTCCATTTCCACTAGATCACTATCTGTCCGGTGTATGGCAGCCTGACTGGCAGCGTACCCTTCAAGCAGAGTGCGCAGGTCATAGATTTGCCTTATATCATCTTTCGTAAAATGTCTTACGCTGACCCCGCGTTTAAGAGGAATGACCAGACCTTCCGCTTCAAGCTGTCTTATGGCCTCTCTAATGGGAGTGCGGCTAAGTTTCATTTCCTTGGCCAATGACTCTTCAGCAAGACGCATGCCTGGGACAAATTTCCCTTCGATAATGGCATCCTTAATAAATTCGTATGCATCCATATCAACACCTCGGCTTTATTGTATACAAACGGATAAAATATTACAACAAATATTCTGAAAACTTTTGACTTAATGTATTAAATAAAGGCTTTTCTACTAAATTCAGAAAAATTTTAAAATTCTCATTGACTTATTGTATACAAACGATTAGATTTGTATACAAGATTACGAAAATTCAAGTATTAAAGTGCATTCAAGAAATAACAGGAGGGAATCACATGTCAGAAAAACAGCTTCCATTGGAGGATATTAGAGTTCTTGAGCTTGGTACACTATTAGCCGGACCATTTTCTGGACGTCTCCTTGGTGATTTTGGTGCTGAAATCATCAAGGTCGAGCCTCCAGGAAAATCAGATCCCATGAGAAACTGGGGGAAGTCAAAGGATGGCGTTGGGCTTTGGTGGCCTATTCAATCACGAAATAAAAAATCTATCACATTAAACCTGCGGGAAGAAGAAGGACAGCAGGTTTTAAGAGAACTTGTAAAAGAAGCTGATGTAATCATTGAGAATTTCCGCCCGGGCACAATGGAAAAATGGAATCTTTCCTATGCAACATTGTCGGAAATAAACCCCAAATTGATTATGGTCCGTACTTCGGGTTATGGACAGACAGGGCCTTATAAGCATCGTGCCGGCTTTGGCAGTGTGGGCGAAGCAATGGGCGGACTAAGAAATGTAACCGGTTTCCCAGACAGGCCGCCATCACGAATTGGTGTATCAATTGGTGATACATTGGCAGCACTCTTTGCTACAATTGGGTGCCTGGTTGCTTTACATGAGAGGGAGCGTTCAGGAAAGGGACAGGTAGTCGATACAGCCCTCTATGAATCTGTATTCTCCGTGATGGAAAGCATAATTCCGGATTATCTCTTAGCAGGATATATAAGGGAAAGGATGGGCAACATCCTTCCAGGTGTGGCTCCATCCAATATTTATTTTACACAGGATAAAACCTATATTGTGATCGGCGCCAATGCGGATGGAGTTTTTAGAAGATTATGCGAGGCAATGGAGCAGCCGGAATTGGCGGATGACCCGAGATTTTCAACACACCATGCCAGAGGGGAGAATATGAAGCTTCTGGACTCGATGATTGAAGAATGGACAAAGACTCTACCTGCTAAAGAAGCTCTTAAAATCCTCGAAGATAAAGGAGTGCCATCTGGCCTGATCTATTCAGCCAAAGACATCCTGGAAGATCCGCATTATAAAGAACGCGACATGATCATTAATGTTGATCATCCTCAGCTGGGGGAATTTCCGATGCCCGGAATTGTTCCAAAATTAAGCAGAACACCAGGAGAAGTGAAGCATGCCGGTCCTGAAGTAATGGGTAAGCATAATGATGATATATACGCAGGCCTTCTTGGTTTCGATGAAGATAGATTAGAAGAATTGAAGAAAAAAAATATCATTTAGGAGGGCTTCATTATGGGGCGGACTCTTTATGAAAAAATATGGGATAAGCACACAGTCGTAGAGGAACAGAATAAGCCTTCTATTTTATACATTGATCTGCATTTAGTACATGAAGTCACATCACCTCAGGCATTTGAAGGCTTAAGAATTAAGAATCGAAAGGTGAGAAGGCCGGATCTGACGGTAGCTACTATGGATCACAGCATTCCAACAACCGATCGATCTCTTCCTTTTAATGACCCAATCGCCAAAAAACAAGTCGACGCTCTCGCAAAAAACTGCAGCGAGTTCGGCATACAGCTTTTTGACCTGGAAAGCCGCTATCAGGGAATTGTACATGTTATTGCACCGGAGCTTGGCTTAACTCAGCCCGGGATGACCATTGTTTGCGGAGACAGCCATACATCTACACATGGAGCTTTTGGCGCACTGGCCTTTGGCATTGGCACAAGTGAAGTAGAACATGTTCTGGCTACCCAGACATTAAAGCAATTTAAACCCAAAACATTAGCCATAAATATACAGGGCAATTTGCCGCAAGGATCGACAGCTAAAGATTTGATCCTATCAATCATTGACAAATATGGCCATGATTTTGCAACAGGCTATGTTGTGGAGTACCGCGGTGAAGCGATTCGAAATTTAACAATGGAAGAGCGAATGACCATATGCAATATGAGCATTGAAATGGGAGCAAGAGCGGGATTGATTCAGCCTGACGAAAAAACCTTCCATTATTTGAAAGGGAAACAAGCTGTACCTGATGGAGTGGAGTGGGAAGAGACACTCGCAGAATGGAAACAATATTTTTCAGATGAAGATGCCGAGTTTGATCTGACTGCTGACTTTAATGCAGCTGAAGTAATCCCGCAGGTTACCTGGGGTACAAATCCAGGCCAGTCAGCAGGGATTACAGAAGATATTCCGCTGTTGGAAGATTTGCCGGCAGATCAAATAGGACCAGCTAAAAAAGCATTGAAGTACATGGACCTTCAGCCAGGAACACCCATCACAGAAATAAAAATCAATAAAGTGTTCATCGGCTCCTGCACGAACAGCCGAATAGAAGATCTCCGAAAAGCGGCCAAAATCGTAAACGGTTACAAAGTTGCTGAAAAGGTAGAAGCACTAGTTGTTCCTGGTTCACAGCTTGTAAAAATGCAGGCAGAAGCTGAGGGACTCAACCAGATTTTTATCAATGCCGGTTTTCAATGGAGAGAAGCGGGCTGCAGCATGTGCCTCGGTATGAATGAGGACTTGGTTCTTCCGGAAGAACGCTGTGCATCGACCTCTAACCGAAACTTTGAAGGCAGGCAGGGAAGAAATGCGAGGACCCATTTGGTCAGTCCTGAAATGGCTGCTGCTGCAGCGATTGCCGGCCGGTTCATAGATGTAAGGGAGTGGCCTGTTAAGAATAGCAAGGAGGTCAGTGTACAATGAAGTCTTTTAACAGATTTACTGGCATAGTTGCTCCGCTTGATGCTGCAAATGTTGACACAGATGCTATTATTCCAAAACAGTTTTTAAAAAGAATTGAAAGGACTGGGTTTGGAGAATTCCTCTTCTACGAATGGCGATACGAAAATGGCAGGGAAAGACAGGATTTCATTCTAAATCAGGAACCTTACAGTAAAGCGCCCATTCTGCTGGCCAGGAAAAACTTTGGCTGTGGTTCATCCAGAGAGCATGCACCATGGGCCATTGCAGAATATGGGATTAGAGTGATCCTCGCACCATCATTCGCAGATATTTTCTATAATAATTGCTTTAAAAATGGCATCCTGCCAATAGTTCTGCCTGAAAGGGATATTGAAATTCTGTTTCAAAAAAGCAGGGAATCACCTGGTTATCAGCTGAGGGTGGATTTAGAGAATCAAAGAATCGAAGACTCTTTCGGCTATATGGTCGAATTTGAAATCGTTTCTTATCGGAAAGATCAGCTGCTGAAAGGGCTGGATGAAATCGGAGCAACTCTGGAATCAGCTGAATTAATAGACTCCTTTGAATCGGCACATAAGATTTTCTATAAGCTGGAAGTTTAAATTCCAATAAAAGGGAGGAAGCCATATGGAAAACAGATCGATAAAAGAACCTATTCGAAAAAAATGGATTTGGATAGTCCTCGTCATCATAACACTTGGCGTAGTACCCTGGTATTTTCCTGATGCGGCAGCAGAACCCTATATTCTCGGGTTTCCGTTATGGGCATTTATCTCGACAGCTTTTTCAATCATCATGTGCGGTTATTTAAGCTGGCTTTGTGTAAATGAATGGAATATCGTAGAGGACCAGGAAGAAGCCGAAAAAGCAAGGGGGGATAAAGCATGAATGATTTAGCATTTGCAGGCACAGATGGAATCATTATATTATCAGCCTTTGCCATAATCATGCTTCTAATTGGTTACCTTTCCGGCAGAGGCGAGAAAAACCTTCATCACAGTCTTTCAGGGTACTACCTTGCCGGAAGGAACCTCGGTTTCATTGCACTCTTTTTCACCCTGTATGCGACGCAATATAGCGGAAATACCATTGTCGGCTATGCACCGACAGCTTATCGGACAGGTTTTTCATGGATTCAGTCCATATCGTTCATGACAATTATTATAGGAATCTACTTACTGTTTGCTCCAAGATTATATGTGATTGCAAAAAAAAGAAACTTTGTTACACCTACTGACTGGATAGATCACCGCTTTAAATCTAAGGCAGTCACACTGCTTAGTATTTTTCTCATGCTTTGGGGGCTTGGAAACTATCTTTTAGAACAGCTTGTTGCAATTGGCCAGGCTGTGTCAGGAATGACAGGCGGCACGATCCCTTACCAAATCGCTGTTATCGTTTTTGTAGCTGTTATGCTTGCCTATGAGTGGATGGGCGGAATGAAGGCAGTTGCTTTTACAGACGTTATGCAAGGCATTGTTCTTATGATTGGAATCATTGTCTTCCTTATCGGCGGATTATACCTGGTAGGCGGAAGTTTCTCAGAGGTTACCAGCTATGTTGCGCAAATGGAGCCTGCAAAAACGGCGGTTCCTCCAATGGAAGTGAATATCAATTGGCTGAGTATGCTCCTGCTTGTTGGACTTGGTGCAAGTATTTATCCGCATGCTGTTCAAAGAATATATTCAGCACAAAGCGAGAAAACACTGAAAAAATCCTTTGCCCGCATGGCATGGATGCCGCCCATTACAACGGGTCTTGTATTTATGGTAGGGATTATTGGAATCATGCTTTTTCCGGGGCTGGATAAGACAGGATCTGAACAGCTAGTAGGTCTGATGGCCAATGAGATTGCCGCCATTAATCCATTTTACTATTGGGTTATGATCATCTTCTTTGGAGGAATTGTTGCTGCTATTATTTCTACAGCCGACTCTGTTCTGCTCAGCTTTTCATCCATGCTTTCTAATGACGTATACGGGAAATTTATCAATCCAAAGGCATCTGAACATAAGAAGGTTATGGTCGGGAAAGTATGCGGAATCATTGCCATCATCTTTCTTCTGTGGATTGCCTGGAATCCTCCGGGAACACTTTATGAAATTTTCGTCTTAAAATTCGAATTGCTTGTTCAGGTATTCCCGGCTTTTGTACTGGGTTTATATTGGAAGCGCTTATCTGGAAAAGCTGTCTTCTGGGGAATGCTTGCAGGAGCCATATTAGCAGGATTGCTTACTCTTACAGGCTATAAAACCATCTATGGAATTCACGGCGGAGTTATTGGGTTAGGACTGAACTTCTTTATCTGTATTGCAGGTTCTCTATTAGCTCCAGCTGTTTCAAAGAGCACAGTTCTGGAGGAAGATACAACAGCAATCAATTTAAAGGCTTAATAGCCAAAAAAGAGATGATTAATTATGAGTAATTCACTGGCAGAAAAGCAATTTGCCATAAAAGAAAATCCATGGAAAATGCTATTATTTCTTCTGCTCGCACAGCTGATGGTAGCCTTTGTCGGCAGAAGCATTGGACCGCTGGGTGTTTTAATCGGGGAGGACCTTTCCTTGACCAAATCGCAAATCGGTATGCTCCCCGCGGCACTCTTTTTGGGCCAGGCCATTATCTCTGTGCCTGCAGGCTTTCTGACTGACGTGGCAGGATCCCGAAGATTGCTGGTTCTGGCATCAGCTTTAATGGGGCTAGGTTATCTTTTCATGAGTATGCTCCATGAATTTTGGCTTGTCCTGTTACTGATTGTTATCGGAGGTATAGGATATGGATCCATGCATCCGGTAACAAACAGGGGCATTATTTATTGGTTTCCGCTTAAACAGCGGGGGACCGCAATGGGAATTAAGCAAACTGGCATCACGGCAGGTTCGGCTCTGGCAAGCTTGATCCTGCTTCCCCTTAGTGTCTCTTTCGGATGGAGATTTGTCTTGCTGATTGCTTGCCTTCTTTTATTGGCAGGAGGGTTTGTCTCCTATCACTTTTACCGTGATCCGCCAGAACTGGAACAGGCAAAAACCAGGGACACGAATTTACTTCAATTTTACAAATCAATGTTCAAGATGGTACAAAATAAAGCATTAATGCTTATCAGCTTCAGTGCTATGGGCTTGAATGGTACACAAATGTGCTTAAATACGTATATCGTCTTATTTGCGTATGAACAGCTGAAGATTCCAATCATTTTATCCGGATTGCTTTTAGTTATATCAGAAGTATTCGGAACGATCGGAAGGCTTGCATGGGGTATAATCAGTGACCGGCTGTTTGATGGCAGGCGCGTTATCATTCTAATGATCATCACTATTATTACAGCATTTGCCAGCGCGTCAGCGGCTATCATCAACTCAGCCCCATTTTGGGTAATCGCGCCTATTACGGCTCTGTTTGGATTTGCTGCTTCGGGCTTCAATGGCATCTGGATGAACCTTGCAAGTGAATTGGTGCCAAAAGAACAAGCAGGCATCTCAAGCGGAATTAGTATAACACTGGGGTCGGCCGGGGCCATAATCATACCCCCGCTATTTGGTTTTATAGTGGATCAGACCGGTCAATTCTCGTCAGGCTGGCTGCTAATTACGGGCATGATGGCTATTGTGTTTACCCTGCTGACCACTTTAACTATTATGAATAAAAAGAATAACATTATCATTTAACGGAAGAAAGGAGTGATCTCAAGTGGAATTTACACCGTCAGAACTTGGAGAAAAAGATGTCTATAAGTTATTAACCGGATCGGTTGTGCCGAGACCAATTGCCTGGGTATCCACTGTGTCGGAGGAAGGAGACCTGAATCTCGCGCCTTTTAGTTTCTTTACAGTAGCCTCCAGGAATCCTCCCATGCTCTGTATTTCAATTGGTCCTGGTGTCGGTGACCGCGAAGGTACAGAAAAAGATACACTGGTCAACATCCGGAAGACAAAAGAGTTTGTCATCAATGTGGTTCCTGCCCCATTGGGCAACCAAATGCATAAAAGTGCAGAGAACCTCCCAAGTGATGCAAATGAGTTTACTTTAGCAGAACTTACGCCTGCAGAAAGCCATTCAGTGGTGCCTAAAAGAGTCAAGCAAGCACCGATTCATATGGAGTGTAAACTTGAACAAATTATACAGCTTGGAAGTGATCACCTGGTTATAGGCCGAATGGTTCATTATCACATAGAAGACGATTACTACCTTGGGAATTATAAGGTGGATCTGGAAAAGCTGCAGCCGCTTGGCAGATTGGCAGGCAACTATACTGAAAGCAGGGAATTTTTTAAATTGCCCAGATAATCATCCAGTGCCGGACCCAGCGTTCGGCACTCTTTTTATTGATCAGCTTCATTTAAATGCTATTCCACCATCATAGAAAGGATTAAGAAATGAAAAGACGAATCAAACCGATAGCAGGCAATAGAAAGAAAACTGGATGTGGTCCGTGAGATTGAAAAGGAATTAATCTTTGGCATCCTCATCGCATCTTCCGGATTCTGCTGATCATCTCGGAGGGAACAGCGGGACCAATCTATTTGTAAAGCTTGCACCCTAATGTTTTTATAATCAATACATACCTATTAATGTATTTACCTCCGCCAAAATGATAATATATCCATAAATAACCCCATTTGGAGGTATCCATGGAAAATTACGGCGATCTCATACAGAAACAAAGAAGATTTTTCACCGAAGGTAAAACAAAGGATGTCTCATTCAGAATGGAAGCACTCAGCAAGCTGCGCTCAGTCATAAAGCAGCATGAACAGGAATTAATGGATGCTTTAAAGGCGGATCTTAATAAAAGTGAGTTTGACGCATACCTGACAGAGATTGGAATCCTGCTAGAGGAAATCCGCTTTACAATGAAACACTTAAAAAAGTGGGCAAAGCCTAGGAAAGTAAAATCCACCATTGCACAGATCGGTTCCAAAAGCTATATCTACCCCGAGCCTTATGGAGTTTCACTAATAATAGCGCCATGGAATTATCCTTTCCAGCTCGCCATTGCACCGCTGATTGGAGCGATAGCCGCAGGAAATTGCGCCATTTTGAAGCCTTCAGAATTAACGCCGCAAACATCAGCATTGCTGTCAAAATTAATCAGCAATCATTTTCCAGAAGAGTATATTGCAGCAGTTGAAGGTGATGCAGAAACAAGTACGGCGCTTTTAAATGAAAAGCTTGACTATATTTTCTTCACAGGCAGTGTCCCTGTTGGAAAGATCATTATGGAAGCCGCAGCGAAAAACCTTACACCTGTAACCCTTGAACTGGGCGGGAAGAGTCCGTGCATCATCCATGAAGATGCCAATCTGAAGCTTGCTGCCAAAAGAATTGCCTGGGGAAAATACATTAACGCCGGCCAAACATGTGTGGCTCCCGATTATCTTTATGTCCACAGCAGAGTAAAAGAAGAATTCCTCAAAGAATTAAAACAGGCCATACTTGAGCTTTATGGAGAAGATCCGATTGCATCCGGCAGTTTTACGCGAATCGTCAGTGAAAAACACTTCAGCCGCCTAAGCAAGTTTTTGGCCGATGGAACGGTTATTCACGGGGGAAGGTATGATTCAACCGCACTAAGCATCGAACCGACTGTTCTAAGTGATATTACCTGGAATGATAAGGTCATGGAGGATGAAATATTCGGACCGATTCTGCCGGTGCTTGAATACGAGGACTTGTCCATGATGATCGGTGAGGTGACCGCACGTCCGAAGCCTTTGGCGCTTTATATTTTCACAGAAAGCGAAGGAGTACAAAAACAGATTCTATCCAGCATATCCTTTGGTGGGGGATGTATTAACGATACCGTTTATCATTTGAGTTCACCGTATCTGCCTTTCGGCGGAGTGGGGGAGAGCGGAATTGGCGCTTATCACGGAAAGGGAAGCTTTGATGTGTTTTCACATGAAAAAAGCATACTGAAACAAACCACCAGATTTGATCTGCCTTTCCGTTATCCGACGACAAAGAATGCATTAAAAAAGGTGAAGTTTTTTATAAAATAACCGTCTTCCTGCAAGGCGGTTTTTTCAAGCATTATTTTTTGGAGGTTTGAACTCTTTATTTGAATCCTGTATAGCGGCCTCTGTTTTTTTGGACAGGTTTTTGGTGTAGGGTGAAACAGAGAAGGAAGGGAAGTTAATATTTTTCACTTTCTTGGTCATTTTTTTCATTGGAATCAGCCCTTTTTATCTTTATTATATGTCCCCATCATTTGAACATGAATAGGGCGCGGAAGAAATTTCCTCCCACGCCACATAATATGCTTAAGCCTTCGTTTTGGTATAAACGCTTATCAGCCTTTTGTTCTTATTTAATATCCTTTCAGTGTGGGGACTTACCTCAAAACCGGGCAGGCTGACCCGTGATTTCTTTTTGAGCGTTTTCATCGTGTTTTTAGCATGTATTTCCTGTTTCTCTGTTTTTTTATCCGCTGGTTCCTTCATGGTCTTCGTCCTCCTGTTCGGCAGGGAGCATTAGATCGTATATTGATATGAGTGAAGTGAATAGCAAATAGTCGAATTCGGTTACGAATTGGTCGGAGGTAAGTTTAATAACATAGTCATCTTCCAATATGGAAAACGGGATCAGCGCCAGCTTTTCTTCCGCGTCATAATATACTTCCCGGCGGTCCAGGCGGCTATAAATCAGCGCTTTATCGGTGTAGTGCTCAAGAAGATATTCCTTTTCCTCTTCGGTAGAGTATTTGCATAAGGATATCTTCATATCCACTTTCTCAGCAAAGTCTGCCAGCAGCTTTTCGATGCCGGCAAGATACGCTTCCTTGTTTCCATAATAAATGTCTATGGGATCATTTTTCAATAAATATTGAAATGATTTAAGCTTGTTCATGTGCGAGTTCAGCAAATCACTATTTTCTTCAAGCAGCTCCCTTGTATCTGTTTCCAGTTCATTATTTCCAACTCTCTTCAGATAGGATCCAAGGAAAATAAAGGCATCAACAAGGGCAAATATAACCCCGACAATCAGATAGTTCTGCCAGTCAGTAAAAATGGACTCCGGTTTGCCGGTCCAATAAATAACGGCACCAAGCACATAAAGAATATACCAGGTTTTCCTTATGACAGACATTCTTTCTTTTACTTTCTTTTCCCATAACCAGACTGAAAAAACATAAAAACCGAGACAAGCAACAATAATCCAAACTGCAACCTTGAAGAATATCAGCAATAATATCGCCTCGTCCATCCATGGAATTAAATTCAGAAAATTTGTTGAATTTATTTGTAATTTCATTATAACAGAGATTATGTCAGAAATTTGAAAATAAATGAAGCTCGGGGAAAAATATGAGTAAATACCTATATTATTGCTGGATCATATTTTCATTTGTAAGCTGCTATAGTAACAGCAAAGTCAGGAGCTCATTTGGACAAATGATCACTGGCGGCTGAGTATCATCTACGGCAATGAATATAGAAGCTTTCGAGAAGATACTCTTTTGATAAAACATTAGGAAGCCCGATAATCATTGACAGTTTAATAAACATTAAAAAACAGCGAAAACTCTTATAGGCCATGGGACAGCCATTCCACGATCTCCTGCATATAATAAATGGAATATTTTGAAGAAGGGAGAATACCAAACCGTGACTTGGAATTCAAAGGCTGAAAAATGGCTTTCCCAAAAAAATTTAGATCCGGAATTAAAGAACTTACTGTTGAATATGGACCAGCATAAATTAGAGGATTGCTTCTATAAGGATTTAGAATTTGGTACCGGAGGCATCAGGGGAGAATTGGGACCGGGTACAAACAGAATGAATATATACACTGTCAGAAAGGCAGCAAAAGGCCTTGCCGATTATATTGAGAAAAAAGGAGAAACTGCCAAAAAACGCGGCATTGTGATCGCATATGATTGCCGCCGCCAATCAGCAGAGTTTGCAATGGAAGCTGCAAAGACAGCAGGCATGCAGGGGATAAAGGTATATCTTTTCCAGGAGCTGAGACCCACACCTGAATTATCGTTTGCCGTCCGTCACTTAAATGCATCCGCAGGCATCATGATTACTGCGAGCCATAATCCGCCTGAATATAACGGCTTTAAAGTATACGGGGAGGATGGGGGACAGATCATTCCTTCTGATGCTGAAAAGATTACGAGTTACATCAACAGGGTGGAAGATGAATTAACTGTTCAGGTGATGAATGAAGAAGACCTGATTAGGAAGGGGCTTCTAACATTCATAGGGGAAGAAATCGATCATGCATACCTGGAAAGATTAAAAACGATACAAGTAGATCAAAACATTGCCAGAAAAGAAGGCACGAACTTAAAAATCGTCTTTTCACCTCTTCATGGAACAGCCGAAAAACTTGTTTGTGAAGGATTGAAAGCCTTTGGCTTTCATAACATCACACTCGTAACAGAGCAGGCTGAACCTGATCCTGATTTCAGTACAGTAGAATCGCCAAATCCTGAAGAGCATGCAGCCTTTAAAATGGCCATTCAATACGGAAAGAGAATGGATGCAGATATCTTAATGGCCACAGACCCGGATGCAGACAGACTGGGAGTGGCTGCAAAAAATGAAAACGGAGATTACGAGATATTATCAGGGAATCAGCTCGGGGCTATAATGCTTCATTACTTATTATCCCAAAAGGAGAAGCAGGGGAAACTTCCTAAAAATGGTGCGGTTATCAAAACAATCGTAACGTCAGATATTGGGAGAGCCATTGCAGAGGATTTTGGCCTAACTGTAATCGACACACTGACGGGGTTTAAATATATTGGCGAAAAAATCAAAGAGTTTGAAGGAAATAGAGAGTATCTATTTCAATTCGGGTACGAAGAAAGCTACGGGTATTTAATTGGCGATTTTGTGAGGGATAAAGATGCTGTACAAGCTGCGGTGTTTGCTGCAGAAGTGGCGGCTTATTATAAATCAAAAGGCAAGACACTTTTTGATGCTTTGTATGACCTATATGCTCGTTACGGGTATTACCAGGAGTCCCTTAAATCTCTAACTTTAAAAGGAAAAGAGGGCACAGAAAAAATCTCGCGCATTCTTAATGAGTTCAGAAAAAACCCGCCTGAAGAAATAGCTGGTGTTAAGATTGCCACATTTGAAGATTTTCAAATAAGTAAGAGACTTCAATTCCTGACAGGGCAGGAAGAAGATATTAATCTGCCAAAATCCAATGTCATTAAATTTAGTCTGAAAGATAACTCCTGGTTTTCCATTCGGCCTTCTGGCACTGAACCTAAAGTGAAATTTTACTTCTCTGTAAACAGCTATACTAAAGATATGAGTGAAAAAGTATTAAAGCAACTTGAATATGGTTTAATGCAAAAAGTAGAGGAGCTGTTAATCAATTGAATTTAAGAGAAATAATTAAGAGAGGGAATTTTGATCTTCACATGCATACTACTGCATCAGATGGGGTACTTTCACCAGCTGAAATTGTGAAAATGGCGGTGTCCAAAGGGATTGAATCAATTGCTATCACTGATCATGATACGCTGCAGGGCATTAACGAGGCAGTAGAAGCAGGAAAAAAATATGGATTGAATGTTATTTCAGGAATAGAATTAAGTACGAAATACAAAGGGAAAAATATAGATATTCTTGGATATGGAATAAAGGAATCCAACCAATTGCAGGAAACGCTGCAGGAAATACGTGATCATCGTGAAAACCGGGCCCAGCTAATCCTGAAGAAATTTGCTGAATTAGGAATAAATATCTCTGAAAAAGATATTAAACAGCATAGCGGCGGTGACGTAATTGCACGGCCTCATATAGCTAAAGCTGTTGTAGATAGAGGATATGCACAAAATGTCCAGGAGGTATTTGATCTTTATTTGGCTGATGGAAAACCATGTGCTGTGGACAAAATGGTATTATCACCAGAGGAGGGAATTTCGTTAATTCACGAATCAGGTGGTTTGGCAGTCCTTGCACATCCGCTCCTAGTTAGAGACGATACAATTGTTGAAGAACTATTAAATCTTTCGCTGGATGGAATTGAAGTGTGGCACCGGAAGCATTCATTAGAAGATTCTAACCGTTATAAAACATTGGCCGAAAAATATAATAAAATAATGACCGGCGGTTCTGACTATCACTTTGAAGAGCATGCTTTAGGAGAGTTTGGATATAAACCATAAAAGGAGCTGTTCAGATTTTGAACAGCTCCTTTTATGATTGTTTTAAACCCTTAATTAATATATCAGCTACTTCAGGTCGAGTAAATTGCGGAGGAGGGGTGACCCCATTTCTCAACATTTCCCTTACCTTTGTACCCGAGAGATGCAGATGGTCTTCCTTGCCATGCGGACAAGTTTTACTTGAAGCCATATTCTCGCATTTTCTGCAAAAAAAGCTGTGTTCAAATGGCAGGATAGTAATGCCCAGTTCATCTGCTTTGAATTGCGTAAAGATTCTTTGTGCGTCATATGTGCCATAATAATCTCCAACACCTGCATGGTCCCGGCCAACAATAAAATGGGTACAGCCATAGTTTTTTCGGACGAGCGCATGGAATATCGCTTCCTTTGGTCCTGCATATCTCATAGCAGCGGGAAAAACGGCTAAATACACTCTATCACTTGGGTAATAACTCTTTAATAATGCTTCATAGCTTTGCATCCGAATTTCGGCAGGTATATCATCTGATTTTGTTTCGCCTACTAAGGGGTTTAGGAACAATCCGTCCACGGTTTCAAGTGCTGTTTTTTGTATATACTCATGTGCACGGTGAACAGGATTTCTTGTTTGGAACCCTACAACCGTTTCCCAGTTATTTTCATTAAATTGCTTTCGGGTTTCAAGAGGTGTTTTATGATATTGGGCAAAATGCGGGCTTTTTGGTGGTATCTTTGTTAATAAAATCGGGCCTGCCAGATATACATTTGGACGTTCTAATAGTTTTTTTACTCCAGGATGGGCTGTTTCAACCGTTTGGTAAACCTGGTGTGATTCAAGCATTTTATCTGGAATATACTTCTGATTAAGCTCCAATATTCCATAACATACGCCATTAAAGTTCAGTTTTACTTTTTCCCCAATAATGAGACGGTCCGCTGACTCTTCAGTGACAGGAAGAGTAATAGGAATACTCCAAACGATACCATTTGTTAACCTCATATGATGGAGCACAGACTCATAATCTTTTTGCTCAAGAAATCCGGTTAGAGGACTATAAGCTCCATTCGCAATCAATTCAAGATCAGAGAGGGAAGTTGCATCTATATCTACTTCTGACTTAATACTTGTCATATCGAAATTTAAATCTATCCGGTTAACTAATTTTCCGCCATGGGGAATACTTAATGTCATTTTTCTTCACTCCTTTTTAAAGGAAGTTTTTTTTCAAGATATTTAAGAAGAGCAGTCACCGCTTCATCCACAGAAAGCTCGCTTGTATCAATCGTGATTTCCGGATTGATTGGCTCTTCATAGGGCTGATCGATCCCGGTAAATTGCTTAATCTCCCCCTTCCTTGCCTTTTTATAAAGCCCTTTTGGATCACGGTATTCACACTCTTGTATTGGACATTTTACATAAACTTCAATAAATTCATCAGCCCCAACTATATTTCTTGCGCTCTGTCTATCTTGTTCAAAAGGAGAAATTAGAGCAGCAAACACAACAATGCCTGCATCGACAAAAAGCTTTCCTACTTCGGCAGTTCTTCTGATATTTTCCTTTCGGTCATTTTCAGTAAAAGACAGGTTTTTATTAATGCCATGGCGAAGATTGTCTCCATCTAACAAATAAACGCTTATTCCTCTTTTGAATAATTCATACTGGAGAGCATTGGCGATAGTTGATTTCCCAGATCCTGAAAGCCCAGTAAACCAAACCATGAAGCTTCTATGTCCTTGAAGCTTTTGTCTATCTTCTTTTGTAATAACAGAATCATGCCAGACAATGTTTTTGTTTTCCTGGTTATCCAATTTGTGATTCTCCTTTCCAATTTAAAGCCATTTAAGAATTATTAAAGAAATGGTGATGATCATGCAAATTAAGCTTAAAGGCAGCCCAACTTTTAAATAATCGGTAAACTTGTAGCCTCCTGGTCCATACACCAATAAGTTTGTTTGGTAGCCGATAGGTGTCAAAAAGCTGCAGGATGCAGCAATAGCTGTAACCATAGCGAACATCATTGGATCTAAATCAAGCTGAGTGGAAATAGAGTAGCCAATGGGAAACATAAAGGCTGCAGTTGCGAGGTTATTTAAGATTTCTGTTAATACTAAAGTAATGATGTAAAATAGAATCAAAATTCCAATGACACCCAAACTGGACTGGAATAGGGTTAATAACTGAGCTGCTATTTTTGCCAGTCCAGTTGATTCAATTGCATTCCCAATCCCAATCGAGCTTCCCATTAGTATGAGCACATTCCAATTAATTGACTTAATAGCAGCAGATGCCGTTATAGTTTTAGAGATTATTAAAAATACAGATGCAATTAATGTTAGTTT
This sequence comes from Cytobacillus sp. GQ23, assembly GCF_059758675.1. Lineage (NCBI taxonomy): Bacteria > Bacillati > Bacillota > Bacilli > Caryophanales > Bacillaceae > Cytobacillus > Cytobacillus sp. GQ23. The sequence continues at coordinate 331,458 of NZ_JCAXER010000001.1, forward strand.
ATAGATTGACAGTAATTGCAGTGATGAACATATTAGAATGCCTGTAATGATGAACATCATGATGAATTTGTCTAGTGTTGATGGCTTCTTTTTATGAATGGAATTAGTAAGAAAATAAAAATCTTCGGAATCTGACCAGGACTCTGAAAAGTCATTCTTAGCAAGCAGCAATAAAGTGTCCCCAGGTTTAACTACTAAGTTGCCTATTCCTGTTGTAATCTTCGTTCCTCTTCTTTTTACCGCAACTATTACGGCATTATATTTGGATCGGAAGTAACTTTCCTTAATTTTTTTATTTATGAGAGGAGAATTTCCCAATATTCCAACCTCGAACAGAGTTGTATTTTTACTATTTTCTGATGATGTATCTATAGGTGTATACCTGTCTAACCCAAGAAGATCATTGATTTTCATAAATTCACTTGGATTTCCTGAGAAAACTAGAATGTCACAGGCTTGAATGACATCCTCATTTGGATCGGGGATGATGGTTTTTCCTTTCCTGATAATCTCTATCAGAAACAAATTATTTAAGTTCCTGAGCATGGCTTCCTTAATAGTTTTTCCCACCAAGGAAGAATCGTCCCTCACTTTAAATTTAAATATAAACTCCTTCTTCCCATCTTCAAACATTTTTATGGAGTGGGCCCTCTCAGGCAATAGTCTGTGTCCTGCCAGAACAAAATAAAGGATGCCTGCCAGAACTAAGGGGATTCCAATAAAGGAAAAATCGAATAAATGAAAACCCTCCAGCCCTTTGTCCAATAAAAGACCCTGTACGACAAGGTTTGTTGATGTTCCTATTAATGTAATTGTTCCTCCCAAAATAGCTGCATATGAGAGAGGGATGAGCAATTTTGATGGTTTTATATTGTGAGTGATAGCCCAATTCTGCACGGTTGGAATGAGCATTGTAACAATTGGTGTGTTGTTCATAAATGCAGAAAGGGAAGATACCGGTAACATCAATCGGATAATATTCTGGGGGATATTTTTATTTTTTGTTAAAATTCTTCTTACAAAATCATCGAGTATTCCGGTATTGGACACGGCTGCACCTAAAATAAATAAAAATGCTACGGTGTGTACACCCGGGTTTGAAAAACCGGCTAAAGCCTCATTTGGCGTCAAAATTCCTGCTAAAATAAGAGACCCCAAAGCTAAAAACACTGTAAGTTCAGGCAATAGCCATTCCTTTATTAGAACGATAAACATGCATGTCAAGATGAAGCAAAGAAAAATTGCCTCATGGTTCATAGGTGATCTCTCCAGACTGTTAGTAACGTTTTGTCTTTATCATGTTTATGTTCGTTTCGATGACTTGTACATAATATTTGCCTGTATTTTCATCTATTTGAAAGAAATAGACTGCTGCCTTGCTAGATACACAGTCGCCCTAAAACTCTAATAAGACTAAAGGCAAATATAATAATTTGTCTATATCTTGTAACATATTTGATCGGTGGGAATATTTTTTTAATAAGGGATTCTAACCAAAAAGAGAGCAACAATGGGACAAGAATCATTATGGCATATGATTCCAAATATAGGAGAGGGGTTTCAGGAAAGATAATAAAAGTAGGGAGTGAAAAATTTTTGAAAAAAGCTGGCCAAAATATTCTAGTGGTTGGTAGGCCTAAAACCGGAACAACTGTTGTGTCAAAAACCATTCAAAACTCATTGCCAAATGCATCATATTTTTTAGAACCGCCAAAAGAAAAGTTTTTTTTGTCTCCTTTAGATACTACTGATAATAAATATAATGTTGTGAAAATTTTATATGGCCAATACAGCAGGAATACATTAAAAAAAATTGTTAATAATGAGTTTCCATTAAAATTTGACAAAATAATCTTTATTATCAGAGACCCGCGGGATGAATTTATCTCATATTTAATGTACTGGCCGTTTAGTTTTATAAAAAATGTTCCAAATCTAAATATGTCTAAACTCAAAGAATGGCAGAATCTTATCATGCAAAAAGAAAAAGACCCAAAGTCAATTTCTGCAATAGAATTAAATAACAAAGTACAGGAAATCCGCGGCAGTAATTTTTTGCAAAATCAAGTACCAGCAATAAAAGAATACTACCAATTTTTGAAACAGCTGCCTCAAAATAGTTTCATATTAAAATATGAAGAATTTATTATGTTTAATACAAAAGAATTGGAAAAATATCTTGGTTTCCGACTGATTGGCAAAAGAGATGTTGGCAATTTAAAAAGAACTCATCGTACAGGAAGTTTCAACAATTGGAAATCTTTCTTTACACAGCAAGATTTAAATTACTTTAGGGATACTCTTAAAGGTGAGATGCTGCAGGCAGGTTATACAGATGTTGAACTTGTACCTCAGGAACAATTGAATCCTCAGGTCTATTCGAAATATCTTGAAAATTTGTTAAAAGAGGCACTGGGTGCCAGGAGACATCAATAATTAGAATAGAAGGTTAGGCTAGATTAAGTTATGTCAAAAGGATTCAAGCAGCATATACTGCTTATATTTAATTAAAAGGGTTAAATACAATTTCTTAATTTAACAGATGAAAGGTGGAGAATGGATGAAAGGGGTTATCCTTGCTGGTGGTACTGGATCGCGGTTGAGACCCTTTACCCTCATCATCAATAAACACCTCTTACCAGTTGGATTTTATCCAATGATATATTGGCCAATTATTAGATTGAGGGAGGCAGGTTTAAACGAGATCCTAATAATTACAAATGAAAATGACCTTTGTGCATTTAAGGCAATTTTAGGAAATGGAGAGAAGTTAAATGTTAAACTCCATTTCAAAGCTCAGAAAAATGAGGGTGGAGGAATTGCTGATGCACTTATGAGTGCCAAAAAATTTACTAATGGAGAAAATTTTGTTGCGGTTCTAGGTGATAATATATTTGAAGATTCATTATTACCTTATATTCAAAACTTTGAGAAACAAGATAAAGGAGCGAGGGTCCTGCTTAAAGAAGTTAAAGATCCTGAAAGGTATGGCGTCCCTTGTTTAGATCCCGTTAAACAGCGAATTCTATCTATTATAGAAAAACCAAGCAGCCCTCCTTCTTCGTATTGTGTAACAGGCATATATATGTATGACCCAAAAGTCTTTGAATTTATAAAAGCGATTGAGCCTTCAAAAAGAAATGAACTTGAGATAACGGATGTAAATAATTTATATATTAAAAATAACCAGCTTCAGTATGACATTTTAAAAGGCTGGTGGACGGATGCAGGAACACTTGATTCTCTATATAAAGCTGCTCAGCTTACTCATGATAACCAAGTTACATCTAAGGGGGAAGTAAATTGAAAAAAACACATCTCCTGGTAACCGGCGGTGCAGGGTTTATAGGATCTAACTTTATTTCATATATGTTAAATAACTCCCCTTGCCAAATAACAAATATTGATTCTCTCACCTATGCTGGAATTCGTGAGAACATGAAACAGTTCGACCAAAATGACAGGTATCGTTTCTTCAAATGTGACATCAGTGATAAAAAAGAATTGGATAAAGTTTTTGATCAAACATATGATGCCATTATCAATTTTGCTGCGGAGTCACATGTAGATCGTAGCATAGAAGATGCTGCACCGTTCATTAAAACCAATATTATTGGTACATTCAATCTCCTCCAATTTGTTCTAGAGGGGAAAGCAAATAAAATGATTCAAATTTCAACAGACGAAGTATATGGTTCCCTATTGCCGGAAGAACCGCCATTTACAGAAGAAACTCCTCTTCGACCGAACAATCCTTATTCCGCAAGTAAAGCAAGCGCAGACCTGCTGGTCAGATCTTACTTTAATACACACCAACTCCCTCTAATTATTACAAGATGCAGCAATAACTTTGGACCTGCGCAGCACTTGGAAAAATTCATCCCAAAAACGATAGAACATGCAAAGATGGATAAAGAGATACCGTTATATGGTGATGGTTTAAATATCCGGGACTGGATTTTTGTTACTGATCATTGCCGTGCCATTCGATTGGTTCTTGAAAAAGGTGAACCAGGAGAAATTTATAATATAGGTGGCTCAGAAGAGAAAACCAATCGGGAAGTGATAGAGATTATTCTGAATAAGCTTGGTAAAAACCCGGATTTGATTAAACATGTCACAGACCGTCCGGGTCATGACCGCAGGTATGCAATGGATTCTTCGAAAATATCTAAGCAGTTGGGGTGGAATCCGCTTGTCTCTTTCGAAGACGGCCTACAAAAAACAATAGATTGGTATGATCGGGCAAAATGAAGAGCAGGTGATAAGGATGACTATATTAATTACTGGAGCACAAGGTCAATTAGGAAAGCAACTAGTAAAAAAGTTATCTCCCAGCCATAAGATAGTTGGTTTGAGAAGAAATGAATTAGACATCACCCAAAAAGATGAAGTAGAAAGAATAATATACAGAGTAAAACCAGACTTAATTATCCATGCAGCAGCATATACTGCAGTGGATCAATGCGAAAATGAACAGAAAAAAGCCTTTGAAGTTAATGGGCTTGGTGCGGGGTATGTAGCACAGGCAGCAGCCAGCATTGAAGCGCGGATGTTTTATATTAGCTCAGATTATGTGTTCGACGGTAAAAATATGAAGCCATACAATGAGGATGACGGACCAAACCCGCTATCTGTCTATGGAATGAGTAAATGGCTTGGTGAAGAATTAGTAAAGCAGCTGAATAATGGTACGATTATTCGGACCTCATGGCTGTATGGGCATGATGGAAAAAACTTTGTTAAAACTATGTTGGATTTAGGAAAGAGAAAAAAAGAAATAAAAGTAGTTAACGATCAGATTGGCTCTCCAACTTATGTAAATGATCTGGTCGATACAATAATACCTTTACTAAATAAAAAGAATGGCATTTATCATGTAAGCAATACTGGTTCATGCAGCTGGTATGACTTTGCAAAGGCTATTTTTCAGGAAGCTGGATTTAATCAGGAACTTATACAACCAATAACAACCAAAGAATATGGAGCAGCTGCACTAAGGCCAAGCTATTCAGTACTAGGACAAAATTCGTTAGCAGAAGAAAATATTAAGTCCCCGAGACACTGGCGAGAAGCTTTAAATGAATTTATACGAAAGGAGATTCATGAATGATAGAAGGTGTACGGGTTAAAAAGCTGATTAAACATTGTGATGACAGGGGCTTTTTTGCAGAACTTGTTCGTGATGATGAAAAGCAATTCTTATCTAATTTTGGTCAGGCTTCATGGTCCATGAGCTATCCAGGAGTAATCAAAGCATTTCACTATCATGAAAACCAGGATGATCTCTGGTTCTTTCCATCCGGCAATGCACAGGTTGTATTATTTGATCTTAGGACCGATTCTCCCACAAAAGGTAAAACTGATGTATATTACATGGGTGAAGAGAACCCAATTATGCTTTTGATTCCTAAAGGAGTTGCTCATGGATATAGAGTGCTTGGCCAAGAACCTGCAGTGATTATTTATTTTACAACCAAGTCATATAATAAAGAAGAACCAGACGAGAAACGCATTGCATGGAATGATCCAAGAATAAACTTTAATTGGGAAACAAAATTCAGATAAAATCTTATAAAAAATGAAAAAGCACAATTAAAACCTGATTAAGTGTTTTATTGTGTTTTTTTGTATAGTGAACTCTTATTTTAGAGGATACTCCAATGTCAGTAACATTTGACTAAATATCTGCTGATTTCCCCAAAGCACATATCAATTTTCTCCAGCAATAGTTTTAAAAGTAAGACTTATCAAAATATTTCGCTTAGCATAGAGACAAAATTTAAAAACTAGTTTATTAGACTACTCAATAGATCTCTGGATTTCATATAAATATAATGATTCAAATAAATACAATCCTTGGAGCTGATAAGATGAAAAAGGCCTTGATTACGGGAATTACTGGACAGGATGGTTCGTACCTGGCAGAGCTTTTACTAAGTAAGGGATATCAAGTGTATGGATTAAAAAGAAGATCCTCCACCCCAAACTTTGAAAATATAAACCACATAAAAGGTGATATCCACTTTATATCAGGTGACCTTCTAGATGCAGCATCATTAATTGAAGCTATAAAAGTTTCACAGCCTGATGAAGTATATAATTTAGCCGCTCAGTCATTTGTAGCTGATTCATGGCCACAGCCGATATTTACAGGGCAGGTAACAGCACTTGGGGTTACAAACTTACTGGAAGCAGTAAGGCTGATTAAGCCAAATGCCCGCTTTTATCAGGCATCCAGCAGTGAAATGTTTGGTAAAGTGGTTGAAACTCCCCAAAGTGAAAACACACCTTTTTACCCTAGAAGTCCATATGGTGCAGCAAAAGTGTATGGACATTGGATTACAGTGAATTACCGTGAAAGTTTTGATATGTATACGTGTTCGGGGATTTTGTTTAATCATGAATCGCCTCGTAGAGGGATTGAATTTGTAACACGTAAAATAACAGATGCTGTGGCAAAAATAAAATTAGGTATGCAAAATGAATTGCGTTTAGGAAATTTGGATGCAAAGCGTGATTGGGGTTTTGCTGGAGATTATGTAAAAGCAATGTGGTCAATGCTTCAGCAGGATAATCCGGATGATTACGTCATCGCAACTGGAGAAACCCATACAGTAAAGGAGTTTGTAGAAATTGCTTTTGCCCATGTTGGACTAAACTGGAAAGATTATGTAGTACAGGACCCGAGATTTATGCGGCCTGCAGAGGTTGATTTATTATTAGGTGATCCTACAAAGGCTAAGAAAAAACTAGGCTGGAAGCCCGATGTATCTTTTGGCGACTTAGTTGCCATGATGGTTGATAATGATCTTAAGAGGTTAATGAGTTAGATATGAAAGCCTTAATTACTGGTGTCTCAGGTTTTGTTGGCCAACATCTGCAACAGTATCTTAGCCTGCAGTCCATTCCTGTATATGGTACATCAAGAATAAGAAGAAAAGAAAAAAATTGGATAGTCCTGGATTTATTGTCCCAAGAAGAAATTGTCTCTCTATTAAAAGATATTCAGCCCAGCCATATTTTTCATTTAGCAGGGATAAGTAATGTGAAATATTCATGGGCTGAAAGAAGAGAGGTGATGGAAGCAAACATCATCACAACTATAAATCTTCTGGAAGCGGTTAAAAAAGTAAATAAAGGAATAAGAGTAATTACTATTGGGTCTTCAGAAGAATATGGACGAACAGTCAAAATAAAGGTATCTGAAAACGACCTTCTAAACCCCATAAGTCCGTATGGGATTAGTAAAACAGCAGTTAGCATGCTTGCAAGACAATATTACACTGCTGATAACATGAATGTTATTCATGTTAGGCCGTTTAATCACATTGGTCCCGGCCAGCGGCTGGGATTTGTAACTTCAGACTTCGCTCATCAAATTGCATTAATTAATAAAAGTAAAACAAAGCAAAGAATAATGAAAATAGGTAACTTAGATACTATAAGAGATTTTACCGATGTTCGGGATATTGTAGCTGCTTATTATGAAATTGCCGTTAATGGAAACGCGGGTCAAATTTATAATGTTTGTTCCGGAAAAGGAACAGAAATAAAAGAAATATTAAATATACTCCTGGATTTCTCTAAAACTCCAATAGAAATAGTAGTTGATGACTCAAAAATGAGACCCTCAGAAATCGTAACCCTTATTGGCTGTAATGAGAAACTTTTAAAGGAAACCAAGTGGAAACCCTTAATATCTATAGAAAAGTCTCTGCATGATATCTATCAGTTTTGGCGCGCTGAGGTACTAAAGTAGCCTTTAATGTTAAACTGCCCCCAAAATCAGCAAAAACTAGTTTTCTGCCCTTTCGCAGCGCTGTTTGTCCACATATAAATATATATGACTAAAATAAGGGGGTGGCTTAAAAAGGTGAAGGTAGTAATAATGGCGGGCGGACAAGGAACAAGATTTTGGCCATGGAGTATTGAAAAAAAACCCAAACAGTTTTTGTCATTAATCTCAAAAAAAACTATGATTCAAGAAACCTTTGACCGATATAAAGAATGGCTTTCTATTGATAAAATCTTTGTAGTCACAACAGAAGAGTACAAACAATTGGTAATCGACCAATTACCAAATTTGCCTCAAGAACAAATCATTTTGGAACCTGAACGAAGAGATACAGCCCCGTGTGTTGCACTTACAGCTATGTTTTTTCAGGAAAAGCTAGACGATGAAGTTTTAGTAATGTGTCCAGCTGACCAGTATATCTCTGATGCTGCAGAACTTAAAGAGTCACTGCATTTAGCAGAAAAGATTGCTGAAAAAGATAATAATATTGTTACGCTTGGTATAAATCCAACCAGGCCGGAAACAGGTTACGGTTATATAAAAGCGGCTAGTGAAAAAGCAGATAAAATACTGAAAGTAGAGAGGTTTATCGAAAAACCCACTGAAAAGTATGCGGAAAAACTTTTAAACAGTGATAATGTGTTTTGGAATAGCGGAATTTTCATATGGAAACCGTCAACTATTGCCCACTATATGGAAAAATATCAATATTATCTATGGAACACATTAAAAAACAATCAAAGCCAAATTAAAGAAGTTTACTCTAAACTCCCTAAAATTTCTGTTGATTACGCAATACTAGAAAAAGTAAATTGCATATATACTATTCCCGCCAAATTCGAGTGGGATGATCTGGGAACATGGAGGTCGTTAGAGAGAATATATAATCAGGACAGCGGTGAAAATATTTTAATTGGAAATGTCAATGTCTTGTCCTCCAGCAATTGCACAATAATATCTGATAACCAGGATCTAGTCGTGTTGGGTGTAAGTGATTTAATTATTGTGTCAACTGCCGATGGTTTGCTCATATGTCATAAATCCCAGGAACAAGAAATTAAAAAGGCTCTTAATTTACTTTCTAATACAAAAGCTGTTGGTGAATAAAACCAACAGCTTCCTTATTTATAAGATACCTTTTTACTTTTTATATCAGTTAGTATTTAGTATGCCTTAGAATTAACAATTATTTATACTCAGTCTCTTTAATTATTGGCCTGGGATAAAAAGGATTTTAGCTTTGACTTGTCTTCACTATCTAATTGATGAATTTGGTCATTTAGTCTTTTTTTTGCAAAATTATACAATTCAATGTCCAAACGATTATTTTTTTCAATAAGTTTAATGAGATTACTTGATAAGTCGTTGAGGCGAGGTCTCTTTTTTGTAACGTTAGTACGCTGATAGTGGACATTTTTCCAGTCAAGTTTCTCTTTCATCAAAAATAAAGATTCATCGAATTTTTCAGTAATTCCGGCTACAACAAAAAAGTTATTTATATTATGAATGGCCGTATCCAAATCAGTTTTATTTAATTGGATTTTTTGATTGCCGGATATAAATCGAACTTGTTTGTTTTTATTACCAGGCTGCCGGATGTGCTCTTCGAAACTAAAATTTACTATTTTTTGATGAGCAGGATTTTTCTTATCGAGCCAAGGTGGCCAAGAGAAGCTTTGGATGAAATAGTATTCAGAAATTATACGATCAATTGGATTTCTAATTAAAGTAACATACTCAGATTTGTTCTTAAAATATTTATGGACACCAAAAGGGAAATGACCTTGAACACATACAGGATTTTTTAGTGATATCTCGTTGAACATTTTGGTTTTTTCTTTTTGATCAGCAGTGTAAATATGGTAGGTTGCTTCCTTTTCGTAGTTATTATTAATAATATGATTTAAAGTTGTCCCGCCTGTTTTTGCCAAGTGAAGATGTATTAATAATTTGTTATCTTTCAATAAATATCACCTCTTAAAAGGATTTCTCCATTAAAATATGAAACTTTTCTAAAATACGTTCTAAATATATAGTAAAAAATATAAAAAATTGATTACTTAGCATAGTAG